>DATBBQ010000172.1:0-37879 GCA_036270915.1 Steroidobacteraceae bacterium
ACCACGGCGACCGGCACCTCGAAGGCGAGCCCGAAGCAGAAGAACATCGTGAGCACGAAGTCCAGGTAGTTGTTGATGTCGGTCATCATCGAGACGCCCTTGGGCGTGGTGTGCGCGAAGAACTGGAACATCACCGGAAACACGAAGTAGTAGGCGAAGGCGACGCCGACATAGAAGAGGAGGATCGCCGAGACCAGCAGCGGCACCGCGAAGCGCCGTTCCTTGCGGTACAGGCCGGGCGCGACGAATGCCCACAGCTGGTAGAGCACGTAGGGCATCGCGATCAGCAGGGCGGCGAAGAACGACAGCTTGAAGGGCGTGGTGAAGGGCGACATCACGCCGGTGGCGATGAGGTTGCTGCCCGCCGGCAGTTTCTCCAGCAGCGGCTGGGCCACGAAGCTGAACAGCTCATTGGCGTTCAGCAGACACGGCACGAAGGCGATGCCGACGGCGATGAGCGCACGCAGCAGCCGGTCGCGCAGCTCCAGCAGGTGCGAGATCAGCGTACCTTCGGCGAGCTTCTCAGGTTCGCCGCTCATCGGCGCTCACTGGATCGTTGGCGGGCCGCACCGTGGTATCCGCGCCGGTGGCATCCGTGGGGTGGGCGTGGGAAAAGGTGTCCGGGGGCGGCGGCGGCGCGCTCGGCGCCGGCTCCGGCGGCGGCGCCTCGGGCGGCGGTGCTGTGGCGGCGGAGGGTGGCGGTGTCATGGGAGCGGCCTTGCGCGCTTCCTCCAGTTGCACTTCCTCTTCCAGCTGCTCGCGGAACTGGCGCGCCATGGCGCGTGCCCGCCCGAGCCAGCGACCCACCTCGGAGACCACGCGCGGCAGCTTCTCCGGTCCCAGCACGATCAGTGCCAGGACGAAGATGATCAGGACCTCAAAGAACCGCCCTTCAAACAGGTCAGGTGCTCCGCTCGGACTTCGTCTCGCTCTTCTTCGCGACCTCCGGGAACTCGGCGTCCGTACCTTCGGCGCGGATCTGCTTCGGCGGGGTGCTCTGCTCCTCCTCGCCGTCGTTCATCGCCTTCTTGAAACCCCGCACGGCGTGCCCGAGGTCCGAGCCCACGGTGCGCAGCTTCTTCGCGCCGAAGACGACGAGCACGACCAGGAGAATGATCACCAGCTCGCGCATTCCAATGCCCATAAAAATCGCCTCCACAGACTGCCGCGCATCGCGCGCTGGCAAACTGAAATGATAGGTCAAATACGTCGCTTAGACCCCACAAGTTCGCGGACATTCCGGGACGCACGTCACGCTCAAGCCGTAACTTCAGGTCTCGAGCCAGAACGTCACGGGCCCGTCATTGACGAGGGTGACCTGCATGTGCTCGCCAAATACGCCAGCGGAAACAGAAGGATAGGCGGCACGCGCGCACTCGATGAAAAACCCGAACAGCCGCCGCGCATCCTCGGGGTCAGCCGCGGTGCTGAAACCTGCGCGGGTGCCCTTGTTCGTGTCGGCCGCGAGGGTGAACTGCGGGACGAGGAGCAGGCCGCCGCTGACGTCCCGCACGGAGCGGTTCATGCGGCCCTCGCCGTCGGCGAACACGCGGTACGCGAGCAGCCGCTCGGTGAGACGCAGCGCGTCGGCCTGCGTGTCCCCGCGACGCACCGCGACCAGTGCGAGCACCCCGGGTCCGATCGCGGCCACCGTCTCGCCGCGGATGCGCACCGAGGCGTCGAGGACGCGCTGGATGAGGGCGATCATAAGTACGGGGATTGTCTGGCATTTGCCGTGGCGAGTCCGTAAGATTCGGGGCCGTTTTGCAAGGGCGGGGAGTCGGATGAGAGGTCGCGGGGCAATACCGGCAGCATGTCTCTGCGCGCTCGCGGCGGTGGTGCTCGCCGCTCCCGCTAAGGCGCAGCAGAGTGCCCCCGCTCCCTCGCCTCAGGCGGCCCCGGCGCCGCCGCCCGTTCCGACCGGGGACGCGAAGCGCGGCAAGGAAATCTCGTACACCTGCCTCGGCTGTCACGGCATCGACGGCTACAAGAACGCCTACCCGATGTACAGCGTGCCGCGCCTCGAGGGCCAGCACCCCGAGTACCTGGTCGCGGCGCTGCAGGGCTACAAGAGCGGCGACCGGGCGCACATCACGATGCACTCGCAGGCCTCCGAGCTCTCCGAGCAGGACATCGCCGACATCGCCGCCTACTTCGCCGGCAAGCCCCTCACCCCCACGGGCAAGGGCGCACTGACCGTGCCGCAGGTTGCGCAGCTGTGCTCCTCCTGTCACGGCGCCGACGGTGTCGCGGTCGCTCCCATGTACCCCTCGCTCGCCGGCCAGCACGAGGACTACCTGGTGCGCGCGCTCGGTGAGTACAAGAAGGGCGGCCGCAAGAACCCGGTGATGACCGGCTTCGCCGCGAACCTCAAGGACGTGGAGATCGCCCTGATCGCCGCCTACTACGCGCGCCAGAGCCCGCCGCTGAAGACCGAGCCGCGACCCGCGACCTTCCTCAACGAGCCGGAGAACTCCGGAACGCGCTGATCCGCGTCTGCACCGGGCGGCCTCCTCACGCCCTTAAGGCTGCCGTAAGGCGGCCTCCTTAAGGTTCACGCTCAAGAGACCCGACCCGGGTCGCATTCGTCCGGAGCACCGCAAGCATGAATCTGCCGACCCTGATCAGGAAACCCCTCGTCGCCGCCGTCATCGGCGCGGCGACCATCGCCGTGCCGCTGAGCGCGCTCCACGCGACGCGCGCGCACGCGACCCCGGCCGCGGCGGTGAGCGCGGCGGCGCCCGCGACCGCCACGGCCGCACCCGCAGGTCCCACGGTCAACGTGCCGGACTTCGCCTCCATGGTGCAGCGCTACGGCCCGGCGGTCGTCAACATCACGGTCGTCACCAAGTTGAACGCGATCAACCAGGGCGACGAGGAGGGCGATGACCAGGGCGAGCCGGGTGAGCAGAACCCCTACGGCCCGAACAGCCCGTTCGCCCCGTTCTTCAAGGGCCTGCCGTTCCAGGCCCCGCAGCAGCAGCAGCCGGTGCGCGGGGAGGGGTCGGGCTTCGTCATCCGTCCCGACGGCGTCATCCTCACCAACGCCCACGTGGTGAACGGCGCGACCGAGGTCACGGTGCGCATGACCGACCGGCGCGAGTACACCGCCAAGGTGATCGGCGTCGACACGCGCTCGGACGTCGCGGTGATCAAGATCAACGCCCACGACCTGCCGACCGTGAAGCTCGGCGACTCGCGCAACCTCAAGGTGGGCGAGTGGGTGCTGGCGATCGGCGCGCCGTTCGGCTTTGAGAACTCGGCCACCGCCGGCATCGTCTCGGCCAAGGGCCGCACGCTCGAGTCCGGCTACGTGCCCTTCATCCAGACCGACGTGCCGATCAACCCCGGCAACTCCGGCGGGCCGCTCTTCAACATGCGCGGCGAGGTGGTCGGGATCAACTCGCAGATCTACAGCCGCAGCGGCGGCTTCATGGGCGTGTCGTTCTCGATCCCGATCGACGTCGCCGTGCAGGTGAGCAACCAGCTCGAGACGACCGGGCACGTCACCCGCGGCAAGATCGGCGTGCAGATCCAGCGCGTCAGTCAGGGCCTGTCCGACTCCTTCGGGCTGCCGCAGCCGGAAGGCGCGCTGGTGGCGAGCGTCGAGAAGGGCGGACCTGCGCAGAAGGCCGGCATCGAGCCGGGCGACGTGATCCTCAAGCTCAACGGCCAGCTGCTCACTGACTCCAACGAGCTGCCGTCGCTGGTCGCCGCCCTGGCGCCCGGCACGGTGGTGAACCTGGAGATCTGGCACAACCACGCGGCCCGCACGGTGAGCGTCACGCTGGGCTCGCTCGAGGAGAAGCGCACCGCCTCCGCCCACGCCGCCCAGCAGGACGGGGGCAAGCTCGGACTTGCGCTGCGACCGCTGAGCCCCGAGGAGCAGCGTCAGAGCGGCATGAAGAGCGGGCTCGTCGTCGAGCGCTCGAGCGGGCCGGCGGCCGAGGCCGGCATCCAGTCGGGCGACGTGGTGATCGCCGCGAACGGCACGCCGGTGACCTCGGCGGAGGAGCTCAGGAGCCTCGTGGAGAAGTCCAAGGGCCACATCGCGCTGCTCATCCAGCGCGGCGACGCCCAGATCTTCGTCCCGGTGCGCGTCGGGTAAGCACCCCCGAGAGCGCGAGCGCAGGAACGGCCCGCCACGCCGGTGCGGATACCCCGGGATGGCGGGCCGGTTCTTTTTGCGCGGCCGATCAGGCCCGGCTTGTCGCCACAGCGCGCGTTACCCTCGCGGTACATCGAAGCGTGTGTCTGACGGCGCGGTCGCGGCGATGGCTGGCGCGTCACGCCCACCTCCTCAGCAAGTCACCCCGGCAGGCGCGCCTGCCTACGCGGGCCCGTTGGTGACCAGCGCGGCCATGAGCTCGTTCACCGGCAGCTTCTCGAGCTGCTCGGGACGCGCCGCGAACAGCGCCTTGACGCGCTCGGCCTGTTTCGGCTGGAAGTGCGCCTCCACCGAGGCCTCGAACTTCTTCACCAGCACCGGCATGCCCTCCGCGCGTCGCCTGCGGTGGCCGATCGGGAAGTCCACCTGCACGCGCGCCGTGTGGCTGCCGTCCCTGAAGAACACCTGCACCGCGTTGCCGATGAAGCGCTTCTCGGGCGCGTAGTACTCGGCGGTGAAGGTCTCGTTCTCGCGCACCTGCATCTTGGCGCGCAGGCGATCGATGCGCGGATCCTTCGCCACCTCGTCCTCGTAGTCCGCCGCCGTGAGCCGTCCGAAGATCAGCGGGATCGCCACCATGTACTGGATCGTGTGGTCCCGGTCGGCGGGGTTCGCGAGCGGACCGGTCTTGTCGATGATGCGCACCCCGGGTTCCTGGGTCTCGATCACGACGCGCTCGACGTCCTCGAGGCGCGGGGCGACCTGCGCGTGCAGCTGCAGGGCCGCCTCCACCGCGGTCTGCGCGTGGAACTCCGCCGGGAAGGAGATCTTGAAGAGCACGTTCTCCATGACGTAGCTGCCGAAGGGCTGCGGCAGCGCGAGCGCCTTGCCGCGGAAGAGCACGTCCGAGAAGCCCCAGGTCTTCGCCGAGAGCGCCGACGGGTAGCCCATCTCGCCGGTGAGCGCGATGAGCGCGAGGCGCACGGCGCGGCTGGTGGCATCCCCGGCCGCCCAGCTCTTGCGCGAGCCGGTGTTGGGGGCGTGCCGGTAGGTACGCAGCGCCCCGCCGTCGATGAAGGCGTTGGAGACGGCGTTCACGACCTGCTCGGGGCTGCCGCCGAGCAGGCTCGTCACGACCGCGGTGGAGGCGACGCGCACCAGCAGCACGTGATCGAGCCCGACGCGGTTGAAGCTGTTCTCGAGCGCGAGCACGCCCTGGATCTCGTGCGCCTTGATCATCGCGGTCAAGAGGTCGCGCACGGTCAGCGGCGCCCGGCCCGACATGACCGCGTTGCGCGCCAGATAGTCGGCGACCGCCAGGATGCCGCCCAGGTTGTCGGACGGGTGGCCCCACTCGGCCGCGAGCCAGGTGTCGTTGAAGTCGAGCCAGCGCACCATGGCGCCGATGTTGAACGCGGCCTGCACGGGATCGAGCTCGTAGGAGGTGCCGGGCACGCGCGCCCCGCCCACCATGACCGCGCCCGGGACGACCGGTCCGAGAAGCCGGCGGCAGGCGGGGTACTTCAGCGCCTGCAGCCCGCATGCGAGCGTATCCATCAGGCAGTAGCGCGCGGTCTCGTAGGCGGCGGGACTGGCGAGGGTGGCATCGCGCGCGTAGCGGGCGATGGCGGTGAGGGCCGCGTCAAAGGGCGGCCGCTCGGCGGACTTGACGTCGTGGGCGGACATGATGGCTCTTAGGGTCGCTGCTCGATGGGGACGAACTTCAGGTTCTCGGGACCTACGTAGTTGGCCGCCGGGCGGATGATCTTGCCGTCCGCGCGCTGCTCGATGACGTGCGCCGACCAGCCGCTGGTGCGGGCGATGACGAACAGCGGCGTGAACATCTCGGTCGGCACGCCCATCTCGTGGTAGGAGACGGCCGAGAACCAGTCGAGGTTCGCGAACATCTTCTTGCTCTCGGCCATCACCGCCTCGATGCGCTCGGCGATCGCGAAGCGCCGGGTGTCGCCGGCCTCGCGCGCGAGGCTGCGCGCGACCTCCTTGATCACCTCGTTGCGCGGATCGGCGAGCGTGTACACCGGGTGACCGAAGCCGATGATCACTTCCTTCGCGGCGAGGCGTGCGCGGATGTCCTCGGCGGCGCCTTCCGGGGTGTCGTAGCGCTCCTGGATCGCGAAGGCCGCCTCGTTCGCGCCGCCGTGCTTCGGTCCGCGCAGCGCGCCGATCGCCCCCGTGATGCACGAGTAGATGTCGGCGCCCGTGCCGGCGATGACCCGCGCGGCGAAGGTGGAGGCGTTGAACTCGTGCTCGGCGTAGAGGATGAGCGAGGTGTGCATGGCGCGCACCCAGGAGGGCGGCGGTGAGCGCCGGTGCAGCAGGTGCAGGAAGTGCCCGCCGATGGAATCGTCCTCGGTCTCGACCTGGATGCGCTCCCCGCCGTGGCTGAAGTGGTACCAGTAGACGAGCATCGAGCCGAGCGATGCGATCAGGCGGTCGGCGATCTCGCGCGCACCGCTCGCCGCGTGCTCGTCCTTCTCCGGCAGCACGCACCCGAGCACCGAGGTGCCGGTGCGCAGCACGTCCATCGGGTGGGTCGAGGGCGGCAGCAGCTCGAGCGCGCTCTTCAGCGCCCCCGGCAGCCCGCGCAGGCTCTTCAGCTTCGCCTTGTAGGCGGTGAGCTCGGCGCGGTTCGGGAAGCGCTCGTGGATCAGCAGGTGCGCGATCTCCTCGAACTCGCTGACCTTCGCGATCTCGAGGATGTCGTAGCCGCGGTAGTGCAGGTCGTTGCCGCTGCGCCCGACGCTGCACAGCGCCGTGTTGCCGGCCGTGACCCCGGAGAGCGCGACCGACTTCTTCGGCTTGAACTGCGGGTTGTCGTTCATGGCTTCACCTTCCCGAACAGCTCGTCGAGCTTTCTCTCGTAATCGTGGTAGCCGAGCACGTCGTAGAGCTCGGCGCGCGTCTGCATCTCGTCCACCACGCGCTTCTGCGTGCCTTCGGCGCGAATCGCCGCGTACACCTGGGCCTGCGCGCGCGCCGCGGCGCGGAACGCGGACAGCGGGTAGAGCACGAGCCGCACGCCGGTGGACCTGAGCTCCTCGACGGTGAACAGCGGCGTCTGCCCGAACTCGGTGAGGTTCGCGAGCACCGGCACCGGCACGCGCGCGGCGAACTCGCGGTATTGCGCCAGGGTCTGCAGCGCCTCGGCGAAGAGCATGTCGGCGCCGGCGGCCACGTAGGCCGCGGCGCGCTCGAGGGCTGCCTCCTGTCCCTCGACCGCGTGCGCGTCGGTGCGCGCCATGATGACGAAGCTCGCGTCCTGACGCGCGTCCACGGCAGACTTGATGCGATCGACCATCTCTTCGGCCGGCACGAGCGCCTTGCCGGGGCGGTGGCCGCAGCGCTTGGCGGCGACCTGGTCCTCGAGGTGCATGCCGGCGGCGCCCGCGCGGGTGAGCTCGCGCGTCGTGCGGGCGATGTTGAAAGCGCCGCCCCAGCCGGTGTCGGCGTCCACCAGGAGCGGCAGCTCACAGGCGCCCGTGATGCGCCGCACGTCCTCGCACACGTCGCCGAGCGAGGTCATGCCGAGGTCGGGCAGGCCGAAGGAGGAGTTGGCGACGCCCGCGCCGGAGAGGTAGATGGCGCGCAGGCCCGCATCACGGGCCAGGAGCGCCGCGTACGCGTTCACCGTGCCGACGATCTGCAGGGGTCGCTCGGCCTCGACCGCGGCCCGCAGGCGCGCGCCGGCGCTAAGGGGTGTCTGTGACATAGCTCAAGCCTCAGGCGGGGGAGCGGAATTCTACCCCGCGCACCCCGCGGCGCGCCCTCTACCGGCGGGTAGGTTCCTGGCGCTCCTCTGGCTCCTCGCCGATCCTCACCACGGTGCGCCCGGTCACCCGCCCCTCGAGGTAGTCCGGAAAGGCCTTGGGCAGGTCCTCGAAGTCGATGGTGCGGGTGACGATGTGCCCCAGGTGCCGCGGGTGCAGGTCGGTCGCGATGCGCTGCCACACCTTCAGCCGCCACTCCCGCGGCGTCGCCGAGGAGTTGATGCCGATGAGCGAGACGCCGCGCAGGATGAACGGCATCACCGTCGTGTGCAGCTCGGGCGAGGCGGCCAGCCCGATGCTGGCGATGTTGCCCCAGAAGTCCACGGTGCGCGTGAGCCAGGTGAGCACCTCGCCCCCCAGGCTGTCGATCGCGCCGCCGTAGCGCGCGGTCTCGAGCGAGCGCGAGCCGAACTCGATCTGATCGTGCGCGAGCACCTCGCGCGCGCCGAGCTGCCTGAGATAGGCCCCCGCGGCGTCCGCCTTGCGCGTCACGGCGATGACCGGGTAGCCGCGCCCGGCGAGCATGTCGATGGCGAGGCTGCCGACCCCGCCCGAGGCGCCGGTGACGACGATCGGTCCGCCGCCGGGCACCTGGCCGTTCTGCTCCATGCGGTGGATGGCGAGCGCGGCCGTGAAGCCCGCCGTGCCGAGCGCCATGGCGGTCTCGCCGCTCATGCCCTTCGGCATCGGGATCACCCAGTCGCCCTTGACGCGCGCGTACTCGGCGTAGCCGCCGTCGTGGGTCTCGGAGAGCGCGCAGCCGGTGACGAGGACCGCATCACCCGCCTGGTAGCGCGGATCGTGCGAGGACTCGACCACGCCGGCCAGGTCGATGCCGCCGACGAGCGGGTAGCGGCGCAGGATCTTGCCGGCGCCGGTGGCGGCGAGCGCGTCCTTGTAGTTGATCGTCGAGTGGGTGACGCGCACCACCACATCCCCGTCGGCGAGGTCGCCGAGGCCGATGTCCTCGAAGCCGGAGTGCACCTTGCCGTCCCGCTGGTGGATGCGAAACGCACGGAAACGATGCTTCATGGACGCTGCTCCCGCTTGAGCCAGACGAGTAGACCCTGGGTGTTCAGCGCCAGGTCGCCGGCGAGGATCCGCTCGATCTCCTCGTCAGACTGCGTCAGGCCGTGCGCGCGCGCGAGCGAGAGCCACAGCGCCAGCATGTCGGCGCGGATGAGCGGGCCGGGGTCCGGGTCCTGCGCGTGCGCGCGCGCCATGCGCGCGAGCTGCGCCACCTGCATCTTCAGTGACTCCCCGAGTCGGGCGATGCCGGTGACGCGGCTGAAATGCATGAGGTACACCGACTCGGGCCGGTAGGCGAGCATCCGGTCGATGGAGGCGACGTGCTGCACCGGGTCGAACTGCGAGGGCGGGGTCGTCGGGGTGATGAACGCGCCGTTGGCGTTGTCGAGTGCGCGGTAGGAGATGCCGAAGGTGTCCCCGGAGAACAGGCTCGCGTGCGCCGGGTCGACCAGCGCGTAATGGTGCAGGGCGTGACCGGGCACGTGGATGAGCTCGAACGTGCGCGCGCCCAGGCGCACGCGCTCCCCGTCGGCGACCTCGTGCACGCGCTCGCGCGGGATCGGCACGAGCTGCCCGTAGTGGCGCGCGAAGGCCTCCTCGCCGTAGACCTGCTTGGAGGCGGCGATGAGGCGCGTGGGATCCACCATGTGCGGCACGCCGCGCGGATGCAGGTACACGCTCGCGTTGGGCAGGTGGCGCAGGAGCTCGCCCGCGCCGCCCGCGTGGTCCAGGTGCACGTGCGTGAGGAACAGGGCGTCGACCGCCTCGCGCGCGACGGAAAGCTCAGCGAGCGCCGCGAGCAGGTAGGGCACCGAGTTGTTGGTGCCGACGTCGATGACCGCCGCACGCGCCTGGTCCACGACGATGTGGGCGGCGGCGTGCCCGGGATACAGGTACTCGGCGTCCACCGCGGTGATGCCGTGCGGATGCCGATACAGGCGCGGCGTCAAGGGAACATCCCGCACGTATGGTGCGTCCTCCATGTACACATCGTAACCTTGTACGCTACGTTACACCCATGCGTGATCGTCCCCCGTGGTTCCGGGCGCCCCCGGCGTGCGCCCTCGCCGGCCTTGCGCTCCTCGCCCTCACGGCCGCGGCCGCCCAGACTTCGCCGCAGCACCGCGAGTCGGGTGCCCTGGTATTCGACAACATCCCGCCGCCGGACCCGAAGCTCGGCGAGCGCCTGTCGCGTTACCTCGAGTCGCGCGGCGCGCGCTTCCTCGACTGGTGCGCGGACGGGAGTCTGTTGATCGGCACGCGCTTCGGGGAGACCGGGCAGGTACACCGGGTTCCCTCCCCGCTCGCCATGCGCGAGCAGCTCACCTTCTACCGCGACCCGATCAGCTGGGCGCACTGCGCCAAGAGCGGCAGCGGCTTCGTGTTTCTCAAGGATCAGATGGGGGACGAGAACGCGCAGCTCTACCACGAGGCCGGCAACGGCAGCGTGCGCGCACTCACGAGCGGCGCCTTCATCCACGGCTCGCCGGTGTGGGCGCACGACGGCCGGCGCGTCGCCTTCTACGGCAACGAGCGCGACGGGGTGAGCTACGACATCTACGTCGCGGACGTGACCTCCGCGGGGCCACCGCAGCTTCTGGTCGGCGGCCGTCAGGAGACCTGGTACGTGCTCGACTGGTCGCCCGACGATGCGCGCCTGCTGGTGTGGAAGTACCTCTCGCCCAGCGAGAGCTACCTCTACAGCGCCGACGTCGCCACCGGGACGCTGACGCCGATCGACCCCAAGGCGGGCAAGACCGGCATCCGCACCGCGCGCTTCGCACCCGACGGGCGCTCGGTCTACGTGCTCACGGACGAGAACTCCGAGTTCATGCAGCTGCGCTACAAGGACCCGGTCACCCACGAGAACCGCCGCGTCACCCCCGACGTGCCCTGGGACGTCGAGGACTTCGACGTGAGCTCCGACGCTCGCTACGTCGCCTACGTGCTGAACGAGGACGGACGCAGCCGCCTCACCGTGCTCGACACTCAGCAGAAGCTCGAGCTCTCCCCGCCCGGCCTGCCCGAGGGGCGCATCGCCACCGTGCGCTTCGAGCGCACGGGCAAGCGCCTGGCGCTGACCGCGGAATCCGCCACCGTGCCACGCGACGTGTACGTGTTCGACCTCGAGCACAATCAGCTGACGCGCTGGACCAAGAGCGAGACGGGTCCCATCGACCCGGCGACGCTGGTCGCACCCGAGCTGGTGCGCTTCCCGACCTGGGACCGCGTCGCCGCCCACCAGCGGCTGCTCTCGGCCTGGGTATACCGGCCGCGCGTCAGCGCGCCGGTGCCGGTGATCATCAGCATCCACGGGGGACCGGAGGAGCAGGCGCGCCCGGAGTGGGACCCGTTCGTGCAGTTCCTGGTGAACGAGCTCGGCTACGCGGTGATCCAGCCCAACGTGCGCGGCTCCTCCGGCTACGGCAAGAGCTTCATGGCACTCGACAACGGCGAGCTGCGCGAGGACGCGGTGCGCGACGTGGGCTCGCTGCTGGTGTGGATCGGCGTGCAGAACGCCTTCGACCGCGAGCGCGTCGTCGTCATGGGCGGCTCGTACGGCGGCTACATGGCGCTCGCCTCGCTCATCAGCTACGGCGACCGGCTCCGGGGCGGCGTCGACCTGGTCGGCATCAGCAACTTCGTCACCTTCCTGCGCAACACCGCCCCCTACCGGCGCGACCTGAGGCGCCTGGAGTACGGCGACGAGCGCGACACGCACATGCGCGTGTTCCTCGAGCGCATCTCCCCGCTCACCAACGCGGCGCGCATCCGCAAGCCGCTGCTGGTGGCGGCGGGCCTCAACGACCCGAAGGTGCCGGCGTCGGAGTCCGAGCAGCTCGTGTGGCAGGTGCGCGCCGCGGGCGGGGACGTGTGGTACCTCCTCGCCCGGGACGAGGGCCACGGGTTCACGAAGAAGTCCAACGAGGACGCCTACCTCGGCGTGGTCGCGGGCTTCCTCGAGCGGCTCGCGAAGAATCCCTAGGCGGACCCGGACTCGGGCGGGAAGGTGACGCGCGCCGTCAGCCCGCGGCCGCCGAGCCCGTCGCCGAGCGTGACGGTGGCCCCGTGCGCGTCCGCGATCGCCTTGACGATCGCGAGCCCCAGGCCGCTGCCGGGCGCACGGGTGCCGGCGCGGCGGTAGAAGCGATCGAAGACCCGCGTGCGCTCCTCGGGCGCGATGCCCGGGCCGTCGTCGCTCACGGCGATGCGCGCCCCGCTGCCCTCCGCTGCCGGCTCGACCGCGACGTCCACGCGCCCGCCGGGACCGCCGTAGCGCACGGCGTTGTCGACGAGGTTGCGCAGCAGCGTGCGCAGCGCCTCGGGGTCCCCGGCGACCTCGGCCGGCGCGGCCGAGGAGACCCCGAGGTCGATGCCGCCGGCGTCCGCGAGCGCGACGAGCTCGGCGACGGTGTCGCGTGCCAGGTCATCGAGGCGTACCGGCACCCGCACGGGGTCGGCGCGCGGCTCCTGGCGGGCGAGCGCGAGCATCTGCTCGATGAGATGGATGGCGCGCTGCACCCCCGCGGCGAGGGTATCCATGGCCGCTCGCCGCTCGCTCTCGTCGGTCGCCTTCGCCAGCATCCCCATCTGCAGGTGCAGCGCGGTGAGCGGCGTGCGCAGCTCGTGCGCCGCGTCGGCCATGAAGGCGCGCTCGCGCTCGAGCGCCGCACGCAGCCTCCCGAGCAGCTCGTTCAGCGCCGCGACCAGCGGCTGCACTTCCCTGGGCAGCGGGCCCTGCGCGAGCGGCTCGAGCGCATCCACGCGCCGCGCGCCGACCTGCGCCGTCAGCCGCTCGAGTGGCTGCAGCGCGTGCCCGACGGCGAACCAGATGAGCAGTGCGAGCCCGGGCAGCAGGAGCGCGAAGGGCTTGAGCGTATCGAGCGCGAGCTGCACCGCCCCTTCCTGGCGCACCCGCATCGGCTGCGCGACCTGGATGAAGCGCGTCGCGGCCTGTACGCCGAACACGCGCCAGCGCCCCTCGCGGGTGTCGACGTCGTCGAAGCCGAGCTTGGTCACCTGTGGCAGCACCGCGTGCGGCCGCGACAGGTACACCCGCACGCCATCGAGCGACCATACCTGCACGACGAAGTCGTAGCCCGCCTCCTGCGGCGGCAGGCGCGGCCCCTCGGCGTAGTCGACCGGCTCGTCGCGCAGGATGAGCGCGGTCTGCTCGAGCTGGTAGTCGTAGAAACCGTCGGCCTCGTGCAGGGCGTTGCGGTAGACGATGAAGCCGCCGGCGGCGCCGACGACGAGCACGCCGCCCAGGAGCCAGGCCAGCAGGCGCGCGTGCAGCGAGCTCATGCGGGGCGCACCCGGTAGCCGACGCCGCGCACGGTGCGGATGAAGTCGGCGCCGAGCTTCTTCCTCAGGCCGTGCACGTGCACCTCGACCGCGTTGCTCTCGACCTCCTCGCCCCAGCCGTACAGGCGCTCCTCGAGCTGGGCGCGCGAGAGGATGGTGCCGGGGCGCTCCATGAGCAGCTGCAGCAGCGCGAACTCGCGCGGCGAGAGCGCGACGTCCGCGCCGTCGCGGGTCACGCGGTGCGCGGCCGGGTCGAGCGTCACGCCCAGGTGCTCCATCCCCGGCGCCGGGCGCCCGGCGCGGCGGCGCAGGAGCGCGCGGATGCGCGCGGCGAGCTCATCCAGGTCGAAGGGCTTGATGAGGTAGTCATCCGCCCCCGCGTCGAGCCCCGCGACGCGGTCCGCCACCGCATCGCGCGCCGTGAGGATCAGCACCGGGATCGGCAGTCCCCGCTCGCGCTGGCGGCGCAGCAGCGTCAGTCCGTCACTTCCCGGGAGCCCCAGGTCCAGCAGCAGCAGCTCGAAGGGCTCGCTGCCGAGGACCGCCTCGGCGGCGCGCGCCTCGTGCACCCAGTCGACGGTGAAGCCCTCGCGCTTCAGCCCCGCGCGCAGCGCCTCGCCGATCATCGGGTCGTCCTCTACCAGGAGCAGTCTCACGGTGTGCAAAGTATGATGAATCGCGGCAAACGTCGCCTCCGGGAGATCGCTTGGATCCCGCACAGACCCTGCTCGCGGGCGCAGCCGCGCTCGGCGTGCCGCTGACGGCCGAGGGCGCCGCGCGGCTGCTGGCACTCACCGCCGAGCTCGCGCGCTGGAACCGCACCTATAACCTGACCGCGATCACCGACCCGCAGGCGATGCTCACCCACCATCTCCTCGACAGCCTCGCCGTGCATCCCGAGCTCACCGGCACGCGCATCGCCGACGTCGGCACGGGGGCCGGGTTCCCGGGGCTGCCGCTCGCGTTGCTCAGCCCGGACCGGCAGTTCACGCTCATCGACTCCTCGGGCAAGAAGCTGCGCTTCGTCGCGCACGCCGCCCACCTCCTCGGGCTCGGCAACGTCGCGACGCTTAACGCGCGCGTCGAGGCGCTGCATCCCGAGGTCCCCTTCGATACCGTGCTCGCGCGCGCGTTCGCGCCGCTCGCGCGGCTGCTGCCCGCGGTCGCAGGACTGTGCGGCCCCGACACGACGGTGCTCGCGATGAAGGGGCGCCGGCCGGACGAGGAGATCGCAGCCCTCCCGGCACCCTGGCGCGTGCGCGCAGAGCGCGCGCTCAGGGTGCCGGGGCTGGACGAGGCGCGCTGCGTGCTGACGCTCTCCCGCTAGGACAGGTGCAGCGGCAGCGCGGTCGTCTCCTTGATCACGGCGAGGGCGATCGAGGAGTTCACCGACTGCACGCCCGGGAAGCGCGAGAGGTGATCGAGGAAGAACGCCTCGTACGCCTTGATGTCGCGGCAGGCGATGCGCAGCAGGAAGTCGGTCTCGCCCATGAGGGTGTAGCACTCGAGGATCTCCGGGTGCGCGCGCACCGCCTGCTCGAAGCGCAGCAGCGCGTCGCGCCCGTGGCCGGCGACCTTCACGTGCGAGAAGACCGTGACCGAGAGCCCGAGCTTCTCGCGATCTAGGAGCGCCACGCGCCGCCTGATGACGCCCGACTCGGTGAGGCGGCTCACCCGGCGCCAGCAGGTCGAGGTCGTGAGGCTCAGGCGCTCGGCGAGCTCGGCGGCCGAGAGATCCCCGTGCTGCTGCAGGAGCTCGAGGATGCGCAGGTCAGTACGGTCGAGATCGGGTTGCATGGAACGTACCAGAAATCCGAGAAAAATGAGATGTTCATTTCATGATAGCGCAGATTGAGAGATATTTTGTGACGACCCGTGCGAATCCCCGTTGGTAATCTGGTGAGATCAGAGAGGCCCGCGCCGTGCTGAGAGCGCCGGAGAGAGAGCAGCAGCCATGGAAATCTTCGACATGCGCGAGTTCGACGCCCACGAGCTCGTGCTCTTCGGGCACGACGCGGCGACGGGCCTGCGCGCCATCATCGCCGTGCACTCCACCGCGCTCGGTCCCGCCGCGGGCGGTTGCCGCATGTGGCCCTACGCCTCGACCCGGGAGGCCGTCGCCGACGTGCTGCGTCTCTCGCGCGGCATGAGCTACAAGAACGCGATGGCGGGACTGAAGTTCGGCGGCGGCAAGGCGGTCATCATCGGTGACTCGCGCCAGGACAAGACCCCGGAGCTCTTCGGCGCCTTCGGACGCCTCGTCGACTCACTCAACGGCCGCTACGTCACCGCCGAGGACGTCGGCACGACCACCGCCGACATGGCGCAAGTCGAGCGGGTCACGCGCTTCGTCGCGGGCCTGGGGCGCGCGCCGGGCGAGGCGGGCGGCGACCCGGGGCCGAAGACCGCCCTCGGGGTGTTCCTCGGCATCAAGGCCGCCGTGCGCTTCAAGCTCGGCCGCACGGACCTCGAGGGCGTCTCGGTCGCGGTGCAGGGCGCGGGCGGGGTCGGCTATCACCTCTGCGGACTGCTCGCCGCGGAGGGCGCGCGGCTGTCTGTCGCCGATGTGCGACCGGCGACGGTTGCGCGCGTCGTGGACGAGCACCGGGCGCGCGCCGTGAGCCCCGAGCACGTGCTCACCGAGGACGTGGACGTCCTCGCCCCCTGCGCGCTCGGCGCGGTGCTCGACGCGCAGTCGATCCCGCGGCTGCGTGCGCGGATCGTCGCGGGGGCGGCGAACAACCAGCTGGCGCACGGTGAGGACGGCGGGACGCTGCTCTCGGCCGGGATCTTGTACGCGCCGGACTATGTCATCAATGCCGGCGGCATCATCAGCGTCGCGCACGAGTACTACGGCGGGGCCACCGAGGCGCACGTGCTCGCCGACATCCAGGGCATCCCGGTGCGCCTCACGGAGATCTTCGAGCGCGCCCGGCGCGAGAACCGCGCCACCAATCTCGTCGCCGACGAGATGGCCCGCGAGCGCCTCGCCCGCCCCGGCGCGCACCTCGCGGCCTGAAGGAGCCCGTCCCGGCGCCGCTTAGGCGGGGGCGGCGTCGGCGCGGCAGTGCAGTACACTGTCGGCCCATGAAGCGCGTCATTGCCATCGCGAACCAGAAGGGCGGCGTCGGCAAGACCACCACCGCGGTGAACCTCGCGGCCTCCCTCGCCGCGACGCGTCGCAAGGTGCTGCTCTTGGACCTCGACCCGCAGGGCAACACCACCATGGGGTGCGGCGTCGACAAGTCGCACCTGGAGTGGAGCGCCACCGAGGTGATGCTCGGGGAGTGCGACCTCGCCGCGGCGCTCGTGGCGGTCGAGCAGAGCGGCTTCAAGCTGCTACCCTCGAACCAGGACCTCACGGCCGCCGAGGTGCGCCTGCTGACGCTGCCGATCGCGCGCGAGACCAAGCTGCGTCAGGCGCTCGCTCCGCTGCGCAACGACTTCGACGTCGTGCTCATCGACTGCCCGCCGGCGCTCAACATGCTGACCGTGAACGCGCTGGTCGCAGCCGACAGCGTCCTGATCCCCATGCAGTGCGAGTACTACGCGCTCGAGGGGCTGTCGGCGCTTCTGAACACGGTGGAGCAGATCCGCGTCGCGGCCAACCCGCAGCTGGCCATCGAGGGCGTGCTGCGCACGATGTTCGACCCGCGCAACAACCTCTCCAACGAGGTGAGCAACCAGCTGATCTCGCACTTCGGCGACACCGTGTTCCGCACCATCATCCCGCGCAACATCCGCCTCGCCGAGGCGCCCTCGTTCGGGCGCCCGGCGCTCTTTCACGACAAGGAATCCCGCGGCGCGCTCGCCTACCTCGCGCTCGCCGGAGAGATGATCCGGCGCGAGGAGGAGGCGACCGGTGTCATGAGTGTCGCGTCCGTGGCCGCCGTGCCCGTGCCCGGCAACGGTGCGGCCGAGGGGGCGGGACTGGGGATGGGTAAGGACGGACCATGATGAGAAAACCGACACTCGGGCGGGGCCTGGCGGACCTCCTGGGCTCCGCGCGCACGCCCCTGCCGCCCCCGCCGGCGCTCCCCGAGGGCGAGGAGCTCGTGAGGCTGCCGCTCGACCTCCTGCAGCGTGGCAAGTACCAGCCGCGCACCGATATGCGCCCCGAGACGCTCGCCGAGCTCGCCGGGTCGATCAAGGCGCAGGGCGTCGTACAGCCGATCGTCGTGCGTCCGCTCGCCGAGCTCGGCGAAGGCGGCGCGACGCGCTACGAGATCATCGCCGGCGAGCGGCGCTGGCGCGCGGCGCAGATGGCCGGGCTCGCCAACATCCCGGCGGTGATCAGGGCGATTCCCGACGAGGCGGCGATCGCGGTCGCCCTCATCGAGAACATCCAGCGCGAGAACCTGAATCCCCTCGAGGAGGCGCGCGCGCTCGAGCGCCTGATCAGCGAGTTCGGGGTGACGCACCAGCAGGCGGCGGACGCCGTCGGGCGCTCGCGCGCGAGCGTCACGAACCTGCTGCGCCTGCTCGAGCTTTCCCCGGAAGTGTGCGCACTGCTCGAGCAGCGCGCGCTCGAGATGGGCCATGCCCGGGCGCTGCTCGGGCTGACGCAGCGCCGCCAGCAGAGCGAGGTCGCTTCCCTCATCGTCAAGAAGGGCCTCTCGGTGCGCGAGGCCGAGGCGCTCGTGCGGCGCCTCACCGCGCCCGCAGCGCCGGCGGACGGCGCGGCGGTGAGCGAGCGCGACCCGAACGTCGCGCGTCTCGAGCAGGACCTCGCCGAGAAGCTCGGCGCGCGCGTCGCCATCCAGCACGCCGCTTCCGGCAAGGGCAAGCTGGTCGTCAGCTACAACAGCCTGGACGAGCTCGACGGGATCCTGGCCCACTTCCAGTAGGCGGCATACCGGATTCGCGAAGCCTGAGGGCGCTCAGTCGCGTTCAGTCCTGCGATCTGCGCGCCGCCTCGGCCGCGTAGACCTGACGGCCATCGAGATACGTCAGGAGCACGCGCGTGTTGTGCAGCTCGAACGGATCCAGCGCGAAGATATCCCGGTCCAGCACGACGAGGTCAGCCCGCTTGCCGCGTTCGAGGCTTCCGGTGAGGCGTTCCTGCTTGAGCGCGAACGCCGCATTTATCGTATAGGCGTCGACGACGGCCTGCAGCGGAAGGCTTTGCTCCGCCAGCAGGGGCTCGCTCCCCCGGGACTCGCGGCGCGTGACGGCGCATTCCATGGCTTCGAAGGGATTGAAGCTGCTCACGTCCCAATCGCTTCCTCCGGCGATCAAGGCACCGGCATCGAGCAGTGAACGGGCCGGATAGAGGTGTCGAGCCCGCTCGGCGCCGAGATAAGGGAGCGTCGCCTCGACTATGTAGGCATCTCGCACGGCCCAGAGCAGCTGAAAATTGGCGATGGCACCCAGCTCCTTGAAGCGCGGGAAGTCCCGTGGATCGATGAGCTGCAGGTGGGCGATCTGCCAGCGGTTGTCGCTGACTCCGTTGTGCTTGCGCGCATAAGCGAAGGCGTCCAGGGCGGAATGAATCGCCCGGTCGCCGATCGCGTGAACATGCACCGTGAATCCGGCGGCGTCGGCGGCGGCCACCACCTGGTTCAGATGCGGCTGGGAATAGTAGGTGGGCCCGCGATCCTGCGTCGGGTGCCCGGATTCATCCAGGTACGGCTCGAGGAGCGCCGCCGTGTGCGAGGGGTACTCGATGACGCCGTCGGCGAATATCTTGATGGCGTCGGCGCGCAGATAGTCGGGATCGACGGTCCAGTGCGTGCGGAACTCGATCGCCTCGCCGATCAGTACCCGCGCCGGGCGATCGGTTTCCTTCAAGCCGAAGCTGCCGCGCACGCGCATCGCCAGCCGGTGCTCATCGTAGAGTTTCTTGTAGAGCTGCATGGCGTGCTCATCGACGTTCGCGTCCTGGACGGAGGTGATGCCCACCGCGCGCATCTGCGCGAGCGCCCTGTCGAGCTGGGTTGCCTGAAAGGCCAGGTCGGGAGAGGGCTGCGCGCGCAGCACGATCTCGGCGGCCGCGTCACGAAGTGTCCCGGTCGGCTGGCCATCCGCACCCCGCTCGATGTGCCCGCCCACCGGATCCTTCGTCCTTGCGTCGACCCTTGCCGCCTCGAGCGCGGCGGAATTCGCAAACAGGGTGTGCCCGGAGGCGTCTTCGAGCAGCAGCGGGCGCTGCGCCAGCATCTGATCGAGCTGCTGACGGGTGAGTTTCAGATTCGATACATTGACGCCCACGACTTCGAACCACGGTGGGTGATCGGGCGGCTCCTGGGCGAGACACTGGGCGACCGCGGCCTGCAGGACCGCCGGATTCATCATTCGATCATGCAGGTTGCACTTGCCGAGATCCTGAGCACTGGTGGCCGGATGAGTATGGGCATCGATAATGCCCGGCAGGGTCACGCGGCCCTGAAGATCGACGATGCGGGTGTCTGGTCCCACGAAGGCGTCCATGTCGCGGTCGCCGCCTACGGCGACAATGGTGGTGCCGCGCACCGCGAGTGCCTGCGCGACGCTGCGGCTGGCGTCTTCGGTGTGTATGCGGCCGTGGAGCAAGACGAGATCGGCGGGTGGCTCGCCGGATGTCGCGAGGGCTATCGTCGACATCGCGAGCGACAGGAGTATCAGCGCACTTCCCGGTCGCCCCGAGTTCATCGGTCATGTTAGGCGTGAGCCACCTGCAGACTCAAGCGGGGTGGCCGGGCCGCTCTGGCTGAGGGCGCGGCCGTTCACCGAGGTACACTTGGTTCGTGCGCGGCCCTCGTCGGGGGTCCCGGCGGCGGACATACTCTGCCCTGCGTCGGGCGGCCAATCACGCGAGCTGCGGGCCGGTTGATGCGGACGCCCGTGAATGCCGGCCGGCGCAGAGTGAATGTCACAGTCAGGGGGTCTGCGTGAGAAACATCCGCGTATGGTCTGTGCTCGGGTTGCTGACCATCGGCACCGTGGCGCAGGCCCAGACGGCCGACACGGGTGGCAAGTCGACGGCGCCGGCGACGAATGCCGACACCGCACTACTCCGGGGCGAGCGACTGTCTGTCTTTGGCGGTTGCCACGACTGCCACACGCCGAAGATCATGACGGCCAACGGCCCGCAGCCCGATGCCTCCCGTCTGTTGTCCGGCCACCCGGCGAAGACACCGTTGCCCGTGATACCGCCAGGCGTGATCAGCCCGACTCAATGGGGTGCGCTCGCCACCAACGACCTGACCGCGTGGGCGGGTCCGTGGGGAATCAGCTTTGCGGCCAATCTGACCCCCGACCCGAGTGGCCTCGGCCCGTGGACTGAGCAGCAGTTCATAAGGACGATGCGTACGGGGAAACATCTGGGGGTGGGCCGGGCACTGCTGCCGCCGATGCCGTGGTTCGATTCAGCCCCGCTGACGGACGAGGAGCTCAAAGCGCTGTTCAGGTACCTGCGGTCCCTGAAGCCGATTTCCAACACGGTACCGCCGCCGGTTCCGCCGCAGGGGAGTGGCGCGGGCTGACCCATCGGGGCGTTCGATCGCAGAACCGAGCGAACGACGAATTCTCAACCCGAACGCAACAGTGGTACGACGAGCGCGTCGAGCCGCGCGGCCGTCAGTACCGGGTCCCTGTCGCGCCAGCCATCGCTCGCGAGAACGCCGGTGCGATCGATCGTGAAGCTCACCGGCAGCCGCCAGATGCGCCCGTAGCCGTCCGCGCGCGAGCGTGACAGCAGGCCCACCGGGAAACTCAGGTCCCGCGCGATTCGGCCGACGTCGGCGAGCGATTCCTCGCCGTCCGCACTGAAGCCGAGCACCGTGAGTCCTTCTGGCGCGTGCGCGGTCGCGAACTGCGACAGCAGCGGCAGCTCGGTGCGGCACGGCGAGCAGTAGGTCGCCCAGAAGGTGACGACCACGACGCGTCCCAGGAGATCGCCGGTGGAGATCGTGCGTCCGTCGAGGGTCACGAGGGTCGTGGCCGGTGCGGGCGCGCCCACCGTAAGGTGCGAGGCGCGCGCCGCGGGCGCGAGCAGTCCCGCCGCGCAGCCGAAGAGGAACGCTCGCCGGGTCGTCAGCGGCTGCTCAAAGCGCATAGGAGGCTCCGACGCTCGCGGTCCAGCGCGGGAAGAGCTGGTAGCCGTAGAGGTTGCTGTAGAGGGGCAGCTGCACGAAGCCGAAGATCCCGACGTGCCGCGTGAGTGCGACCGAGAGGCCGGGGCTCAGGTAGACGACGCTCCCGGCGCTGCTTTGTAGGTCGGCGAGCGCGCCCGTGTCGGGCGCCTTGTGCACGAAGTTCACCTGCAGCTGCGGCAGCAGGCGCGGGCTCGCGACGTAGCGCACGCCGGCGCTCACCGTCACCGCGTCGCCGGGGCGGAAGTCGTCGCCGGCCTCGTTCCGGCGCTCGTGCACCGCGGCCTGGAAGAGTCCGTTCGCGAACGCATCCCAGTCCTGGGCGATCGCGCGGTAGTAATAGGCGCCGACGAGGACGTCCGTGCTGCCGGTCCCCGGCTGCAGGCTCGCATCGAGGGGCTCGCCCGAGAGCGGGCCACCGTAGAAGCGCACGTCGGTCGCGCCCGTGGGCAGCTTCACGCCGAGCGTGACGCCGAGATTGCGCGTCGCGAGGAAGCCCTGATACGCGCCGACCAGGCGCACGTCGCCGAGACTTGCGCTCCGGGAGCTCGAGAGCTGCGGCAGCGGCTGGCTCGAGTCGACCTCACCATGGGTGGAATGCGTGCGCGCCACGTAGGGCGCATAGAGTGTGACGCTCCAGGCGGAGTTCGGGCTGTAGGAAATCCCGGCGGTGATGTAGCGATTCAGCGTCTCGCGCTCGAGCTCGTAGCCGTCCGGCACCTCCGAGACCGCGTGCGTGCCGCTGCGCAGCTGGTCCTGGTGGATGTAGTCGTACTCGACACTGAAGCGCCAGCCGGCGGCCGCCGAGTAGCCCATGGCGGCATCGCCGCTGAGTGAGCAGCCGCAGCTCGCGCACGCGCATACCTCGCGCGGCAACGCGACCAGCGCGAGCGCGGCAAAGAACAACACCCACCCGATGAGCGGGTGTTGTCCTCCTTGGCGGCGCGCTGCCGTCAATTCAGCCGCCGGCCGGCTGGCTGTCGCACACGACGCGCGTGTTCCAGTCCGCGAAGTTGCCGGTCGGGTTGCTCTGCCACGCCCAGGCGTGCAGCTCGTAGAACGCGTCGAGGCCGAAGCGGTTCGGCGAGCCGACGAGGTTGAAGAGATTGCCGTCGAGCGACGGCGGGCTCTTCGGGTGCGCGCTGTCCCAGGGGCCGGCCATGACGATGAACTCGACGCCCACCAGACGCAGGCCGCCGTTGGCGGTTGGCTCGTAGATGAGTGCCGTCGGCTTGTCATCGGTCGGCTGATTGTTGCTGTTCAGGCGCTCGATCTTGATGAAGTGCACGCCCATCGCGCCGAAGTCCGGGCCGCTGACGCAAGGCGTGGCGCGCACGAAGCCGTCGCCGGTCGCGTTGTTGACGTCGAGGTAACGCGCCGTGTGCGCCCGCACGTTCGCGAGCAGCACGCCGCTCGCAGAACCGTGCGAGTGCTCGGCAAATGCGGAGCCGCCGTCGGCGAGCGCCACGAGCGGCGCGGCGAGTGGCAGCAGAGCGGCGAGCACGCCGCGCAGGCGCCGGAAGCGGGTTGCGTAATAAGTCATGGGTCTGGTCCTTTCGTGGCCCGGGAGGACGTTGTTGGGATACGGGACTCCCCGGCCGGGTCGGCGAGAAGTCCCGCCAAGACCCACGGGCTTTAGATGTCACTACGGACGCGCGCGTGGCGCGCCTGCGTCGAAATGGACGGTCGGCAAGAACTCCCGGACGCTCGGCGGGGTGCCGCGGGCGCACCCGTGCGCGCTATCTGCGCACGATCCAGGTGATGAGCGTGAGGAGCGCGCTCAGGAGCAGCATGGTCGTGATGGGGAAGAAGAAGCGCAACCCTGGCCGGTCGACGACGATATCCCCCGGCAGATGAAAGAGCGGCCAGCGCCGGGCCCACGGCCAGGCGAGCCCGAGAGCGACGAGGAGGACGCCGAGTGCGATCAGCAGGCGGTTCACGGCGAGCATGGTGAGGCCGCCAGCACGACGTGACAAACCCGCGGCACGGCGCGCTCAGTGCAACTGGTCGGCGAAAAACGAATCCAGAGCCTTGAGCATGGCGATGCGGGTGGCGCTGCGCGAGAGCCAGTGCTCTTCGCCCTGAAGCGTCACGACGGTGACGCTGCCGCCGCTGCTGCGGATGGCAGCAGCCATGAGCACGCTCTGACTCGGCGCGACGACCGTGCCCTGCCTCGAGCGCACGATGAGGACCGGTGCCTTGATCAGCGCCACGTGGCCGCCGTAGCTCGCGCCGACGATACAGACGCGGTGCAGATCCGCGACGCCCTGCAGCGGGCGTGGGCCGAGACGTGGTGATTCGGGTCTTGACATTTGGTAAGTAGTTGCTTACGGTAAGTAATGGCTTACGGAATGGCACTCCAGTGTCTGAGCGACCCCACGAGGCGGCGCGTGTTCGAGCGGCTGCGCTCGGGCCCGCTCGCGGTGGGGGCGATCGCGAAGGGGCTGCCGGTGAGCCGGCCCGCGGTTTCGCAGCACCTGAGGGCCCTGAAGGATGCGGGCCTGGTGCGCGATCGGGCCGAGGGAGCACGTCGCGTGTACTACATCGATCCGGACGGACTCGGGGAGCTGCGCCGCTGGCTGGACCAGTTCTGGGACGACGCCCTCGAGGCCTTTCGTCGCGAAGCCGAAGCACTGAACGCCCAAGAAGCGAGGAAGAAACCGTGAACGCAACGACCATCGCCATCGCCCCCGTGCGCAAGACCCTCGTGGTCAACGCGACCCCGCAGCAGGCCTTCGAGGTCTTCACCGCCGGCATCGACCGCTGGTGGCCGAAGAGCCACGGCATCGGCTCGGCCCCGCTGCGCCAGTCGGTCATCGAGCCGTACGTCGGCGGACGCTGGTACTCGACGCACGAGGACGGCAGCAGCGTCACCGTCGGGCACGTGATCGTCTGGCAGCCGCCGAAGCGACTCATCGTCAGCTGGGAAATCAGCGCCGACTGGAAGCCGGACCCGCGGCCCGCGTTCACTTCCGAGGTGGAGGTGCGCTTCGTCCCGGAGGGCGAAGGACGCACGCGCGTCGAGGTGGAGCACCGCGACTTCGAGCGCCTGGGACAGCAGGGCGGGGAGAAGATGCGCAAGGACGTCGACGGCGGCTGGCCGGGACTGCTCGAGCTGTACGCGGCCGAGGCCGCGAAGGCGGCGCGCACATGAGCACCTTCACCGTGCACAGCATTCCCGGCAGCCCCTTCGGCCGTGCCGTGCTTCTCACGCTCGAGGAGAAGGGTGCGCCGTATCGCCTCGCGCGCGTGGCTCCGGGGACGCTGCGCTCGGGCGAGCACCTCGCGCGCCATCCCTTCGGCCGCGTGCCGGTGCTCGAGCACGGCGACTTCCGCCTCTACGAGACGGCCGCCATCGTGCGCTACCTCGACCGGGTGCTGCCGCATCCGGCGCTGACCCCCGCCGACGCACGCGCCGGCGCGCGCATGGATCAGCTGATGAACGTCAACGACTGGTACCTGTTCCAGGGTGTGGGCAACGTCATCGGCTTCCAGCGCATCGTGGGTCCGCGCCTCCTCGGCCTGACGCCCGACGAGCGGGCGATCGCCGCCGTGCTGCCGAAGGCGCAGGTCGTGCTCGATCAGCTCGCCCGCGAGCTCGCTGACCGCCCGTACTTCGTCGGCGCGGAGCCGACGCTCGCCGACCTGCTGCTCGCGCCGCAGCTGGAGTTCCTGAGCCAGACGCCGGAGTGGGCGGCGCTCACCGCCGGGAGCGCCAACCTCGTCGCCTGGCTTAAGCGCATGGCCGCGCGCGCGAGCATGCGCAGGACCACCTGGGAGCGCGTCGCGGCGATGGCCGAGGCGGCCTGAGGCGGGCGCTACTGCACGATCACCGTGCCCATCATCTGCGGGTGGATCGTGCAGATGAAGTGGTACTCGCCGGGCTTGTCGAACTTGAAGGCGAAGCTCTCCTTGGTGTCCATCGCCGCGGAGCGGAACGCGCCCGTGGCGCTCACTACGGTGTGCGGCTCCTCGTCCTCGTTCACCCAGGTCACGGTCGTGCCCGCCTTGATGGTGAGCGAGACGGGCGCGAACATGAAGTCCTTGATCGTGATGCGGTTCGCGGGCGGCGCGGCGCTGACCGCCGCGATCGGTGCCAGCGCGAGCGCGGTGAGGCCTGCCAGGGTCGCCAGAAACGGTGCTCTCATCGGTCATTCCTTTCGTTCGATGCTGCTCACGCGAGGGTCGCGTCGCTGAGCGCGAGCGCTTCGTGCCGCCGGGCGACGCTCGTGACGCCCAACATCCCGGGCAGCTGCTCCGCGGGCACCTTGAGCGGGCCAGGGCCGGGACCCTCGCCCGGGGCGGGCTGCGGGTAGGCCGTCGAGCGGGCGGTGTGGAAGGTGATGTTGCCCTCGACCTTCTGCACGATCTGGTGGATGTGCCCGTTCAGTACGGTGACCGAGCCGAAGGGTTTGAGCAGCGTCATGAGCTGCGGCGCATCCCCGGTACCCCAGCCCCAGGGCTCATAGATGGACCACAGCGGCATGTGTGCGAACACGACGAGCGGGGTGCTGCGCGAGCGACCCTTCAGGTCCTGCGCCACCCAGGCGAGTTGCTCGTCGCCGAGCGTACCCAGGCCCTTGTCCTTGAAGTTGAGCACGTTCACGAGCGCGACGAAGTGCACGCCGGCGTGGTCGAAGCTGTAGTAGCCCCGGCGCCCGGAGGGCGTGCCGAAGCGGCCGAAGTACTCGGCGCCTCCCTCATCGATGACGTCGTGCTCGCCGGGGGTCGTGTGCAGCTCGCTGACGCGTAGCCGCGAGAGCAGTGCGTGCGCCTGGTCGAACTCGCCCGCGCGCGAGAGGTGCGTGATGTCGCCCGTGTGGATGGCGAGCGCGGGCTGCTCGGGCAGCGCGTTGATGAGCTCGATACCGCGCTCGAGCGTCGCCACGACGTCCGGGTTCGCCTCCTTGTTGAAGCCGATGTGCGTGTCGCTGATCTGCACGAAGAGCGGCTTGCCCGCCCCGGCGCGCGCCTTCGGGGTGGCCGCGAGCAGGTCGAGCGGGGTGAGTACCCCGCCGGCGAGCGTGAACAGCGTGCCGGCGCCGCCGAAGGCGAGGCACCGCAGCGCGCCGCGCCGGGTGGTGAGTCGATCGGTCATGTCCGTCTCCCGTGAAGCTGGTTCGTGGGAGAGAGGACGCACGGGCGGCGCGGTTTATTCCCGTGCCCGAGATCAGTGCGGGGTATCGTTCGCGCTCACGCCCTTGATGAGACCAACGAGCGCGTTGAGCTCGTCCCAGCCGGCATCTGATACGGCGCAGGATTCGATGTCGCCGCTCTTCCACAGCACCATGTGGTAGCCGCTGCGCACGGCCTGTGCGGGCAGGGGTGTGCGCGCACTCCAGCTGAAGACATTAATAAGGTGTGCGCCGTGCTGGTACACGAGCACCGCGGCGCGCTCGTGGCCCAGGTTCTCGGTCCGCCCGCCCAGCAGCCGATAGCCCTGGGCGGCAAAGTCCGCGACCGGCGGGGAGACGTCGGTGCGCCCGGCGAACCACGGCTTCACCGTGTGACGGTCGGAGGAGACGACGTCGATCAGGTGCCGGGAGGACAGCGAGCGCACGTGCGCATCCGTGACGGCTTCGAGCACCGCGTTGCTGCTCACCGCCGTGAAGAGCAGGAACGCGCCGGCCGCCGCCACGGCGAGCCCGCTGGCGCCGCTCAGGGCACCGATCCAGAACGGCCGCACATGCCAGGCGCGCGGCCGCCGCGCGCGCGCGGGCGGGGATTCCTCGGCATCGAGCGCCCGCATCACCCGGGCCCGCAGTGCCGGTGAGGCCCGCTCGCCGGCGAGGCTGCGGCGCAGCGTGGTGCGGGTGCGCTCGAGCTCCTCGAGGAGGCCCTGGCAGGGGACGCACTGTGTCAGGTGCTCCTCGACGTCGCCCGCCTCCCCGGACTTGAGCTCTCCGTCGAAGTACGCCTGCACGCGCAGCGACTCAGCGCACGACAAGTGGCTCTCCTTTACTGTCCGGGCTGCCGAGCCTCTTCAGTGCGCCGCGCGCCCGCGACAGGCGCGACATGACTGTCCCGATCGGCGCGCCGATCACGGCGGCGATCTCGCGGTAGTTCAGTTCCTCGATCTCGCGCAGCACGAGCACCTCACGCTGATCCTCGGGCAGCTCCGCGAGCAGCCGCCGCAGAACGCGCTGCTGCTCGAGCTCCGTCACCGCCCCCTCCGGGTCCCCGGAGGGGGCGACCATCGCCGCGCCGTCCGGACCGTGCTCCTCGGGCAGAGGCACGTGGCCGCGGCGCTGCTCCCGGCGGTGCAGGCTCGCCGCGCAGTTGCGCACGATCGCGAGCAGCCATGCCTTCGCGTCCGGCTCGCGCAGGTCCTCGAAGGCGCGCCAGGCGCGCAGCATCGCCTCCTGCACCACATCCTCCGCGTCCGGCTCCGAGCGGCCGAGCCAGCGGGCGAAGCGGTACGCGGCGTCCAGGTGCACCAGTACCTCGGCCTCGAAGCGGCCGCGTCTCTCACCCATGGGAGCGGCCGCCTCTCGAGCGCGAGCAAATCATTCCGACCCGGAGGATAGGACTCACGATCCCCCCACTTTATTCCCCGATCCACCGGCGGACGACGGTCCGGGGGACCTACACCTGCCTGCTGCGGCACGGCATGGGCCCGCCGAAGCCACTCGTGCGAGGTGGGTCCGGAGCGCACGGGTGCGCTGTGGACTCGTGCGCGAGCGATCTCTATAATCCCGCGGCTTTTTCACCGTCGTCCTAAGTGACTGAACGGCCGAAGTAAGTTAACGCCCCTCGCGCAGAGCTCACGGCGCGGAACCAGGGCAGTTGAGCCCCGCAAAACGGGACTTATATAAGGTGTCGGCGATCGATCTGCCCCATGCGCGGCGGCTGGCCTTGCGCGTCGTGCTGGGCCAGGCGGTCGTGACCGTGATCGCGGCCCTGGTGGCCGCGGGAGCCGTCGACCGGCGCGCGGCGCTGTCGGCGCTCCTCGGCGGCGGGATCGCGACGCTCGGCAGCCTGCTGATGGCGGTCTTGGCACTGCGCGGTGGGGCCGCCGGGGACGCGCAGCGGGCGGTGGGCGCGTTCTATGCCGCCGAGGCGGCGAAGATCGCGCTGGTGATCGCGCTCTTCGTGGCGGTCTTGAAGTGGGTGAATGTGGCGCCGCTGGCGATGTTCGTCGCGTTCGCCGCAACATTTCTGGTGTATTGGATCGCGCTGCTGAGCGCGCTGCCCGCACTGAGCGGCGCGCGCCGCGGCGCCTGATGGTCGATGGGTGGGATGGATATGGCAGACGCAGAACACGCGCCGGGCGCAACCGACTACATCCTGCACCACCAGACCTTTCTCTCGAACAAGAGCCCCCACGGCATCGTCGACTTCACCGTCATCAACTACGACACCGTGTTCTTCTCGGTGTTGCTGGCCTTGGTGTTCTTCGGACTCTTCTGGTTGGTGGCACGGCGCGCGACGGCCGGGGTCCCGGGGCCGACGCAGAATTTCATCGAGATCATCGTCGGCTTCGTCGACACGCAGGTGCGCGAGACCTTCCACGGCGCCGACCGGCTGATCGCCCCGCTCGCGCTCACCATCTTTTGCTGGATCTTCCTGTTCAATTTCATGGACCTGCTGCCGGTCGACCTGCTGCCGCTCGCCGGCCGCGGCGTCGGCGCCGAGCATCTGAAGGTCGTGCCGAGCACTGACCTCAACGCGACCTTCGCGATGTCGCTGACGGTGTTCATCCTGATCATCTTCTACAGTCTGAAGATGAAGGGGCCGATTGGCTTCATCAGCGAACTCACGCTGCAGCCTTTTCGTGCCAAGAACTGGCTCGTGCAGGCGGTGCTGATACCGGTCAACTTCATACTCGAGTCGGTGACGTTTCTCGCGCGCCCCATCTCGCTGTCCCTGCGTCTCTACGGCAATCTCTACGCCGGCGAGATGGTGTTCCTGCTGCTCGCCGTGCTCACCCTGCAGGGCTTTGCCGCGCTGGCGCACTTCAGTGGCTGGTTCTTCCTGGTCATCCAGTTCGGACTGGCGCTGGTATGGGCCGTGTTCCACCTACTTATTATTACGCTGCAAGCCTTCATATTCATGGTGCTGACGATCGTCTATCTGGCGATGGCCAGCGAGCATCACTGAGGGCACGTCGGCTCGAGCCGTTTTTGCATCTGGTTTTTGTCAGGAGAGATTGAATGGAAAACGTTGCACACATCCAGGCCATGACCGTGCTGGCCGTCGGCATCATCTTCGGCATGGGCGCCCTCGGCACCGCCATCGGCTTCGGCATCCTCGGCGGGCGCTTCATCGAGGGTTCCGCGCGCCAGCCTGAGCTGCTGCCGACCCTGCGCGTGCAGATGTTCCTGGTCGCGGGCTTGCTCGACGCGGTCGCCATGATCGGCATCGGCTTCGCGCTGTTCTTCACGTTCGCGAACCCGTTCCTGGGCGCACTGCAGGCGGCACACTGAGCCAGCAAGCGCTGCGGGGCGGCTTGGCCGGGAGAGAAGGACCGTGAACATCAATCTCACGCTCATCGTGCAGATGATCGTGTTCGCCGTGCTCATCTGGGGCACGATGAAGTGGATCTGGCCGTACATTCTCGGGGCCATGGACGAGCGCTCGCGCAAGATCGCGCAGGGCCTCGCCGCCGCCGAGAGAGGCGAGCAGTCGCTCGCCGAGGCGCGAGGCCAGGCGGACGCGATCATCCGCGAGGCGCGCGAGCGCGCCACTCAGATCATCGACCACGCGCAGCATCGGGCGAACGAGCTCGTGGAAGAGGCCAAGGGCACGGCGGGCACCGAGGGTGCTCGCCTGGTCGCGGCCGCGCAGCAGCAGATCGAGCTCGAGACGACCCGTGCGCGCGAGAGCCTGCGTCGCGAGGTAGCCGGCATCGCCGTGGGCGCCGCTTCCAAGCTCCTCGGGCGCGAGATCGATCCGCGCACGCACGCGGACCTCCTCGATGAGCTGGCGACGCAGATCTAGGACGCAAGCACCATGGCCGACCGCATCACCGTCGCCCGCCCCTACGCGCGAGCTGCCTTCGAGGAAGCGCGCGCCCAGGAGCGTCTGACGCCCTGGTCCGAGGCCCTCGAGACCGCGGCCCAGGTCGTGCGCGACCCGCGCGTCGAGGCGCTCATGGGTAACCCGCACGTGACGCCGGAAGAGCTCTCCGACCTCGTGATCTGGATCGCCGGCAAGCCGCTGAACGACGAGGGCGCGAACTTCGTGCGCACGCTGGCGGCCAATCGCCGCCTCGCCTACCTGCCCGAGATCTCGACGCTCTTTGATACTCTCAAGGATGAAGCGGAAGGCATCGCCGACGTGACCGTGACCTCCGCGGCCGCGCTCGATCAGGCGCAGCAGCAGAAGATCACGGGGGCGCTGGAGAAGCGCCTCAGGCGCAAGGTGCGGCTGCACTGCGCGACCGACCCGCAGCTCATCGGTGGCGCGATCGTCAGGGCCGGCGACCTCGTCATCGACGGCTCGCTCAGCACCAAGCTCGCGCGCATCGCCTACGAGCTGACCGCCTAACGGCACCACGAATTCGACCGGAAGAGAAAGCACATGGCCATCAAGGCAACCGAGATCAGCGACCTGATCAAGCAGCGGATCGAGAACTTCAAGTCGGTCACCGAGGCCCGCAACGTCGGCTCGATCGTCTCGGTCACCGACGGCATCACGCGCATCCATGGGCTCGCGGACGCCCGCTACGGCGAGATGCTCGAGTTCCCCGGCAACACCTTCGGTCTCGCGCTCAACCTCGAGCAGGACTCGGTCGGCGCGGTGGTGCTCGGGGAGTACAAGCACCTGAGCGAGGGCGACCAGGTCAAGACCACGGGACGCATCCTGGAGGTGCCGGTGGGCCCGGAGCTGCTCGGGCGCGTCGTCGACGCACTCGGTCAGCCGCTCGATGGCAAGGGGCCGGTGAAGGCGACGCGCACCGCGCCGATCGAGCGCGTGGCGCCCGGGGTCATCTACCGCAAGTCGGTGAGCCAGCCGGTGCAGACCGGCTACAAGGCCGTCGACTCGATGGTGCCGATCGGCCGCGGTCAGCGCGAGCTCATCATCGGCGACCGCCAGACCGGCAAGACGGCGCTCGCGATCGACACCATCATCAATCAGAAGTCCTCCGGCATTAAGTGCGTCTACGTCGCGATCGGCCAGAAGCAGTCGACCATCGCCAACGTGGTGCGCAAGCTCGAGGAGCACGGCGCGATGGGACATACCATCGTGGTGGCCGCCTCCGCCTCGACGCCCGCCGCCCTGCAGTACATCGCCGCCTACTCGGGCGTCACCATGGGCGAGTACTTCATGGACAACGGCGAGGACGCGCTCATCATCTACGACGACCTCTCCAAGCAGGCGGTCGCCTACCGGCAGATCTCACTCCTCCTGCGTCGCCCGCCGGGCCGCGAGGCGTTTCCCGGCGACGTCTTCTACCTGCACTCGCGCCTGCTCGAGCGCAGCGCGCGCGTCAACGAGGAGTACGTCGCCATGGTGTCCAAGGGCAAGGTCACCGGTAAGACCGGCTCGCTCACCGGGCTGCCGATCATCGAGACCCAGGCGGGGGACGTGACCGCGTTCGTGCCGACCAACGTCATCTCCATCACCGACGGGCAGATCTTCCTCGAGACCGACCTGTTCAACGCCGGCATCCGCCCGGCCATGAACGCCGGCATCTCGGTGTCACGCGTCGGCGGCGCGGCCCAGACCGACATCATCAAGAAGCTCGGCGGCGGCATCCGCCTGGCGCTCGCGCAGTACCGCGAGCTCGCCGCGTTCTCGCAGTTCGCCTCGGACCTGGACGAAGCCACGCGTCGCCAGCTCGAGCGCGGCCAGCGCGTCACCGAGGTGATGAAGCAGAAGCAGTACGCCCCCATGTCGGTCGCGGAGATGGCACTCTCGATCTACGCGGTCAACAACGGTTACATGGACAAGGTGGAGCTGAAGAAGATCGTGGCGTTCGAGGCGGCGCTGCAGGCGTTCGCGCACACGAACTACAAGGCGACCCTCGACGGCATCAACGCGGCACCCAAGTTCTCCAAGGAGAACGAGGCGGCGCTGAAGAAGTGCGTCGAGGACTTCATCGCCACCGGCACCTACTGACAGGGCGATCCCAAGGCGTATCTGAAGGCACAAGGCGATGCCCGGCACCAAGGAAATCCGCTCCAAGATCGCGAGTGTCAAGAGCACTCAGAAGATCACCAAGGCCATGCAGATGGTGGCCACCAGCAAGATGCGCCGTGCGCAGGAGCGCATGCGTCTCGCGCGCCCCTACGCGGTCAAGATGCGCAACGTCATCGGCCACCTGACCGAGGCCAACCCCGACTATCGCCACCCGTTCCTGGTGACGCGCGAGGCGAAGAAGGTCGGCATCGTCGTCATTTCCACCGACCGCGGCCTCGCCGGCGCGCTCAACGCCAACGTCTTCAAGCAGGTACTGCTCTTGATGCGCGAGTGGCAGGGCAAGGACGCCGAGGTCAGTCTGTGCGTGATCGGCACCAAGGGCATGAATTTCTTCCGCCGCCTCTCCGTGCCGATCCTCGCCAACGTCTCCGGACTCGGCGACCGCCCGCACGTCAAGGACCTGATCGGCACGGTGAAGGTGATGCTGGACGCGTACCGCGGCGGCGAGCTCGACCGCCTGTTCCTGGTGAACGCGCAGTTCGTCAACACCATGACGCAGAAGCCGAACGTCGAGCAGCTGCTGCCGATCGAGGCGCTCGACACGGAAGGGCTGCAGGAGCACTGGGACTACATCTACGAGCCCGAGGCCGCCGCGATCCTCGATGGCCTGCTGATGCGCTATATCGAGTCGCAGGTCTACCGCGGCGCGGTCGAGAACGTGGCCTCGGAGATGGCGGCGCGCATGGTCGCCATGAAGGCGGCCTCGGACAACGCCGGCAAGCTCATTAACGAGTTACAACTGATCTACAACAAGGCCCGCCAGGCTGCGATCACCAAGGAACTCTCGGAGATCGTGGGCGGTGCGGCTGCGGTTTGAGGAAAGGTAGAGCATGGCCACTCCCGCTGAGGGACACATTACCCAGATCATCGGTGCCGTCATCGACGTGGAATTCCCGCGCGAGGCGATCCCGCACATCTACGAGGCGCTCAAGCTCAAGGACGTCGACCTGACGCTCGAGGTGCAGCAGCAGCTCGGCGACGGCGTCGTGCGCACCATCGCCATGGGATCCTCGGAGGGCCTGAAGCGCGGCCTGACGGTGCAGGCGACCGGTGCGCCGATCTCGGTGCCGGTGGGCGCCGGCACGCTCGGGCGCATCATGGACGTCCTCGGCCACCCGCAGGACAACCAGGGCCCGGTGAAGGCGAGCGAGCTGCTGCCGATCCACCGGCCGCCGCCGTCGTTTGCCGAGCAGGCCGGCGGCCAGGACCTCTTAGTCACGGGCATCAAGGTCATCGACCTGCTGGTACCGTTCGCCAAGGGCGGCAAGGTGGGCCTGTTCGGCGGCGCGGGCGTCGGCAAGACCGTCAACATGCTCGAGCTGATCAACAACATCGCCAAGCAGTACTCGGGCCTCTCGGTGTTCGCCGGCGTCGGCGAGCGCACGCGCGAGGGCAACGACTTCTATCACGAGATGATCGAGTCGAACGTCATCGACAAGGACAACCTCGCCAACTCCAAGGTGGCCATGGTCTACGGGCAGATGAACGAGCCACCGGGCAACCGCCTGCGCGTCGCGCTCACCGGTCTCACGATGGCGGAGTACTTCCGCGACGAGGTGCGCCCCGACTCCGGCGGCAAGGGCCGCGACGTGCTGTTCTTCATCGACAACATCTACCGCTACACGCTCGCCGGTACCGAGGTCTCGGCGCTGCTCGGGCGCATGCCTTCCGCGGTCGGCTACCAGCCGACGCTCGCCGAGGAGATGGGCGTGCTGCAGGAGCGCATCACCTCGACCCGCAAGGGCTCGATCACCTCCATCCAGGCGGTATACGTGCCCGCGGACGACCTCACCGACCCCTCGCCTGCGACCACCTTCGCGCACCTGGACGCGACCGTGGTGCTCTCGCGCCAGATCGCCTCGCTCGGCATCTACCCGGCGGTCGATCCGCTCGACTCCACCAGCCGCCAGCTCGATCCGCTGGTGGTGGGCGAGGAGCACTACAACACCGCGCGCGGCGTGCAGGCGGTACTGCAGCGCTACAAGGAGCTGCAGGACATCATCGCGATCCTCGGCATGGACGAGCTCTCGGAGGAGGACAAGCAGACCGTGTATCGTGCGCGCAAGGTGCAGCGCTTCCTCTCGCAGCCCTTCAACGTCGCCAAGGTATTCACGGGCCAGGACGGCAAGATCGTGCCGCTCAAGGACACGATCCGCGGCTTCAAGGGCATCATCAGCGGCGAGTTCGACTCCCTTCCCGAGCAGGCCTTCTACATGGTCGGCTCGATCGAAGAGGCGGTCGAGAAGGCCAAGACCCTGCAGTAGGCACCATGGCCGAAGCCACCACCATCCAGGTCGACATCGTCAGCGCCGAGGGGGAGCTGTTCTCCGGGGCGGCGACGAGCGTGTTCGCGCCCGCCTCCCAGGGCGAGCTCGGCATCTACCCGCGGCACGCGCCGCTGCTGTCGCTGCTGAAGGCCGGCGAGGTGCGCGTGGTGACCCCCGACGGCGAGGATCACCTCTTCTTCGTCGGCGGCGGGGCGCTCGAGGTGCAGCCGGGCAAGGTGACGGTGCTCGCGGACACCGCGCTGCGCGCCCGCGACATCGACGAGGCGGCGGCACTCGCGGCCAAGCAGCGCGCCGAGGAGGCGCTGCGTGACCGGGCGGGGCACATCACCCAGGCGGAAGCGCTCGCGGAACTCGCTCGCGCCGCGGCGCAGCTGAAACTTCTCGAGAAGCTGCGCAAGCTCCGGGGCTGACCGGCTGGACCCGTCAGCCGACCACCCGTCTCCCGTCCCGGCGCCCGCGGGCAGCGCGCCGCCGGGCTTCTTCGCGGGCCTCGCGCGCAACCTGCGCACCGGGCTCGAGCTTCTGGCGCTGCAGCGCCGCTGGCCGCCGAACTTCGTGGTCGGCTTTGACCAGGTCGCGGCGCTGCTGCTGCTGAACCTCGCCGTCTGGGCTGCGCTCGACTGGCTGCACGCCCCCGCGCAAGCGCCGCTCGAGCTCGACGGCCTCTTCGGCTGGGCGTGCTATCTGCTCCTCGGACTCGGCGCCTGCGCACTCGTGGCGCGCGTGCAGAGCCGCGCCGCCGACACGCGCACGCTCCTCGTCGCCTGTCTCACGGTCACGCCGTTCCTGCTCATCCTGCTGTGGCTCGGGAGCGATGCGGCCGCGCTGCGCGAACACCTCGTGCCGGTGACGGTCGTGGTCCTCGTCTATCTCGCAGGGCTCGTGCTGCGGCTCCTGCAGGCGGCTTACGGCCTGCCGCGCTGGCCCACCGTGCTCGCTGCGCTCGTGCTACTCGTCGGCTCGCCCTTTGTGTTCGGGTTCCTGAACCTCGACACCCGGCTGTGGGTGGCCGAGGAGCCCGCGCAGGCGCAGACCGACGAGGACCAGGCCGAGACCGAGGCTCTCTTCTACGAGCAGCCGGGGCGTATCGAGGCGGCGGTGGAGCGCGTGCGGCTCACGAATCCCGGCAAGGCCGGCGTGTACTTCGTCGGCTTCGCCGGCGACGGCAACCCGGCGCTGTTCCGCCGCGAGGCGCAGTTCGCGAGCGAGGTGTTCGGCGAGCGCTTCGGCTCCGCCGACCGTCAGGTCCTGCTCATCAACGACGTCGAGGACCACGACAGCTACCCGCTCGCGAGCGTCACGGGTCTCGCACAGACGCTCAAGCTCCTCGCCGCGCGCATGGATCCGGAGAACGACGTGCTGGTGCTGTTTCTCACCTCGCACGGCTCGCAGGAAGGGCTCGAGGTACAGAACGGCTCGCTGCCGCTCGCGCAGCTGGGACCCTCGGACCTGCGCGAGGCGCTCGACGACGCCGGCATCCGCTGGCGGGTCATCGTCGTGTCCGCCTGCTACGCGGGGGTGTTCATCGACGAGCTCAAGAGCGACACGACGGCCATCATCACCGCCGCGGACGCCGGGCACAGCTCCTTCGGCTGCGAGGACGACCGCGACCTGACCTGGTTCGGCGAGGCATTCCTCAAGGACTCGCTTCCCGGAAGCGCCTCCCTCGAGGACGCCTTCCACAAGTCGGCCGCGCTCATCAACGAGCGCGAGGAGGCGGGGCACCAGGTCCATTCGAACCCGCAGCTGTTCGTGGGCCCGCTCATGAAGAAGAAGCTCGGGGAGCTCGAGATGGCCCGGCCCGCGCCCGAGCACGGCTCGTTTACGGTGCGGCGGTGAGTACAATCGCCTCCCATGCCTAAGAAGAGCCCCGCGCGCGGCCCGCTTCCGCTGTCGGTGGTGATCCTCGCCGCCGGCGAGGGCAAGCGCATGAAGTCGGCTCTGCCGAAGGTGCTGCAGCCGCTCGCCGGCGCGCCGCTCCTCAGGCACGTCCTCGCCACCGCCCGCGAGCTCTCGCCCGCGGCCATTCACGTCGTCTACGGGCACGGCGGCGATGCGGTGCCCAAGGCAGTGTCCGACCCGGCCGTGTCCTGGGTGCTGCAGCGCGAGCGCCTCGGCACCGGGCACGCCGTGCAGCAGGCGATGGCGGCCATTCCCGACGGGCACACCGTGCTCGTGCTCTACGGGGACGTGCCGCTCATCAGCGTGGCGACGCTTCGCGAGCTGCTCGCGCTCGCCGGCGCGAGCGCCGTGGCGCTGCTCACCGTGCGCCTCGAGGACCCGCGGGGCTACGGCCGCATCGTGCGCGGCACGCGCGGCGAGGTACGCAAGATCGTCGAGCAGAAGGACGCGAGCCAGCGCGAATCCGCGCTGCGCGAGTGCAATACCGGGGTGCTCGCAGCGCCGGCCCGGCGCTTGCGCGGCTGGCTCGCGGGACTGAAGCGCGAGAACTCCCAGGGCGAGTACTACCTGACGGACGTCATCGCCATGGCGGTGAAGGAGAAGGTGCCGGTACACCCGCTCGCGGCGCGCGAGGCGAGTGAGGTGCTCGGCGTCAACGACCGCGTGCAACTCGCGCAGCTCGAGGGGATCTGGCGCGCGCGCAGCGCGCGCGTTCTCCTGGAAGGCGGCGTGACGCTCGCCGATCCCGCGCGCCTCGACGTGCGCGGCAAGCTGACCCACGGCAACGACGTGTTCATCGACGTCAACGTCGTGCTCGAGGGCGAGGTGTACCTGGGTGATCGCGTGCGCGTCGGCGCGGGTTGCGTGATCCGCAACAGCCACATCGCCGCCGGTACGGAAGTATTCCCGCACTGCGTGATCGACAGCGCGCGTATCGGCGCGAACTGCCGCATCGGTCCGTTCGCGCGCTTCCGCCCGAGCGCGACGCTCGCCGCCGAGGTGCACATCGGCAACTTCGTCGAGGTGAAGAACTCCGACATGGGTGCAGCCTCCAAGGCCAACCACCTTGCCTACGTCGGCGACGCGCACGTCGGCAGCCGCGTCAACATCGGTGCCGGCACGATCGTCGCCAACTACGACGGCGCCAACAAGCACGAGAGCGTGATTGGTGATGACGTGCACACCGGCTCGAACAGCGTCCTGGTCGCGCCGATCGAGGTCGGCGCGGGCGCGACCATCGCC
>DATBBQ010000173.1:0-84609 GCA_036270915.1 Steroidobacteraceae bacterium
CGAAGCGTTGAGACGTCCGTCGCCGAACCAGCGGTAGTTCGGGGCCTCGCTGTCGTCGAGCGCCTCGGTGAAGGGGGTCTGCCAGCTGAGCTCCTGCGCGGCGAGATCCGCCCAGAAGCCGACGTGGTCCTCGCGCGCCCGCCGCTGCAGGTTCTCCAGATCGGTCGGCTTGATGCGCGCTCGTGCGGTGAACGACGGCGCGGGTGGAAAGGTGCGCTTCTCGAGGAGAGCCGACTCGATGTTCTTGTCCGCCATGCCCGTCTCCTGTGCGTGTTGGCCGCAGCATAGCCGACCGCGCCGGGCTCTTCAGCCGCCCGCCTGCGCGAGCAGCCGCGCGATGCTCTCGTGCGCTTGTGCGGCGTAGCCGCCGCCGAAGAGGTTGGCGTGATTTAACACGTGATAGAGGTTGTAGAGCTCGGCGCGCACCTCCGCGCCGGCCGTGAGCGGTGCCGCGGCGGCGTACGCCCGGTAGAAGCCCGGGGCAAAGCCGCCAAAGAGCCGGCTCATCGCGAGGTCGGCCTCGGGGTCTCCGTAGTAGACCGCCGGGTCAAAAACGACCGGCCGTCCCGCGCCGTCCGCGAACCAGTTGCCGCCCCACAGATCACCGTGCAACAGGCAAGGCGTCGGTTGGTGCCCCGCGAGCAGCGCCGGCACCGCCGCGAGCAGCCGCTCGCCCGACTCCTGCAGCCGTGAGCCGAGGCCGTTGCGCGCGGCGAGCCGCAGCTGCGGCCGCAGGCGCTGCTCGGCGAAGAAACGCGCCCAGTCACCGTCCCAGTCGTTGCGCTGCGGGGTGGCGCCGATGAAGTTGTCGTGCGCGAAGCCGAAGCGCGCCGCCGTGACCCGGTGCAGCGCCGCGAGTCCCTCGCCGAGGCGCCGCTCGGTAGGCTCACCGCTTCGCCCGCGCTCGATCCACTCCAGGGCGAGGAAGGCTGCCTGCTCCGTGGCGGCGCAGGCCAAGACCCGCGGCACGCGCAGCGCGTGCGCGGCGGCAAGCGCGGCGAGCCCTGCGGACTCGGCGGCGAAGGTGCCGAGCCCCGAGCGCGCGGCCACCTTGACGAACAGCAGCCCCGCCCCGCAACGCCACGCATAGCAGGTATTGATACTGCCACCGCCGACGCGGCGCTCGGGCTCGGCTGCGCACTGCCCGCCCACGAGCGCGCCGAGCTCACGGGCGATGTTCTCAAAGTGCGCCATCGGTGGCCGGACGCCCGCGGCGAAAGCACGCGGGGCACGCGCAAGAGATGAATCCCCACGCCGCGACGGACCACTCCATGCTGAAGCGGGGACTGAGGGCGGCCGCCCTCAGGCGAAGGGCAACTGCGCGAGCCGCTCTCCCTGGCGGCGCAGGAACGGACCGAAGCCGAGCGTGTCGTACAGGCCGTGCAGCGCCGGCAGGTTCGGCATGCCCCGGCGCAGCTCCTCGCTGCCGGCGCCGAGCTTCAGGTGGCAGGCAATACCCGTCAGCTGGCGGCTGAGATAGACCCGCTCGCGGTGCTCGGCGAGGCGCTGCGCGAGCGTGCCCGCGCCGCGGATCTTCAGCTGCTGCAGGCGCGAGAGGTCGCCGTACAGCTCATCGAGCGAGGCAAACGCCTTCATGAGCGATGCCGCGGTCCGGTGCCCGATCCCCGGGACCCCGGGGATGTTGTCCACGTCGTCCCCGGTGAGCGCGAGGTAGTCGGCGAAGCGCTCGGGGGCCACCCCGAAGTGCCGCTCGATGTCGTGATAGCCGAACTGGTCGCGCGCGCCGTAGTCCCAGAACAGATCGCCGTCGCGCATCAGCTGCGCGAGATCCTTGTCGCGCGTGATGAACGCCGAGCGCACCCCCTCCTCCCGCATGAGACTGGCGAGCGAGCCGATGATGTCGTCGGCCTCGTAGTCGGGGTCGACGAACATGGCGACGCCGAGCGCGCGACACAGCTCGCGGCAGCGCTCGAACTGCAGCACCAGGTCCGCCGGCGCGCGCTCACGGTTCGCCTTGTAGGGCGGATAGAGGCGGCTGCGGTAGGAGCCGGAGCGACGCTGGTCGAAGGCCACCGCCATGTAGCGAGGTCGCACCCGCTCGATGAGATCGCCGAGGAAGCGCGCGAAGCCGAACACGGCGTGCACCGGGTTACCGTCGCGGTCGCGCATGTCGGGCAGCACCGAGTGGTAGGCGCGGAAGACGTACACCGAGGCGTCGACGAGGAAGATCAAGGCGGCGCGCGACTCCTGAGACTGGCCGCGCCACCTTAGCAGCTGCCCCGGGCAGCGTCACGCCGCGCGCGGCGTCAGGAGAGCCAGCGCTGGATGCGATCGTGCAGCGGGCTCGAGCGCGGGAAGTGCGCCAGCAGATACTCCATCTGGTCGGCGAGCACGCGGCGGCCCTTGAGGAAGATGTACTCGGCGTAGGTGGGCGTGAACGGCACGGCGATCAGCTGCATGCGCGCCTGCTCGGGCGTGCGCGAGGCCTTCTGGTTGTTGCAGCGGCGACAGGCCGCGACCACGTTGGTCCAGATGTCGGTGCCGCCCTGGCTGAACGGGCGGATGTGATCGCGCGAGAGCTCCCGCGAGGCGAAGCGCTGCCCGCAGTACATGCACACGTAGGCGTCGCGCCGGAAGAGCGTCTGGTTGTTGAGCGGCGGCACGTAGTCGTGGCGCGTGTTGCCCGGATTGCCGGTGTGGCCGACGGTGGCGACGATCGAGTTGACGCCGAGCACCGTGCGCAGCCCGGTGCGCGCGTTCACGCCGCCGTACAGGTCGTAGAGGAGCGAGCCGCACGTGTAAGCGACCTGCTCCTGGTGATACAGTCGCGCCGCTTCCTTGTAGTCGATCCACTCGAGCGGCATGCCCGCGACGTCCGTGCGCAGCACCAGCTGCGAGAGCGCGCGCGCGGCCGGCGTGGCGACGATGCGCAGTTCGTCAGCCAGTCCGTGATCGGCGCGCTCGAGGTCGATGCCCTGCATGGTGCGCTGTAAGATACGGCAATTTTGTGCAAGAATTCAACATCGCAAAGTCTTAATTCAATTGGGGATTTCCAACCGCGTGGTCGCCTGACCACGTCCCCTTCGCGAGGTCGTGAATGCCGGTAACGATTGGCGTGCTCCGCGAGAGCGCGCCGCAAGAAACGCGTGTCAGTGTCACACCCGAGATCGCCGAGAAACTCACCAAGGAGGGGGTGCGCGTGCTCATCGAGCACGGCGCCGGCGAGCGCGCGCGCTTCCCGGACTCCCTCTATAAGGGCGTCACCTGGGCCGGCTCGGCCGCCGACGTGCTGGCGCAGTCGGACGTGCTGCTCGCCGTGCAACCCGTGAGCGTCGCGCAGATCGGGCAGCTGAAGGCGAGCGCCGTGCTCATCGGCTTCATGCAGCCGCACGCGCGTACCGAGGAGGTCCGCGCCCTCAAGGCGCGCGGCATCACGAGCTTCGCCATGGAGCTCGTGCCGCGCATCTCGCGCGCGCAGTCGATGGACGCCCTGTCCTCCCAGGCCGCCATCGCCGGCTACAAGGCGGTGTTGCTCGCCGCGGACGCCCTGGAGAAGTTCTTCCCCATGCTCACCACCGCCGCCGGCACGGTCCGCCCGGCGCAGGTGCTGGTGATCGGCGCCGGCGTCGCCGGGCTGCAGGCGATCGCCACGGCCAAGCGGCTCGGCGCGGTGGTCGAGGCCTACGACGTGCGCAGCGCTACGCGCGAGCAGGTGAAGTCCCTCGGCGCCAGGTTCGTCGATACCGGCGTGAGCGCCGAGGGCTCGGGCGGCTACGCGCGCGAGCTCACCGCCGAGGAGCGGGCGAAGCAGCAGGAGGTGCTGGACGCGCGCATCGCCGCCGCGGATGCGGTCGTGACGACCGCCTCGGTGCCCGGGCGCGCCGCGCCCAAGATCATCAGCCGCGCCGCCGTCGAGCGCATGCGCCCGGGGGCGGTCGTGGTCGACGTCGCCGCCGAGCAGGGCGGCAACTGCGAGCTGACCCGCGCGGGCGAGGTCGTCGAGCACCAGGGCGTGCGCATCATCGGCGCGGTGAACCTGCCGGCCGCGCTCGGCTACAACGCGAGCGAGATGTACGCGCGCAACTTGTTCAATTTCCTGAAGCCCGCGCTCGCCAAGGGCGAGCTGGCGATCGACTGGAGCGACGAGGTGTTCGCGCAGTCGTGTGTGACGGGTGACGGACAGATCAAGCACGAAGCGACGCGCAAGGCGCTGGAAGGCTGACATGACCGGGATCGTGGCGCTCTACATCTTCATGCTCGCGGCCTTCACCGGCTACGAGATCATCTCACGCGTTCCCGTCATCCTGCACACGCCGCTCATGTCCGGCTCGAACTTCGTGCACGGCATCGTGCTGGTCGGCGCCATGGTGGCGCTCGGCGGCGCGCATACCCCGCTCGAGAAGGCGATCGGCATGCTCGGCGTGCTGCTCGCCGCGGGCAATGCCGTCGGCGGCTACGTGGTGACCGAGCGCATGCTCGAGATGTTCAGGTCGAGCGGCGCGCGCGGCCCGGCCAAGGGAGGCCATTGATGCCGGGCGGGTTCTCGACCGACCTGGTCATCCAGGCGAGCTACTTCGTCACGGCGGTGCTTTTCATCATCGGGCTCAAGCGCATGAGCTCGCCGGTCAGCGCGCGCAGCGGCATCCTCTGGGCCGGCGCCGGCATGGCGGTCGCGACGCTCGTCACCTTTCTCTACCCGGGGATGAGCAACTACGAGCTCATCGTGCCGATGATGTTCCTCGGCGCCGGAGCCGCCTGGTGGAGCGGGCGCCGCGTCGCCATGACCAACATGCCGCAGATGATCGCCCTCTATAACGGCATGGGCGGCGGGGCGGCAGCGGCGATCGCCGCGGTCGAGCTCTACCGCGGTGAGGCCCACGGCTATGCCACCGGTACGCTCGCGGTCGCCGGCGGCCTGATCGGTGCGGTCTCCTTCAGCGGCAGCCTGATCGCGTTCGGCAAGCTCCAGGGCCTCATCAACCGCAGTCTGCGTTTCACCGGGCAGCAGCTCATCAACCTGCTGCTGCTCGTCGCCGCGCTCGGCCTCGGGGTGCTGGTCGCGGGGCACTTCGACGCCTCTCCGGCCGTCGTCACGGCGCTGTTCGTGTGCGCGCTCGTCCTCGGGCTCACCATGACGCTGCCGATCGGCGGCGCCGATATGCCGGTCGTAATCTCGCTCTACAACGCCCTCACCGGACTCGCCGTGGCCTTCGAGGGCTTCGTACTGAACAACGCCGCGATGATCATCGCCGGCACCGTGGTGGGCTCGGCCGGTACGCTGCTCACGCAGCTGATGGCCAGGGCCATGAACCGCTCCCTCGGCAACGTGCTGTTCTCGGGCTTCGGCGAGAGCGCCGCCAGCGCCGGCACCGAGTTACAGGGGAGCATGAAGGCCATCGAGGCGAGCGACGTCGGCGTCATGATGGCGTTCGCGCAGAAGGTCATCGTCGTACCCGGCTACGGCATGGCGGTCGCCCAGGCGCAGCACAAGATCTGGGAGCTGTGCCAGCTGCTCATCGACCGGGGCGTGACCGTCAAGTTCGCGATCCACCCGGTGGCCGGACGCATGCCCGGGCACATGAACGTGCTGCTCGCGGAGGCCGGCGTGCCCTACGACCTGATCGCCGATCTCGACGAGATCAACGCCGAGTTCGAGACCGCGGACGTCGCGCTCGTCATCGGCGCCAACGACGTCGTGAACCCGGTGGCGCGCACTGACAAGTCGAGCCCCATCTACGGCATGCCCATCCTGAACGCCGACAAGGCGAAGAACGTCATCGTCATCAAGCGCGGCAAGGGCGCCGGCTTCTCGGGCGTGGAGAACGTGCTCTTTTATCTGGACAACACGCGCATGCTCTATGGCGATGCGCAGAAGGTTGCGGCAGAGTTGATCCAGGCGGTCAAGGCGGTCAGCTAGGCGCGCAGAAGACCGCGGCGCGCTGAAGGAGAGGCGTGAGAATGCGGCGCAGACAGGTACTGCAGGCGGCGGCGGCGCTGCCACTGCTTTCGTGGCTTTCGCGGTCGGTCTTTGCCAGCGACACACCGTTTCGCCGCGTGCGCTTAGGCGAGCCGGGATGGCCGGACGCGGCCGCCTGGCAGGGCCTCAAGCGCTCGGTCGGCGGCAACCTCGCGCGCGTGTCGCCGCTGCTCGCCCCGTGCGAGGGCAACGACGCCGCCGGCTGCGCGGCACTGCTCAAGGACCTGCGCAATCCCTACTACATCGGCGACCAGGCCGGCGGCACGCAGACCTGCGGCTGGCTGAACGCCTGGGAGCGCGCGACGAGCGTGTACGTGGTGAAGGCGCGCGGCACGGCGGACGTCGTGGCGGCGGTGAAGTTCGCCCGCAGCCACCGGCTGCGCCTCGTGGTGAAGGGCGGCGGCCACAGTTATCTGGGCACCTCGAACGCGCCGGACTCGCTGCTCGTGTGGACGCGGGCGATGAGTGACATCACCCACCACGATGCCTTCCTCGGCGAGGGCTGCGCCGGCCGGGTGCAGCCTGAGCCGGCGGTGAGCCTCGGGGCGGGCGCCATGTGGATCGACGCCTACAACGCCGTCACCACCGAGCGTGGCCGCTACGTACAAGGCGGCGGCTGCACCAACGTCGGCGTCGCCGGCCTCATCCAGAGCGGCGGCTTCGGTAGCTTCTCCAAGGGCTTCGGCACCGCGGCGGCGGGACTGATCGAGGCCGAGGTGGTGACCGCCGACGGCAGCGTGCGCCTGGCGAACGCCTGCACGAACCCCGACCTCTACTGGGCCCTGAAGGGCGGCGGCGGCGGCAGCTTCGGCGTCGTGACGCGCGTGACGCTGCGCACGCACGCGCTGCCCGAGTTCTTCGGCGGCGCGTTCGGAGTCATCAAGGCGCGCTCGGACGCGGCCTTCCGGCGCCTGATCGCGGACTTCGTCGCCTTCTACGCGACCAGCCTGAAGAACCCGCACTGGGGCGAGCAGGTCGCGGTGCGCGAGGACAACAGCCTGAAGTTCTCGCTCGTCTGCCAGGGACTGAGCGGCGAGGAGGTACGGGGGCTGTGGAAACCCTTCCTCGACAAGATCACCGCGACCGCCGACTACGAGATGAAGGAGCCGCTGCACCACGGTGCGCACGGCTCGCGCGACTGGTGGAAGCTCGAGGGCAATGCGGCGATGATCGCCGACCCGCGCCCGGGGGCGCCGAAGTATCACGGCTGGTGGGAAGGCGACGGTGACCAGGTGGATATCTACCTGCACGGCTACGAGTCACTGTGGCTGCCGGAGTCGCTGCTCGCGCCGGGCTCGCAGGCGCGGCTGACGGAGGCGCTGTTTGCCGCCAGCCGGCACAAGGAGGTCGGGCTGCACTTCAACAAGGGTCTCGCCGGCGCCCCCGCGGCGGCGATCGCCGCGACGCTCGATACCGCCACCAATCCCGAGGTCACCCGGGCCTTCGCGCTCGCCATCATCGCCGACGGGGAGGCGGGCACGCCCTTCGAGATTCCCAGCGCCGCGCCGGGCAAGCCCGTACGCGTGAAGCTGCCGAAGGATCCGCGGGCGGCCGAGCAAGATGCGCGCGACATCGATTTCTGCGCCGCCGAGCTCTTCAAGGTCGCCCCCGGGGCCGGCTCCTACGTGTCGGAGAGCAACTACTTCAACGCACGCTGGGCGCAGGCGTACTGGGGCGCGAACTACCCGCGCCTGCAGGCGGTGAAGAAGCAATACGATCCCGAGGGCCTGTTTTTCGTGCATAACGGCGTCGGCAGCGAGGAGTGGAGCGTGGACGGCTTCACCCGCCTCGCCTGAAGCATGGCGGCGAAGCGCACGGTCCCGCGGTTTATCTACGAGCGGCTCGGCGAGCCGCCGCTCTCGAGCCGCGGCTTCTACACGCGCCTCGCGCGCCACGCGGCCGCGGCGGTGGTACTGCTCGCCGTCTCACTGTGGCTCGGCATGCTCGGCTACGAGCACTACGAGCACCTCGAGTGGCACGACGCCTTCCTTAACGCCTGCATGCTGCTCGGCGGCATGGGACCGGTAAACAACCCCACCACCAACGTCGGCAAGCTGTTCGCCGGCTGGTACGCGCTCTACGCGGGGGTCATCTTCCTCGTGGTGGTGAGCATCCTCCTGGCGCCGGTCCTGCACCGCTGCCTGCACCTCTTCCATGCCGACGAGCGGGACAAATGAAGCCACCCGTTGCGACCCTGCTGAGTGTCCTGCTCGCCGCGTCCGCCGCGCCGGCCGCGGCACCGCCAGCGCCCGCCGCCCCAGCCGCCGCGACGAAGCTCGCGCGCACCAGCGCCGAGGTGCTCGCGGCATCCACTCCTTCCGACTGGCGCACGCCCGACCCGCAGAACACGCTGTACCTGGAGCTCGCGGCGGGCCGCGTCGTCATCGAGATGGCGCCGGGGTTCGCGCCGCACCACGTGGCGAACGTGACCGCGCTCGCACGCGGCGGCTACTTCGACGGGCTCGCCATCGTGCGCGCCCAGGACAACTACGTCGTGCAGTGGGCCGACCCGGACGCCAAGAAGCCGGTCGGCGCCGCGCAGCGCACCGTGAATGCGGAGTTCGAGCGGCCGCTGCGCGGGCTCACCCTCGTGCGTCTGCCGGATCCGGACACGTACGCGCCGGAGGTCGGCTTCAGCGAGGGCTTCCCGGCCGCGGCCGACCCGTCCATCGGCCGCGCCTGGCTCGTGCACTGCTATGGCATGGTCGGCGCCGGTCGCGACAACGACGTCGACAGCGGCGGCGGCACGGAGATCTACGTCGTGATCGGCCAGGCACCGCGGCACCTGGACCGCAACGTCACCCTCTTCGGGCGCGTGCTCGAGGGGATGGAGCTGCTCTCGGTGTTACCGAGAGGCAGCGGCGCGCTCGGCTTCTACGAGCACGCGAGCGAGCGCGTACCGATCAAGTCGCTGCGCGTAGCGGCCGACGTGCCGGCCGCGCAGCGCACGGATCTGGAGGTGCTGCGCACCGACACCCCGACCTTCCAGGCGTACCTCGCCGCGCGGCGCAACCGCACGGAGGAGTGGTTCAAGGTGCCGGCCGGGCACGTCGACGTATGCAACGTGCCGATCCCGGTACGCAAGCGGCACGCGGGCGGCGCGGCGGGCGGCAAGAGCGCCGGCTAGGGTCAGTGATGCGAGGGCGGCGGCGCGTGCGGCGGCGCGTGCGGCGCCGCATGCGCCGGCCCCATGCCCTTCATCCGCCCGGAGCGCGCACTGTCGATCCACTGCTGGCGCTGCGCGGGAGTGGCGTTGCGCCAGCGCTCGCGCAGCATCTGCTGCCGCGCGGGCGGCAGCTGCTGGAAGTGGCGGAAGTTCTGCCGCACGGCCTCGCGCTGACTCGGGCTCAGCGACTGGAAGTGCTGCCAGCGGTTGCGCAGCGCCTGGCGCTGGTCCGGCGGCAGCGAGCCCCAGCGCGTGAAGCGCTCCTGGGCCTGCGTACGCTGCTCGGGCGACATGCCGATCCAGCGCTCGCTGCCACGCGCGAGGGCCTGCTGGCGCTCCGGTGGCAGGCTGTTCCACTTCTCGCCCGAGCCGCCGAGCAGCTTCTGCTGCTGCGGCGAGAGGCTCGTCCAGCTGACCGGCGGGGCGGGCGCAGCGGCCGGCGCGGGAGCCGCCTCCTGCGCGAGCAGCGGCGCGGCCGCGAGGAGCAGCACGCCGAAGAGCAGCGAGCGGCGCGTGTTATTCATTGTTCTTCGCTCCGGGAGTAGGAGGCGGTGGTGGCGGCGGCGGGGCCGCCTTCGGCGCGCCCGGCGCCGGGGGCGGCGTGACGCGCGCGGTGGCGGGCGCCTGCGCGATGTAGTCGGGATTGGTGTCGGCCAGGCCGTCGACGCTGCCCAGGAACTCGAGGAAGCTCGGATCCGGGTCGTCGTTCGCGCTGCCCTTGTGCGTATCGTCGGCGCGCGCCGCGACGGCCGCGAGTGCCGCCAGCAGCCAGATCGCCCCGCGCGCCGTGTGCAGCCGCATCAGCCGTTGCTCTCGGCATTGCCTTCGGTCTGGTCCGCGGCCCACTCGTAGAACGGTCCGTCCCAGCCCTCCATGAGGTCGAGCCCCTCGCTGTCGGCGAGCAGGTCCATGTCCTCGGCGGTGACCGCCGCGTGCTGTTCACCAAACGGCAGTTCCGCGGCCGGCTCGCGGTGCCAGAGCGTCACGGCCACGAGCAGCGCGGCCGCCGCGGCTCCCGCGGCCGGCATCATGCTGAAGCTGCGCCACCACGCGCGACGGCGCGCGCCCGCCGCCGCGAGCGCCGCGTGCCGCGCCTGGTTCAGGCGCGAGCGCGTGCGCGCATCGATGCGCAGCACGCTCTCCTCGAGCACGCTGCGCGCGTGGCGCTCAAAGGCTGTCTCAGTTTCCTCCACCGGACTCATAGATAGAATTCCCCAAGCTGCGCGCGCAGAGTCTGCAGCGCACGAAAGTAGTGTGTCTTGACGCTGCCTTCTGAGCAGCCCATCGCGGCCGCCGTCTGTGCCACGTCCATCCCTTCCAGTGAACGCAGCAGAAACGCCTGGCGCTGACGCGGCGGCAGCTGACCGACCGCTCTTTCCAGGGCCGCGACCGCCTCCTGCAGCTCCAGACGCCGCGGCGGCTGTGGGTCGGGGCTCGGCGCCTGACTGATCGGGTCCGGCTCCTCCTCCTCGTCCTCCCCGCGCGAGGGGAGCCAGGCGAGCACGCGACCGCGCACCGTGCGCCGGCGCTGCATGTCGCGGATGCGGTTCTCGAGGATGCGATAGAAGAGTGGCTTCCACTCCTCGGCGGGCCGGTGGGCGTAGGCCCGGGCCAGCTGCAGCATCGCATCCTGCACGGCATCGAGCGCGTCGTCCTCGTGTCGCAGTGCCGCCTGAGCGATCCTGAAAGCCTTGAGCTCGACGCCGGCCAGAAACTGGTTCAGCGCGCGGGCTTGGCTTCCGTCATGTTCAGAAGAATCCGTCAGGTCCACGTCGCCGTGTAGTGCGGCCGGCATGCTATAAGGCGACGCGAGCGTAGCAAACTCAGACATGGGCTGTATAACGCGCGCGCTCCCACCGGGGTTGACGGGGCAGGAATTGCGCAACTCATTGATTTGAATCGGACGTGCGGCCCGTCACACCAGTCCTGCGGGTGGCGCTTGACGCCCCCCTGCGACGCCTCTTCGATTACCTGCCGCCGCAAGACCCCGGGGCCGCCGCCGCGCTCTCGCCCGGCGTGCGCGTTCGGGTGCCCTTCGGGCGGCGGCGCCTCGTCGGCGTGGTCGTGGCGCGGGCCCCTGCCTCCGAGCTCGCCGCCGAGCGCCTGAAACCGATCCTCGAGGTCCTCGACGCCGAGCCGGTGCTCGATGCCGCGCTGCTCGCACTCGTGAGCTGGGCCGCCGAGTACTACCACCACCCGATCGGGGAGGTGGTGGCGACGGCGCTGCCGAAGGCGCTGCGCCTGGGAGCTCCGAGCGTCGCGCGCGAGGAGAGCTGGGTGCTCTCCGAGGCGGGCGCAGCGCTGCTCAGCACCGGTGAGCCGCGACGCGCGCCCAAGCAACGCGCGCTGCTCGAGTTCCTCGCCGCGCCCCGCGGCACGGCCGAGCTCGCCGGGCAGTTCGGCGAGTGGCGCACGGCGGCACGCGCGCTGCTCGCGCGCGGCCTCGTCGTCAGCGGCGAGGTGACGACGCCGACACAGTCCTCGGGCGCGAGCGTGCGCCGTGCGGGACCTGCGCTCAATGCCGAGCAGGCCGCTGCCTTCGCCGCAATCGAGGCGGCGCTCGGGCACTACGGCGCGTTCCTCGTGCACGGAGTCACCGGCAGCGGCAAGACCGAGGTGTATCTGCGCCTCATCGAGCGCGTGCTCGCCGCGGGGCGACGCGCGCTCGTCCTCGTGCCCGAGATCGGACTCACGCCGCAGCTGCTGGCGCGCTTTCGCGAGCGCTTCGACACCCCGCTCGCGGTGCTGCACTCGGCGCTCGGCGACGCCGAGCGCCTCGCCGCCTGGCGCGAGGTCTACGGCGGCCGCGCGCGCCTGGTCCTCGGCACGCGCTCGGCAGTGTTCGCACCGGTACCGGACCTCGGCCTGATAGTCGTCGACGAGGAGCACGACGCCTCCTTCAAGCAGCACGAGGGGTCGCTGCGCTACTCGGCGCGCGACCTGGCCGTGGTCCGCGCCAGGGGCGCGGACGTGCCGATCGTGCTCGGCTCCGCGACCCCCTCGCTCGAGACGCTGCACAACGTCGCGGCCGGCCGCTACCAGCGCGTGCGCCTCGAGCGGCGCGCCGCGCAGGCACAGCCCCCCGTGCTCAAGCTCATCGACCTGCGCGCGCACGCGACGCGCCACGGGATCGCGACCCCGGCGGTGCTCGCCATCGAGCGCCACCTCGCCGAGGACGGCCAGGTGCTGGTGTTCCTCAACCGCCGCGGCTACGCGCCCACGCTCCTGTGCACCGGCTGCGGCTGGATCGCGCCCTGCCGCGAATGCGACGCGCGCCTGACCGTGCACCAGGGGGCGGGCAGATTGCGCTGCCATCACTGCGGGGCGGACGGACCGCTCCCCGAGCGCTGCCCGCAGTGCGGCTACGCCGTGAAGCCGGTCGGCCAGGGGACCGAGCGCGTCGAGGAGGCGCTCGCCGCGCTCTTTCCCGGTGTGAGCGTGGCGCGCCTCGACCGCGACGCGGTGCGCCGGCGCGGCGACATGGAGGCGGTCGTCGCGCGCATCGCCTCGGGCGAGGCACGCATCCTGGTCGGCACGCAGATGGTCACCAAGGGGCACGACTTCCCCAACATGACGCTCGTCGTCGTGCTCAACGCCGACCAGGGGCTCTTCAGCAGTGACTTCCGTGCCCCCGAGCGGCTCGCGCAGACCATCGTGCAGGTCGCCGGCCGTGCCGGGCGTGCGGCGCGCGCGGGCGAGGTGCTGATCCAGAGCGAGTTTCCCGAGCACCCGCTGCTGCAGAACCTGCTCGCGCAGGGCTACGACGGCTTCGCGCGCGCCGCGCTCGAGGAACGCGCGCAGGCCGCCTGGCCACCCTTCAGCCGCCTCGCGGCGCTGCGCGACTCGGCGGCGAGCGCCGCCGACGCGCTCGGCTTTCTCCAGCAGGCGCGGCGCCTCGCGGGCGCTGCACCGCGCGGCGTGCGGCTCCTGGGTCCCGTGCCCGCCGCGCTCGCCAAGCGTGCCGGCCGCTACCACGCGCAGCTGCTCATCGAGGCCAGCGAGCGCGCGAGACTGCACGCCTTCCTGGACACGTGGCTGCCGCAGGTCGAGGAGCTCAGCAGCAGCCGCGCGTTGCGCTGGTCGCTCGACGTCGATCCGCTCGAGCTCTACTAGCTTGGGCGCCCGGCGCTTGGGGTAAACTTCCGCGCTGCCGGGCAAGCGGACACACTCATCCTTTGAAGCAAGAACTCGAGCAGCTGCTCCTGGCCGGCGTGCGCCAACTCGTGGGCTCCGTGCTGGCGCAGATGCCGGACGCGTCCGTGGTGACGCTCGAGCGTACCCGCGATCCGCAGCACGGTGAATTCGCGACCAACGTCGCGATGCGCCTGGCGAAGACGGCGCGCAAGAGCCCGCGCGCGCTCGCGCAGGCGCTCGTAGCCGCGCTCCCGGCGAGCGAGCTGGTCGCGCGCACGGAGATCGCCGGCGCCGGCTTCATCAACTTTCACCTCGCGCCCGCGGCGTACGCGCGCGAGCTCGCGCACGTACACGAGCGCGGCGCCGCCTACGGCGAGAGCCGCCTCGGCGCAGGCGAGCGGGTCCTGGTGGAGTTCGTCTCCGCCAATCCCACCGGTCCGCTGCACGTCGGGCACGGCCGTCAGGCGGCCTTCGGCGCGACGCTCGCCAACGTGCTCACCGCCTCGGGCTTCGAGGTCGAGCGCGAGTACTACATCAACGACGCCGGGCGCCAGATGGACATCCTGGCGGCCAGCACCTGGATGCGCTACCTGGAGCTCGCCGGCGAGACCCTGCCCTTCCCGCAGAACGGCTACCGTGGCGACTACGTACGTCCGCTCGCCGCGAAGCTTCAGGCCGCCGTCGGCACGCGCCTCAGGCGCCCGGCGGCGCAGGTGCTCGCCGAGCTGCCGGCCGATGCGCCCGCGGGTGACAAGGAGGCGTACATCGACGCGCTCATCGCGCGTGCCAGGCAGCTCATCGGCGCGGACGGCTTTCGCGAGGTGCTCGAGCTGTCACTCCAGGAGATGCTCGCCGACATCCGCGTCGACCTCGCCGAGTTCGGGGTGCGCTTCGAGCACTGGACGAGCGAGCGCGCCTTCGCGGACAGCGGCGCGATCGATCACGCGCTCGAGGTGCTGAAGTCGCAGGGGCGGCTGTACACCCAGGACGGGGCGCTGTGGTTTCGGGCGAGCGAGTTCGGCGACGAGAAGGACCGGGTGGTGATGCGCGAGAACGGGCAGAAGACCTACTTCGCCTCGGACATCGCCTACCACCTCGGCAAGTGCGAGCGCGGCTTCGCGCGCCTCATCGACGTGCTCGGCGCCGACCACCACGGCTACGTCGCGCGCGTGCGCGCGGGACTCATGGCCATGGGGCGCCCGGGGGAGTGCCTGGAGGCCATCCTGATCCAGTTCGTGAGCCTGTTCCGCGGCACGCAGAAGATCCCGATGGGCAAGCGCGAGGCGCAGTTCGTCACGCTGCGGCAGCTGCGTGAGGAGGTGGGCAACGACGCGGCGCGCTTCTTCTACCTCATGCGCAGCCACGACCAGCCGCTCGACTTCGACCTGGAGCTCGCCAAGTCGCACAGCAACGAGAACCCGGTGTACTACATCCAGTACGCGCACGCACGGGTCGCGAGCGTGCTCAGGCAGCTCGCCGCCCGCGGCCTCGCCTTCGAGCGCGCGCAGGGACTTGCGAACTCGGCGCTCCTCGCCGGCGCCCACGAGCAGGCGGTGCTCTCCGCGCTCACGCGCTACCCCGAGGTGCTCGAGCAGGCCGCCGTCACCCGCGCCCCGCACGTGCTGGTGCACTACCTGCGCGAGCTCGCCAACGTATTCCACACCTACTACAACGCCGAGCAGTTCATCGTCGAGGACGCGGCGCTGCGCAATGCCCGCCTCGCCCTGGTGCTCGGCGTGCAGCGGGTGATCAAGAACGGCCTGACGCTGCTGGGCGTCTCGGCCCCCGATAGCATGTAAGGACCGCAACGCACACTATGGCCATACCCGCCGCCAAAGCCCGTCCCCGGATGGCCAAGCTCACCGCGCGCGACTACAAGAGAGGCCAGCGCCGGCCACTGGATGTCAGGCGCTGGCGCGAGTTCGGCTACGGCCTGCTCGCCGGGGTGGTGCTGACGAGCCTCGCGTTCGTGTACGTCGGCGCCCGCGTGCACCGCGCGGCCGAGGCCGCGGACACCCCGCGGCCGGATCCGCACCACGCGGTGCGCGCCGACAGCGATCCGGCGGTCGCCGCCAAGGGTGAGAAGTACGACTTTTACGAAATGTTGCCGAATTTCGAGGTCGTGGTGCCGGAGAAGGACAAGGACGTCAAGCGCGACCAGCCGGCGGCGGCCAAGATCGAGCGCCCCGGCGTCTACGTGCTGCAGGCGGGCTCGTACCGCAACGAGTCCGACGCCAATCGCGTGCGCGCGCAGCTCGCGCTGCAGGGGGTGGACGCGAAGGTGCAGCGCGTCGCGATCGACGCGGACGTCTGGCACCGCGTGCGCATCGGTCCGATCGGCAACCTCGATGAACTCAACAAGGTGCGCAGGCAGCTGCAGGCCGCGGACGTCGACGCACTCGTGATCCGCGTCGGGGACTAGGGCAGCGCCATGGGCGCGCGGTAAACTGGCGCGCGCCCGCCGTCCGCGCAGGCCCTGCAGAAGAAAGGAAGATCCCATGCGAGCCGTCCTCCTCGCGCTGCTGGCACTCGCCGCGCAGCCGGTCCTTGCCCAGAACGTCCCGCCCAGCGAGGATTCCGTGCGTCACCTGCTCGATCTCATGCAGACGCACCGCATCCTCGATGAGGCCATGAGCAACATGGACAGCTTCACGCAGAAGGCCCTGGAGCAGGTGCGCCAGGGCGAGCCGACGCTCAATGCCAAGCAGCAGCAGATCGCCGATCAGTTCCACACCGACATGATGAGCGCCATCAAGGACGAGCTCGCGTGGTCCAAGGTCGAACCGGAGATCGTCTCGGTGTACGTGAAGACCTTCAGCCAGAAGGAGATCAACGACATGATCACCTTCTACTCGACCCCGAGCGGCCAGGCCGTGACCAGCAAGCTGCCGATGGTCAGCCGGGAGATGAGCGCGAACCTGCAGGAGCGGATGATGCCCCTCATCCAGCGTATCAAGCAGTCGGCGCGCGACATGCAGGCGAAGATGAAGGCAGCCGGCAGCGAATGAGTCGCCGCCTCAGCGCCGCAGCGCGCGGATGAACTCGTAGGCGTCCTCGACGTCCGCGCGCCGCGCCCGCGCCTCCTCCCTGGCGCTATCGCCGGCGTCGCCGGCGAAGCGGACCGCGTCGCACTCGGCAACGCGTGCGTGATAGGCGGCCTCGATCTGTTCAGGGGTCGCCTCGCGGGTGACGCCGAGAACCGCGGGCCAGCCATCGCCGAGCGCGGCGAGGCTCAGCCGGCCGCGCCCGGAGGCGGCGCCGGCGGGTGCCTGGATGGCCACGGGCGGCGCGCGCTGCTGGCGCGCGAGCGACAGCAGCCAGCTGACGAGCGCGAAGCCGACGCCGGCGGCGAGCAGCGCGACCAGCCAGTCAGCCTTCATCGCCGCCCTCCAGCCGGCGCAGCTGCTCGGTGATGACCCGTGCCGCGCTGCCGTCCTCCGCCACGAAGCGGCGCGCGTAGCGCAGCGTGCCCGCGAGTTCGCGCTGCACCTGCCGCGCGCGCTGCGCGGGAAATCCCAGCGCCGGGATGTCGGCGGCGGCCAGCCGCCAGCGCCGGCGCGCACAGGCCGCGCGCGCCAGGTTCGCCGAGCACGGCAGACACACGACGCCCACGATGGCCAGCGCCAGTGCCTGCAGCAGGGTGAGGTCGAGCGAGCGCCGGCGCAGCACGATGAGCGTGCCGGCGAGCGCCGCGCACAGATAGCACAGGAGCGCACAGGCGACGAACGCGCGCGGCGCCGACGCGACGAGTGCCAGGGGTGCCGCGAGCGCGATGAGAAGCGCGCACAGGCCGGCGAGCGCGCCGACACCGCGCAGCGCCTGAAGGTGCGCGTGCATCTCACGCGCCACCGGCGCCGCGCCGGCGGCAGGTCCCGCCCAGGTGGCCCACTCGATGCGCAGCTCCGGCCAGAACGGTGTCAGGGGATTGGGCAGGAACGGGCGGCGGCCGCCGAGCTCGAGCGCCGAGCCACAGGAGAGGCTGCGTGGCCGGGCCCGGCGCGTGCCGATCACCGCCTCGCCGAGGGACAGGAAGCGCGCCGAGTCGGCGAGATACACGAGGATCAGCGCGGCGGCGAGCAGCGTCTCGAGCGGGATCGCCATGCTCGCGCGCGCGGCGCGCTCAGCCGGCGGCGCTCTTGCGCCTGAAGAGCGACTTCACGCCCGCGATCGCCGCGACCACGAGACCCACCAGTACCTTCCACAGCGCCGCGGCGCCGGCGACGATCACCTTCCACAGACCCTTCAGTACCCCGGTCTTGACCGCCGCGGCCACCGCGCCGCCGACGATGAGGCCGGTGAGGCCGTACTCGGCGACCTTGTCCCCGGGACGGTAGTCCGCGTAGGTATCGCCGTTGTTGAACTGGTAGCCGGTGAGCAGCCGATTGAGATCCGTCACGGCGGCCGTCGTGTCCTCGGGCCGCGCGACCAGCACCACGGTGGTCACGCCGCGCCGCCCGAGCACCTTGGTGAAGAAGTTGGTGCCCTCGCCGCCGCGCGAGCGCAGCAGCGTCGCCCACTCGAGGCGCTTGGTCTCGGAGTTGTAGGCCGGCGCGATACTCCAGCCGGCCACGTGCATGTCGGCCCAGCCGCGACGCCGGCGCTCCTCGTTCGCCTCCTCGGTGCGCTCGGTGAGGGTCTTGAGGATCGCCGGCGCGTCGATCTTCTCGTCGTCCTTGACGTAACCCTCGTCGCCGAACTCAAGGTAGGCGTTCCAGCCGAGGTTCTTGGGCGCGACCAGCACCTCCTTGCCGGAGGAGAAGTTCTCGTTGAGCTCCTCGTACTTCGCCGTGTTGGCCGGGTCGAGGTAGACATACCCTTCCGGGAGCTTAAGGGTCGAGTTGCCGCCCACCGACACCGAGGCGGGGCCGATCACCCACTTGAGGGCGCGCAGCTTCTGCATGTACTCCTGCTGGGCCTTGTCCGCGCCGGCCTTGTCCGCGCCGGGCTCGTCCGCGGCCAGCACCGGCCCGGTGAGCCCGAGGGCTAACAGCAGCACCCACCACGCACCCTTTGACATGTTGTCGCTCCCGTAGGATGGCCGAGCCTAGTCGTCCCGCTCGAGACGACGCTATAACCGCCATCACACTGGACGCCAAAAGTGCCGCCGGGTACCGCGCCGGCGTGGAAGGCCTCTCAGCCGGGCGTGAGATTCAGGTCCCGCCCGCGGCCGCGAGCGCGCGGCGGGCCCAGGCCGCCAGTTGGGAAGAGTCCTCGAGCACGTCCGCGGGCACCTCGAAGTAGCGGGTGCTGAGCTGCGGGCGGTTGGCGTAGGGGCGGAAGGGGCGCATGCCGCGTGAGGTGTAGTGCGCGCGACTGTCCGCGTCGACGCGCAGGTAGAGGGTGTCCTCGCTGATCAGCGCGAAGAACAGCTCGCCGACGTAGAGGCCGACGCCGCCGAACATGCGGCGGCTGTGCACTTCGCCCGCCCCGCTCAGCTGCTCGAGGACGTAGGCGAGGTAGTCACGGCTGACGGCCATGCCCGCGCCGCCCGCCCGAGCTCACTCGTCGCTGATGTTGCGGAAGTCGACGCCGAGCGAGCGCAGCTTGCGGTACAGGTGCGTGCGCTCCATACCGACGCGCTTGGCGAGCTGGCCGACCTTGCCGCTACAGAGCAGCAGCTGCTGCTGCAGATAGGCGCGCTCGAACTGCTCGCGCGCCTCGCGCAGCGGCAGGGCGAGCAGGTCCTGCTTGACCAGCGGCTCGTCGGGCGGGGTCTGCACGGCGAGCTCGCGCTCGATCTCCTCGAGCCGGATCTCCTCGGCGCCCCCGTGCAGGAGCAGCCGGTGCACGAGGTGGCGCAGCTCGCGCACGTTGTCGGGCCACGGATAGTTGCGCAGGCGGTTCTGGGCGGCGACGCTGAAGCGCCGGAACGGCAGCGCCTCGGCGTCGACCATGCGGTCGACCTGGTGACGCAGCAGGTCCGGCACGTCCTCGGCGTACTCGCGCAGCGGCGGCACGCGCACGATGAGGACGTTCAGGTGCGCGAGCAGGTCGCGCCGCAGCGCCTCGCCCGCACGCTGCTCGATCCCGGGCTGGGAGGAGGTGAGCAGCCGGGCGCGAAAGGCGACCGGCTCACGACCGCCCAGACGCGTGAACTGTCCCGACTCGAACACCCCGACCAGCAGGCGCTGCGCGGCCGGCGGCAGGTCCTCGAGCTCATGGATGAAGAGCGTGCCGTTGCCCGCCTCCTCGAGCAGGCCGACGACCTTGTCGCCGTTGGGCTCCTCGCGCCCGAAGAGGCGCGCCTCGGCGTCCGCGTCGCGCAGCGAGCTCGCGACCAGCGTCACGAACGGGGAGGCGGCACGCGGTCCGTGTTCGTGCAGGTAGCGCGCGAACGCCTCGCGCCCCGAGCCGGGCTCCCCGACCAGCAGCACCGCCGAAGGGTTCGGGGCGATCTGCTGCAGCTCCGTGCGCAGCTGCTGCATCAGGCGGCTCTTGCCGAGCGGGATCGCGAGCGGCGCGCCGAGCAGGCGGCCGGACTGGCGGTGCCGGCGACCGGCATCGAGCGCCCGCTCCACCGTGCGCAGGAGCTTCGCCAGAGACAGCGGCTTTTCGACGAAGTCGAATGCGCCGAGGCGCGTCGCCTCTACCGCCGTCTCGACCGTCGAGTGACCCGACATCATGACCACCGGGCAGCCGTCGCTGGCGGCGGCCGACCACTCGCGCAGGAGCGTGATGCCGTCGACGTCAGGCATCCAGATGTCGAGCAGTACCAGGTCCGGTACCTGGCGCGCGCGCGACGCGCGTGCCTGGGCCGCGTTCGCGGCCACGTCCACCTCATACCCCTCCTCGGAGAGAATCTCCTTCAGGAGCCCGCGGATGTCCGCCTCGTCATCGACCACGAGAATGTGGGGACCGGTCACGCTGATTCCCTCCGCAACTTTTCGCGCCGTTCGCGTGCGGCTCCGCCGGCCGTGCGCGTGCTGTCCATCACCGGCAGCACGACGCGCACGCGCGCGCCGCCTTCGGGCCGGTTGTCGGCGTCGATCCGTCCGCCGTGTTCCTCGATGATCTTCTTCACGATGGCGAGCCCGAGCCCGGTGCCCTTGGGCTTGCTGGTGACGTACGGATCGAACACCCGCCCCAGCAGCTCGCGCTGAAAGCCGGGGCCATTGTCACACACGGTCACGGCCGCGTACTCGGCATCTCCCGAGGACTCGAGCCGCGTCGCGATCTCGAGCTTGGGCGTGGTAATCCCGTCCAGGGCTTCCAGCGCGTTGGTGAAGAGATTATTGAGGATCTGTCGCACACGGCCGCGATCGGCCTCGATCCCCGCGATGTGCTCGTCCAGCTCCAGGCGGATCTGCGCGCGCGGGTCCTGCGAGCGGTACAGGTCCGCGACCTCGGTCACCAGCTGATTGAGGCTGAAGCGCGTGATCTGCATCTCCGGGGCGCGCGCGTACTCGGAGAACGCGTTCACCATCTGCTGCATGGCCTCCACCTGCTGCACGATGGTGCGCGTGCCCCGCTCGAGGATCTCGGCGTCGCGCTCGCTCATGCCGGTGAGCAGCCGCCGGCGCAGCCGCTCGGCCGAGAGCTGGATGGGCGTCAGGGGATTCTTGATCTCGTGCGCGAGGCGGCGCGCGACCTCGCCCCAGGCCGCGTCGCGCTGCGCCTGCAGGAGCGCCGTGATGTCATCGAAGACGATGACGAAGCCGACGTCGCTGCCCTCACCGGGCAGTGGCGTGCAGGCACACATCAGGGTGCGCCGGCCGCCGGCGCCGTCGAGGTCGAGCTGCTCGCGCCACTCCTCGCGCCCGGCGGCGAAGCGCACCGCGAGCGCCGCCACGAATTGTCCCAGCCGCTCGTTGCCGCCGGCGAGCTCCGGGAGCGCGCGCCCGGAGGCGGCGGACAGGTCCGTGCCGAGGATCGCGCCCGCGGCTTCGTTGGCGGTGCGCACGGTGAGCGAGCGGTCGATCGCCAGCACGCCGGTCGAGAGCCGGGCGAGGATGATGGCGAGGCGCGTGCGCTCGCGCTCCACGGCCTGCTGGCTGTGGGTCGCCTCGGCGCGCGCGCGACGCAGTCGCTTGGTCATGTCGTTGAAGGCGTGCACCAGGAAGCCCATCTCGTCGCGCGAGGGCAGCGGCAGGCGCGTCGCGAGGTCGCCCTTGCCGACCGCGCGCGTGCCCTCGATCAGGTCCTGCACCGGGCGCACCAGGCGCTGCGCCGAGTAGATGGCCAGGTAGATCGCCGCGAGCATCGAGAGCAACACTACGAGCGTCAGCGTCAGCCGGAAGCTTCCCTTCAGCGGCTCGCGCATGGCGGCGAGATTGCCGTACTGGTTGTAGGAGTTCTGCACCGCCTCCGAGAGCGCGGCGAGCTGCGCCGGCACGGGGTAGAGGGCGACCACGTAACGCGGCTCGCGCGCGCCGGGCGTCCCGGACAGCACGGCCGCGGTGCGGATGACGTAGCGACCGCCGCTCTCGGGCTCGAGGCTGACGTACGGCAGGCGCTGCTCGATCTGGCGCAGCATGTCCGGCGGCGGCTGCGAGGGCAGGTTGTCGAAGGCGTTCTCGAGGCTCGCGGCGATGATGCGGCCGCGCTGCCCGAAGAGCGCGATCTCGAGCGCGCCGCTCTCGCGCCGCTCCTCGTCGAGCTTGCCCTGCACCGCGCCGGGCTCGGATTTGGCGAGGGCAGCGGCGAGCGCCACGGTGCGTACGGAGAACTCGCGCATGCGCAGGTCGAGCGCGGCGCGCGACAGGCCCACCGCGTCGTTCAGGCCCTGTTTCACCTCCACCTTGAACCAGCTGTCGATTCCCTGGTTGATGAACTCGAGCGAGGACATGTAGACGATGAGCAGCGGCGCGACCACGAGCGCACCGAAGATGCCCACGGTGCGTGCCGTCAGGCGCGAGCCCGGCACGTGCGCGCGGTAGTCGCGCACCAGGCGCCACAGCTTGCGCGCGAGCAGTATCACGAGCGTGACGACCGCGAGCGCGTCGATCGAGAGGATCCACAGCTGCAGCCGGTCGAACTCGGAGGAGTTCTGCACGCTCTTCGCGAGCAGCAGGAAGGCGCCGATGCCGATGGCCGCCCACAGCAGCACCTGCCCGACCGCGAGCCAGCGCAGCGAGCGTGCCGTGCGCGGCATTACACCGGGAGCGTCCATGTGTACCACTCACTCACCCGGACCCAGTCGTCCGTCCAGAAGAGGATCGCACGCATGGTCGCCGGGAGGTTGCCGCGGCGTACCCCGGCGCGCACGCTGATGGTGTAGTTGCCCCCGTCCAGCTGCGGCTCGACGAGGATCGGCCACGCGTCCACCCGGCCCAGGTAGGTGAGCGCCTCATCCACCGTGGCGAAGCTCTGCTGGTCACCGCTTTTCACCTCGCGCACGACGTAGCGCTCGCTCACCGCGTGATAGGTGAGCTCGCGGCGCAGCGTCAGGTCCACGATACCGGCATTGAACCAAAAGCGCCGGTCGCGCTCGACCCGGGCGTCCAGGTCGAAGGTGAGGGTGAGCCCGTCCTGCAGCGCGTCGCGTATCGCCTGCGTCAGCGGATACTCCACCCGGGCGTGCAGCAGGAAGACCCCCTTGTCGATATTGACGTAGGCGGAACGCACCTCGAGTACGCCGTCGAGGGCGGCGGCGTAGGCGAGGGTGCACAGGGTCAGGATCCCGGCACACAGGAGCGTGACGATTCCGCCCCGGGTCAATCCGTTCCTTGTTGGATCGCCGCTTAGCATGGATGCCCGCTGCGCAGGCTCTCACGGTCCGGTCGTTGTCTTTTCGAGACAAGCATAATAGAAGCCATCGGTCCCCGCCTCTGCTCCCGGCAGCAGCTGCACGCCCGGGCTCCGGTCGAGGGCCCCGGGCGCGAGCGCGGCGGCGTCGGGCATCGCCGCCACCGCCACGGCCGGCTCCTCCGCTAAGAGGCGGGCAACCACCCGTTCGTTCTCCTCGGGCAGCACGGAGCAGGTGCAATAAAGGAGCCGCCCCCCGGGGGCGAGGAGTCCCACGGCGGCGCGCAGCAGCTCGAGCTGCTGGGCCGCGAAGGCGGCGATGTCCGAAGGGCGCCTCAGGAGCTTGATGTCCGGGTGCCGGCGGATGACGCCCGTCGACGAGCACGGCGCGTCGACGAGAATGCGCCCGAACGGCCGGCCGTCCCAGAAGCTCGCGGGCGCGCGGGCGTCGGCGACCGCGACGGTGGCCACGCGGTTCAGTCGGCGAAGGTTCTCCTGGATGAGCCCCGCGCGTTCGCCGTCGACGTCGACCGCCGTGACGTCGACCCCCGGGGGAGCTCGCTCGAGCAGGGCACCGGTCTTGCCTCCGGGGGCCGCGCAGGCGTCGAGCACCCGCTGCCCGGGCTGCATCTCGAGGAGTCGCGCGGCGAGCTGCGCGCCGGCATCCTGGACCGAGACCTGTCCTTCGGCGAAACCCGGAAGCTCTGAAACGCTCACCGGGCGATCCAATACGATGCCGGAGTCAATCCACTGTATCTTTTTTGCGCCAATTGAGACGGATGCCAGTTGCCCCAGGTACTCCTCGGCGCTCACCCGGGAGAGGTCGATGCGCAGCGCCATCGGGGGATGCGCGTTGTCGGCGTCGAGGATGGACGCGGCTTGCCCGGGCCAGGCCTCGAGGAGCCTCGTGACGAGCCACGCCGGGTGCGCCGTGCGTCCCGGCAGCGTGGCGTCCACGGACTCAAGGAGGCTCGCCCGCTCGCTCACGAAGCGCCGCAGCACGGCGTTCACCAGGCCCGCGGCGCGCTCGGCGCGGAGGATCCGCGCGGCGTCCACGCAGGCGTGTACCGAGGCCTCGGGCGCGTTGCGCGAGTACTCAACCTGGTGCGCACCCGCCACGAGTAGCGCGCGCACGAGCGGGGCGAGCCCGGCGGGCCGGCTGATGAGCGGAGCGAGGGCGGGCGAGAGACGCAGGTAGTAGCGGATGCTCCCGAGCGCAATCGCGCGCACCGCGGGGGTCGCGTCGGCCTTCAGCGCCGCATCCGCCGACAGGCCCCGCCCGGTCACGGCCTCGAGTGCCCGGGCGGCGCCGGCGAGCGCCGGGGCTCCGGGGGCCCAGCGCGACCTAGCCAAGGCGTCGGCCCGCGAGTCGCGTGCCGTGCGAGAAGTCGCGCGCGCCGACGGGACGGCGCCCCGGGCGCTGCACCCGCGTCACCGCGAGTTGACCCCGACCGCACTGTATCGCGATGAAGTCCTCTCGAACGGCGACGATCGAGCCAGATGGGGCCACGTTGGCGTCCGTACCGACCAGCATCCGCTCCTCGACGGGCTCCTCCAGGACGTGGCCGGCGAGGATCTTGAGCGGCTGCCCGTCGAGCGTGGTCTCGGCGACCGGCCAGGGGTCGAACGCGCGCACCTGACGATCGATTTCCCGGGCGTCGCGGTTCCAGTCGACGGGTGCCTCCGACTTATCGAGCTTGCGGGCGTAGGTGACGCCCTCCAGGGCCTGAGGTACGGCGGCGAGCGTGCCGCGCTCCAGACCCTCGAGCGACTCGAGGAGCGCGCCGGCCCCGAGCACGGAAAGCTCGTCCGCGAGCGAGCCGGCGGTGTGCGCACTCGAGATCACGGTGCGCCGCGTGATGAGCACGCCGCCGGTATCAAGCCCTGCCTCCATCTGCATGATGCTGACCCCGGTCTGCGTATCACCGGCGAGGATCGCGCGCGCAACCGGCGCGGCGCCGCGCCAGCGCGGCAGGAGCGAGGCATGCAGGTTGATGCACCCGTAGCGCGGCAGACCCAGCACCGCCTGCGGGAGCAGGAGTCCGTAGGCGACGACGATGAGCGCCTCGGGTTTCCAGGCCGCGAGGACGGCCTGCGCCGACTCCTCGCGCAGCGTCGCGGGCTGCGCACAGGGGATGCCGCGCGCGAGCGCCGCGCTCTTCACGGGGCCCGGGACGAGCTTGCGCCCACGCCCCTGGGGGCGGTCAGGCTGCGTGAGCACGCCCGCCACCTCGTGCGCGGCGCAGAGGGCCTCGAGGGCGGGCAACGCGAAGCGCGGGCTGCCGGCGAAGGCGACGCGCAACGTCAGTACGCGCGGCGCGCGTCGCCTGGTGCCACGCGGGCCGGCGCGGTGGCGCGCTCTTTGCGCTCCTTGTCGAGCTTCTTGCGAATCCGCTCGCGCTTGAGATCAGACAGGTAGTCGACGAACAGCCTGCCCTCGAGGTGATCCATCTCGTGCTGGATGCACACCGCGAGGATGTCGCTGTACTCGGTCTCGCTGAGTCCGCCCTGGCGGTCGTGCGAGCGCACGCGCACCTTCGCCGCGCGCTTCACCTCGTCGAAGATGCCGGGCACCGACAGGCACCCCTCCTCGGTCTTCGCCTCGCCCTCGCGCGCGAGGATCTCCGGATTGATGAGCACGAGCGGCTGGTCGTGCTCGTCGGAGACGTCGATGACGATCACCCGGCGGTGCACGTCGACCTGCGTGGCGGCCAGCCCGATGCCCGGGGCGGCGTACATGGTCTCGAGCATGTCGTCGATGAGCGTGCCGAGTTCTGCGTCGAACTCGGTCACGGACTTCGCCCGGGTTCGCAGGCGTGGGTCGGGAAATTCGAGGATGGTTCGTAGAGCCATGGTGCTGCCTGATATGGGGTCGCCGCCGCCCGTGATCCAGCGCACAAAGTTGACATTAATTCGTATGCCAGAGAGCGCCATGCCAGTATAACGAACTAGTAATCCTGCGCAGGTTCAGTGGTCCACCTCGCGCAAATGAGGAGTGGAGGATGGTCTCAAATCAAGTACTTGGGGCTCGCGCGGCTGCGGGCCTTCTGATCGCGTCCGTCGCCCTTTCGGCGTGCTCGCACTTCCGGCACCACGAAGAGCCGGAAACCGCGGCCTCGTCTCAGGCGTCGACGCTCTCGAGCGCTCAGGCCGCCACGGCGGCGCCCGCCGGGAGTGACATGACGGCCACCGAGGCCGCGATTGCCGCAGGCAACGCCGCTCCGTCGAGCCCGAGCTCGACCCCGGTGACGAAGGACATGATCAACGCCAGCGCCCCGATGCACTACACGGTGAAGCGCGGCGACACGCTCTGGGGCATCGCGAGCATGTTCCTCAAGGACCCGTGGCTGTGGCCCGAGGTCTGGGTCATCAACCCGCAGGTCGTCAACCCGCACCTTATCTATCCGGGTGACACCCTCGCCCTCGCCTACGGTGCCGACGGCCGCGTGCACGTGAGCCTCGAGCAGGCCGGCGCGCTGCACCTCGACCCGCGTCTGCGCACCACGCCGCTGGATGGGGCGATTCCGAAGATTCCGTACTCGACCATCGCCGCCTTCCTCTCGCGTCCGGCGGTCATGACCTCGGACGAGGTGAGACATGCCCCGTACGTGGTCGCCTTCAACGACATGCACCAGGTGGTCGGCAACAACACCGCCGTCTACGTGCGTAACCTCTCGGCGGAGCAGAACGTCGCGAACTCGCGCTACGCCATCGTGCATATCGCCGACGAGCTGCGCGATCCGGACGACAACCGCGTCCTCGGCTACGAGGCCGTGTACACCGGAACCGCTCTGGTGCAGAAGCCCGGCGACCCGGCGACCGCCTACATCATCGAGCCGGCACGCGAGACGCTGCGCGGAGATCGCCTCGCGCCGAACGACAAGCAGGAACTGCCGCCAAACTTCACGCCGCATGCGCCGACGGCCAAGATCGAGGGCCATATCATCGACGTCGTGTCGGGAGCGGATCTCGTCGGGCCCTGGCAGGTCGTGGTCATGAACCGCGGCCGCACGCAGGGGCTCGAGCCCGGCAGTGTGCTCGCAGTCAGTCACGTCGGTGACACGGTCCCTGACCTGTTCCGCGGCGGCCGCTCGATCGCCGAGGGTACGACCGGCAACCCGACCTTCGCGCCGAAGGTGAAGCTGCCCAACGAGCGCGTCGGCACGGTACTCGTGTTCAAGGTGTACGACCGCGTGAGCTACGGCCTCGTGGTCGGCGCCTCGGATGTCATCTACGTGCGCGACCAGGTCGTCACGCCCTGAAGTCACTCCCGGGCGCGGACGGCAAACCGTCCGCGCCCGGCCTCCCCCGCGTCCCGGCCTCACGCAGCCACCGGTCGTGGCGTTGCGCAGGCTCTGCGCTCCCCATGACTCAACACTCGCCCGCGGCGCGCGAATCTTTCCGTGAGGAATTAATAAGTTAGAAAGGCCGCGCGCATGGCTCGCCGGCCCCCCGCATTGGACAAGCCCCCGGAAATGCTGTTAGATGCGCCGCACTTGAGTGCGCGCTCCTGATGTTCACGTCGCACGCGCGCCCACGGTCCGGGCGCGTCAGCCGCGGCGGCGTCGCTGAAAAGCCGGGCCCCGGATACCTTGGACGATGACTGGCAGCGTTCTTGACATTCTGATCTACGTGTTCGACCGGTACATGCTCAGTGAGCCACCGGAGGTGCCCGAGCGCGAGCAGCTTGAGCGCGCCCTGCAGAGCAAGGGGTTCACGCCGCGCAACGTCGAGCGCGCGCTCGACTGGCTCACCGACCTCGCCTTCCACGGGCAACTGCCGCAGGAGGGGGACGCCCCGCAGAGCGGCGTGCGGGTCTTCAGCGACAGCGAGCTGGCGCGACTCTCGACCGAATGCCGGGGACTGCTGCTGCAGCTCGAGCGCGCGCGCGTCCTCGCACCGGTGCAGCGCGAGATCGTCATCGAGCGGCTGCTGGCGCTCGACACCGAGGAGCCGGACACCGAGCAGCTGAAGTGGGTCGTACTCATGGTGCTCTCGAGCCAGCCGGGACAGGAGCTCGCGGTCGAACGCCTGGGCGGACTGATGATGGACGTGCATCCGAGTGCTCCGCATTGAGGAACAGGACGCACGCCGGCTGACACAGTGCTCCGCGGCTCGTCCGCGGTTTTTTGTTTTCGGCGCAGGACTTTCGCGGTAACTCATGGCAGAGAATCTGGTCATCGTCGAATCGCCGGCCAAGGCCAAGACGATCAAGAAGTATCTGGGCCGCGACTTCGACGTGCTCGCCTCCTACGGACACGTGCGCGACCTGGTGCCCAAGGAAGGCGCGGTCGATCCCGACAACGGCTACACGATGAAGTACCAGGTGCTCGAGAAGAACGAGCGCCACGTGGACGCGATCGCCAAGAGCCTGCGCAAGTCCAAGGCGCTGTACCTGGCGACCGACCCTGACCGCGAGGGCGAGGCGATCGCCTGGCACCTGAAGGAGATCCTCGACGCGCGCGGCGACCTCGACGGCAAGGCGGTGCATCGCGTCGCCTTCTACGAGATCACGAAGAACGCCATCCGCGCCGCGGTCGCGAGCCCGCGCGGCCTGTCACTCGAGCTGGTGAATGCGCAGCAGGCACGCCGCGCGCTCGACTACCTGGTCGGCTTCAATCTCTCGCCGCTGCTGTGGAAGAAGGTGCGCCGCGGGCTCTCGGCCGGGCGGGTGCAGAGTCCGGCGCTGCGCATGATCTGCGAGCGCGAGGAGGAGATCGCGGCCTTCAGGGCTCAGGAGTACTGGACGCTCGAGGGCGAAGGCACGCACAGCGAGCAGGCCTTTCCGCTGAAGCTCCTCGAGTACCGCGGTGGCAAGGTGGAGCAGTTCAGCTTCACCAACGAGACACAGGCGCGCGAGGTCGAGCGCACCATCCTCGCGGCCGCCGGCGCGAGCGCCGGCAAGCCCGGGGAGCTGCGCGTGCTGGCCATCGACCGCAAGCAGCGCCGTCGCAATCCCGCGCCACCCTTCACCACCTCGACCCTGCAGCAGGAGGCCGCGCGCAAGCTCGGCTTCAACGCGCGCCGCACGATGCGTCTCGCGCAGCAACTGTACGAAGGCCTGGACATCGGCGAGGGCAGCGTCGGCCTCATCACCTACATGCGCACCGACTCGGTCGCGCTCGCCCAGGAGGCGGTGCACGAGATGCGCGAGGTGGCGGCGCGGCTGTACGGCAAGGAGTCGGTCGCCGAGGAGGCGCGCGTCTACAAGACCAAGTCGAAGAACGCCCAGGAAGCGCACGAGGCCATCCGCCCGACCTCCGCGGCGATCACGCCCGCGGACGTCGAGGGCAAGATCGAGGACGACCTCTACCGTCTCTACGCCCTCATCTGGCGGCGGGCCGTGGCTTCGCAGATGAGCCACGCCCTGTTCGACACCGTGGCCGTCGACATGCTCGCCGGTGCCGACGGCGCGCAGCGCCACCTGCTGCGCGCCAACGGCTCAACCCTGGTCAAGCCCGGCTACATGGCGGTCTATCAGGAAGACAGTGACGACGCCAAGACGGACGACGCCGATCACGTGCTGCCGCCGATGCAAGAGGGCGAGACGGTGGGCCTCGCCTCACTCACCGCGCTGCAGCACTTCACCGAGCCCCCGCCGCGCTACAGCGAGGCCTCGCTCGTGAAGGCGCTCGAGGAGCACGGCATCGGCCGTCCCTCGACCTACGCCACGATCATCTCCACGCTCCAGGACCGCGAGTACGTCGAGATGGACGCGCGGCGCTTCGTGCCCACCGACATCGGCAAGATCGTCAACCGCTTCCTGACGCACCACTTCCACCGCTACGTCGAGTACGGCTTCACGGCCGCCATGGAGGACGAGCTGGACGCGGTCTCGCGCGGCGAGGAGGAGTGGACGGTCCCGCTGGAGAAGTTCTGGAAGCCCTTCATCCAACAGGTCGACAAGATCGAGCGCACCGTCACCCGCGAGCAGGTGGCGCAGGCACGCGAGCTCGGCAAGGACCCCGCGAGCGGCAAGCCGATCACCGTGCGCATGGGACGCTTCGGGCCCTTCGTGCAGATCGGCACCAAGGACGACGAGGAAAAGCCACGCTTTGCCGGGCTGCGCCCCGGCCAGAAGATGGACCACGTCACCCTCGCCGACGCGATGGAGTTGTTCACGCTCCCGCGCACCCTCGGTGAAACCGAGGCGGGCGAGACGATCGTCGCCAACGTTGGCCGCTTCGGCCCGTACGTCAAGTACGGCAGCAAGTACGCCTCGCTCAAGGAAGACGATCCCTACACGGTGACGCTCGAGCGCGCGCGCGAGGTGATCCTCCAGAAGCAGCTCGCCGACGCGGCGCGCCTCATCCGGGATTTCCCCGACGCGGGCATCCAGCTGCTCAACGGCCGCTACGGGCCGTACATCACGGACAAGAAGAAGAACGCCAAGATCCCCAAGGACCGCGACCCGAAGAGCCTCACGCTCGAGGAGTGCCGCGCACTGCTCGCGGCCGCGCCCGAGCGCGGCGCGCGCTTCGGCCGCTTCGGCCGCGGCCGGCGCGCGGCGCCCGCACCCGCAGGCGACGGCGCCCAGGCCACGGCGGCCGCGCCGGCCGCAGGGCCGAGGAAAGAGCGCAAGCCAGCGCGCGCGCCGGAGCGCGAGGCGGCCGCCGCCGCGCCCGCGCGAGCCAAGGGGCGCGCGCAAGCACCGAAGCCCGCACCCGCCGCGCACGCCCGGCCCCGGGGCGGCGCGCGCGCCGCCCGCAAGGCACGCCCGGCAAAGAGCGCCGCGCGCAAGGTAGCGCCGAAGGCCCGCGCCACCGCGCCGGGTCCGCGCGCCCGGCGCGGCGTGAAGTAGCCGCCGTCCACGAGGCGCCGGGCATGCCTGCGCGCCGATGAAGTACCGCCACAGCTACCACGCCGGCAACTTCGCGGACGTGCACAAGCACGTCGCCCTGCTCGCGCTCATCGCGGCGCTGAAGCGCAAGGACAAGGGGTTCCTGTTCCTCGACACGCACGCCGGCCGCGGCGCCTACGATCTCTCCGGCGGTGGCGCGGAAGCCGACGGCGGGGTCCGCCGGCTGCTCGCGGCCGCCCCCGCCGCCGCGGAGCTGCGCGACTACCTCGGGCTCATCGGCACGCTGCGCACGACGCTCGGGCAGCCGCACCTGTATCCGGGCTCGCCGCTCATCGCCGCCGCGGCGCTGCGCCCGCAGGACCGCGGCGGCTTCATCGAGCTGCAGGGGGCGGAGGCGCACGCCCTGAAAGAGGCGCTCGCGACACTCGGCACGGGCGCGCGCGGGACGCCGAAGAGCCTGCGTGTCGAGCGCGGCGACGGCTTCGCGGCGCTGCGCGCCTGGCTGCCGCCCGCCGAGCGTCGCGGGCTGATCCTGCTCGATCCCCCCTACGAGGAGACCCGCGCGGACTTCGACGCGCTCAGCGACGTGCTCGCCGCGGCGCTCGCACGCTTCGCCACCGGCGTGTTTTTGGCGTGGTACCCCATCAAGGACGAGCGCAGCCTCGTCCCGTGGCTCGCCCAGCTCGCGCGTACCCTGCCCGCGCCGGTGCTCGCGAGCGAGCTGTGGCTGTATCCGCGCGACTCGCGCGTCGGCCTGAACGGCTCGGGAGTCCTCATCATCAACCCGCCGTACCGCACGCTCGAGCGCATGCAGGAGTGGCTTCCGGAGCTCACGGGGCTGCTCGCCGCGGGACCTGCGGCGGGCAGCAGCGCGCGGATGCTGTCACAATTGCCGCGATGAACGCCGCCGCCGACCGTTACGGGGTCTTCGGCCATCCGGTGGCCCACAGCCTCTCGCCCTTCATCCACGGGATGTTCGCGCGCGAGAGCGGGCAGCACATGAGCTATCGCATGTACGACGTGCCGCCGGAGGAGTTCACGCGGCGCGTGCGCGAGTTCTTCGCCGACGGCGGCCGCGGGCTGTCGATCACGCTGCCGTACAAGATCATCGCCGTCGACGTGGCGCACGAGCTGACCGAGCGCGCGGCGCACGCCGCCGCGGTCAACACTCTGGCGATGACCGAGCAGGGCATCCTCGGCGACAACACCGACGGCGCGGGCCTGGTGCGCGACCTGTGCGACAACCTCGGGCTCGTGATCACCTCGCGGCGCATCCTCGTGCTCGGCGCGGGCGGGGCCACCCGCGGCGTGCTCGGACCGATCATGAAGCTCGAACCGACCCTGGTGATGATCGCCAACCGCACGCGCGAGCGCGCCGAGGCGCTCGCCGCCGCGTTCACCGACCTCGGCGTCACCCAGGGGGTCGGCTTCCAGGACGTCGAGCCCGAACCGTTCGACCTCATCATCAACGCCACGTCCGCGAGCCTCTCCGGGGAGATCCCGCCGATCCCCGAGGGAGCCATCGGCGCGCAGACGGTATGCTACGACCTCGCCTACGGGCGCGCGGCGACCGTGTTCGTGCACTGGGCCAGGGGCCGCGGTTGCGCGCGTGCGCTGCAGGGACTGGGGATGCTGGTGGAGCAGGCCGCGGAGGCCTTCGCGCTGTGGCGCGGCGTACGCCCCGCGACCGCGCGTGTGCTGGACGCGCTGCGCGAGCGCGAGAGCGCCTGAGGATCCCTCAGCGCATCGTCACGAACTCTTCCGCGCTCGTAGGGTGGATGGCCACCGTGTCGTCGAAGTCCTTCTTGGTCGCGCCCATGCGCATCGCGACCGCAAAGCCCTGCAGCATCTCGTCCGCCCCCTGGCCGACCACGTGCAGCCCGACGATGCGCTGCTCGGCACCGACGGTGACGAGCTTCATCTCCGTGCGCACTTTCTCGCGCGTGAGCGCGTTGTAGAGCGGCACGAAGCTCGCCCGGAACACGCTGACGTGCTCGTTGCCGTACTGCTCGCGCGCCTCGCGCTCGGACAGCCCCACCGTGCCCGCCGGCGGGCGGGCGAAGATCACCGTCGGGATCATTTCGTAGTCGAGGTGCCGGTCCTTCTGTGCGCCGAACACCCGGTCGCTGAGGCGCCGCCCGGCGGCGATCGCCACCGGCGTCAGTTGTGCGCGCCCGGTCACGTCGCCGACGGCGTATACCGCCTTCGCGCTCGTCTCCTGGTACTTGTCGGTGGCGATGAAGCCCTGCTCGCTGAGGCGCACTCCGGCCGCCTCAAGACCCAGCTCCCCCAGTGCCGGCACGCGACCGATCGCCCACAGCAGCGCGTCGTAGCCCCCGAGGCGGCGGCCGTCGGCCGCCTCCAGTTCCAGCTGACCGTCGGCGGCGCGCCGCAGCGCCCGGGGCATCGCGCCCGTGACGACCTCGACGCCCTCCCCGCGCAGGTTGGCGAGCGCCGCCTCCCCGAGCATGGCATCGAAGCTGCGCAGCACCGTCTCCCCGCGCAGGATGAGCGTGGTCTCGCTGCCGAGCGCGCACAGGATGTTGGCGAGCTCGAGCGCGATATAGCTGCCGCCGACGACCGCGACGCGCTCGGGGCGGGACGTGAGCGCGAAGAACCCGTCGGACGAGATGCCCAGTTCGGTGCCGGGAATCGCCGGCAGCTGCGGCCGCCCGCCGGTGGCTATGAGCACGTGCGGCGCCGCGAGCGAGCGCTCCCCGGCGCGCACCCGGTGCGCCTCGATGAGGCGCGCACGCGCGCGCACCAGCTCGACGCCGCGCTTGGCGAGGTTCGCGCCGTACAGGTGGTTCAGGCGCTGCACGTAGGCGTCGCGTGCGCGCTTGAGGTGCGCCCAGTCGTGACCGTTCACCTCGAGCTCGAAGCCGTAGTCCTCGGCGTCGTGCAAAGCGCCGCCGAGGTCGGCGGCGTTCCACATGATCTTCTTCGGCACGCAGCCGAGGTTCACGCACGTGCCGCCGAGCGGCCCGGATTCCACGACAACCACGCGCGCGCCGTACTCGGCCGCGCGCTGGGCCGCCGCCAGGCCGCCGCTGCCGGCGCCGATCACCACCAAGTCGTACTCGTCCGTCATAGAGCCTTTCGGAGCCGCCGCCATGTTATCCGAGGACCGCGGCCGCGGCTGCCGCCCCCTTTAGGCAGGCCCGCCCCCGGGGCCGCTACAATGGCGTCGTCACTGGATGGGAGGTGCATGGCAAATCCGCTACTAGGTCAGGACCCTCTGCCGCAGTTCGTGCAGATCCGCCCCGAGCACGTCGAGCCCGCGGTACGGGAGCTGCTCAGCGCGAACCGTGCCCGCATCGAGGAGCTGGCGACGCTCTGCGAGCCGACCTTCGCCACGGTGGTCGAGCCGCTCGAGGAACTGCAGCATCGTATCGCGCGCACCTGGTCACCCGTCAGCCACCTGAACGCCGTGCTGAACTCCGACGCCCTGCGCGCCGGCTACAACGCCTGCCTGCCGCTGCTGTCCGCTTACCAGACCGACCTCGCCCAGAGCGAGCCGCTGTTCCGCGCATGCCGCACGGTAGCCGAGCGGCAGGGCGAGGGTCTCGCGCCCGCGCAGCGCCAGCTGCTCAGGCACCGCGTGCGCGACTTCCGTCTCGCCGGTGTCGGCCTGCCGGCCGAGCGCAAGGAGCGCTTCAAGAACGCGATGCTCGAGCTGACGCAGCTGCAGGCGAAGTTCGAGGAGAACGTGCTCGACGCCACCAACAGCTGGACGCGCCACGTCACGGACCCCCAGGAGCTGCGCGGCCTGAACGAGATGCTCACCGAGCAGGCGCGCCGGCGCGCCACCGACCGCGGGCTGCCGGGGTGGCTCCTGAGCCTCGATCAGCCGACCTACCTCGCGGTGGTCACCGACGCGGAGTCGCAGGACCTGCGGCGCGCGTTCTACGAGGCCTGGACCACACGCGCCTCCGATCGCGGCCCGGACGCCGGCCGCTGGGACAACTCCGGAGTCATGGAGCAGATCCTCAGGCATCGCTTCGAGGCGGGGCGGCTGCTGGACTTCGCCAACTACGCCGACTACGCGCTCGCGACGCGCATGGCGACGAGCGGCGCGGAGGTGCTCGCGTTCCTGCACGAGCTGGCGCGCGCGGCACGCCCGGCCGCGCGGGCCGAGTTCGCCGAGCTCGAGTCGTTCGCCGGGCGCCGGCTCGAGGCCTGGGACGTCGGCTTCTTCGCCGAGCGGCTGCAGCGGGAACGCTACTCGGTCTCGCAGGAAGAGCTACGCCCGTACTTCCCGCTGCCGCGCGTGCTCGCGGGACTGTTCGAGGTGGCCGAGCGGCTGTTCGCGGTGCGCATCCGCGAGCGCCCCGGCGCGCCGGTGTGGCACACGGACGCGCGGCTCTTCGACATCGTCGCCGCGGGCGGAGAGCCGGTGGGCAGCTTCTACCTCGATCTCTACGCGCGCCCGAACAAGCGCAGCGGTGCCTGGATGGACGAGTGCGTCGGGCGCAAGCGCCTCGCGAGCGGGGCGGCGCTGCCGGTGGCCTACCTCGTGTGCAACTTCCTGCCCCCGGGCGCGGAGCGTGACGCGCTGCTGACGCACGATGACGTGCTGACCCTGTTCCACGAGTTCGGCCACGGTCTGCACCACCTGCTGACCCGCGTCGATTACCCGAGCATCGCCGGCATCAACGGCGTCGCCTTGGACGCGGTCGAGCTGCCGAGCCAGTTCCTCGAGAACTACGCCTGGCACCCGGAAGTGCTGCAGCGCATCTCCGGCCACTACCAGAGCGGGGCGCCGCTGCCCGCGCAGCAGCAGGCGCGGCTCATCGCCACGCGCAGCTTCCACGCGGGGCTGCAGATGATGCGCCAGCTCGAGTTCTCGCTGTTCGACTTCCGCATCCACTGCGAGTACTCCCCGCAGCGCGGCGCGCGGGTGCTCGAGATCCTGCGCGAGGTGCGCGAGGAAGTCGCGGTGGTACCGGTCCCGGAGTGGAACCGCTTCGCGAACAGCTTCGGTCACATATTCGCCGGCGGCTACGCGGCCGGCTACTACAGCTACAAGTGGGCCGAGGTGCTCGCCGCGGACGCCTTCGCGGCCTTCGAGGAGAGCGGCGTGTTCGACCGCGCCACCGCGCAGCGCTTCCTGGACGCGATCCTCTCGCGCGGGGGCAGTCGCGACGCGCTCGAGGCCTTCATCGAGTTCCGCGGCCGCCGCCCGGACCTGCGTCCGCTTCTCAAGCAGCACGGCATCCTCGCCGCCGGCGGACACGCCCCGTGAGCGCGGTGCGCGTCGCGCTCGGTGCCGCCGTGCTCGCGCTGGCGGCCCTGCCCGGGGGCGCGGCCGAGTCGCTGTACGTCGTCGAGCAGGTGGTGGTGAGCCTCAACGCCAACCCGGACGGCAGTGGCGAGCGCGTCGCCACCCTGAAGAGCGGCGACCGCGTCGAGCTCATCGAGCGCTCGGGCGAGGCGGTGCACGTGCGCCTCGCCGACGGGCGCGAGGGGTGGCTGCGCGCCCTGTACCTGTCCGGGGATGCGCCGCTGCGTCCGCGCCTGGCGCAGAGCGAGGCAGAGGTGACGCGCCTGAAGGCCGAGGTGAGCCGTCTCGAGGCACAGCTGGCCGCCGCCGCGAGTCTCAAGGCCACCGCCCCCGCCCCCACGCCCGCCGAGGAGCCCGCGGCGGGTGCGCAGGCGCCGCTCATCGGCGCCGCCCCCGAGGAACCGCGGCGCGGGTGGCTGTGGGCGCTCGCCGGTGTGCTCGTCGGCCTGCTCGCCGGCTTCGCCCTCGGCTGGCGCGCGCTCGATCGCAGCATCCGCCGCAAGTACGGCGGGCTGCGCATCTACTGACGGCGGCGGCCGACGTGCGCATCGGCACCTGGAACGTCAATTCGCTGCGCGTGCGGCTGCCCCAGGTGATCGAGTGGCTCGCGCGCGAGCCGCTCGACGTGCTGGCGATGCAGGAGACCAAGCTCATCGACGAGGACTTCCCGCACGAGGCCTTCGGCGCGCTGGGCTACCACGCGCAGTTCTGCGGCCAGAAGAGCTACAACGGCGTGGCGCTGCTCACGCGCACGCCGTGCGAGGCGATCGCGACCGCGATCCCGGCCTTCGATGATGCCGCGCGGCGCGTGCTGGCGGGGAGCGTCGGGGCGCTGCGCATCGTCAACCTGTACGTGCCCAACGGGCAGAGCGTGGGCTCGGACAAGTACGCGTACAAGCTCTCCTGGCTGGCCGCGCTCAAGGACTGGCTGCAGGCGCAGCTCGCGCGGCACGAGCGACTCATCGTGCTCGGTGACTTCAACATCGCCCCCACGGATGCCGACGTGCACGATCCCGAGGCGTGGGCCGGCTCGGTGCACGTGAGCGAGCCGGAGCGCGCGGCGCTGCGCGAGCTGTGCGCGCTCGGGTTGTCCGACGTGTTCCGGCACTTCGAGCAGCCGGCGCAGACCTTCAGCTGGTGGGACTACCGCATGGGCGCGTTTCGGCGCAACCACGGGCTGCGCATCGATCTGGTGCTCGCAAGCGCACCGCTTATGTCCGCGTGCCGTGCGTGTCGCATCGACCGCGAGCCGCGCCGCGCCGAGCGCCCTTCCGATCACGCGCCGGTGATCGCCGAATTCTCCGTATCGTGCTAAATAGGCGCCAGCGCGCACCGGCAGGGAAAGTGTGCGCTAGGTCTCGGCGGGGCCCGTCGTGCCCTGCCTAGACTCGAGGACAAGCCGTTTGCGCCAGACAGGGGATAAGGCGGCGATCAGGATGGCGAGCGTCACTTGACAATGAACAGCACCCGGCGCAGCGACTACGACGTCACCAACAGCGTGCAGGTGAGCTCACCGCGGGCGGTGCTGCGTGCGGTCACGGCGCTCTTTCGCCCGACCTGGCCCGAGCACCCGCTGCTGCCCCTCGAGCAGGCCTTCGAGCACTTCGAGCGGCTCTTTGCCGGGGAGGTGCCGGGCTTCCACGGCGTCGATACCGTCTACCACGACCGCCAGCACACCCTCGACATAACGCTCGCGCTCGCGCGGCTCCTGGTGGGGTACGAGCGCCAGCACGAGGAGCCCGAGCGTCTCGGCGGCACGCGCGCCACGGTGGGCCTGATCACCGGGCTGTTCCACGACGTCGGGTACCTGAGGCGCGAGGACGACAGCGAGACCAACGGCGCGGAGTTCACCCGCACGCACGTCTCGCGCGGGGCGCGCTTCCTGTCCGAGTATCTGCCGGTGCTGGGCCTGGGCGCCTGGGTCCCGGTGGCCATCGAAATCATCCACTACACCGGCTACGAGGTGCCCTTCGCGCGCATCGCCGCGAAGGTCCCGGATCCGCGTGACATAACGGTGGGGCACCTGCTCGGCACCGCCGACATGATCGCCCAGATCGCCGACCGCTGTTACCTCGAGAAGTGCCGCGACCGGCTGTACGCGGAGTTCGTGCTCGGCGGCGTCGCGCTGCCCTTCAGCGAGGGTAATCCCCAGGTCAAGTACGCCTCCGGACTGGACCTGCTGCGGCAGACCCCGGACTTCGTCACGGATGTGCGCGAGAAGCGGCTCGACGGGGACTTCCGCGGCGCCTACCGCTACCTGGAGATCCTCTACGGCGGGGGCAACCCGTACCTGGAGGCCATCGACCGCAACGTCGAGTACCTGCGCCAGATCCTGCGCAGCGAGAACTGGCAGCTGCTGCGGCGCCGGCCGCCGATCTTCGCGGCGACCGCGGACCCGATGAGCACCATGCGCAACCTCATGCTCGGGCACATCAAGCGGGTCTGGTCGGGCGGGTAGCTATCGCTGCCGAGCGGCGGTTAAACTGATTCCCACAAAGTCAAGGGGATCAGCCGCCGGCGCCTAGCGCAAGCTGTGCGCGGGCGGCACAGTAAGTGACCGCCTCCAGCTTCAAGCTCAAGTACGCCGCGACCGCGTTTCTCGTGGTCCTGATCGCGGCGACGGCGGTGGTGGCGCTCTTCCTGTTCCGTCACGAGACCGACACCCGCACCCTCGGCGGCCTCGCCGAGCAGGCCGCGCACGAGCGCGTCACGCCCGAGCTTCAGGCGCGCGCGCAGAGCCTCGCCGAGCACGCCGCGGATGCGGTCGCCGGCGCGGTGCGCGCCGGGGATGCGAGCGGCTTGGAGCGGCGCCTGCAGCCCTTCCTCGACAATCCCACCATCGCCGCGCTCGGGGTGACGACGAGTACCGGGCGGGAGCTGTTTCGCTGGCAGCGCCCGTCGCCCGCGCCCGCCGGGGCGCTCACCGCCGAGGCGAGCGCGCCGGTCAAGGTGTACGTGGAGAACATCCCGGGCGCGGTGACGCCCGCGACGCTCGCGACGCTGCGCGTGGCGCTCGAGCAGGCCGCGCCGGTCGCCGCCGTGAGCGTCGGCGATCGCCTCACGGCGGCGAATGCCGAGCGCACGCGCCGCACCTGGCTCTTCGCGCTGTGCCTCGCCGGGCTCGGCGCGCTGCTCGCCGCCTTCCTCGCCTGGCGCGCGATGAGCCACCTGCAGCGCCCGGTGGCCTCCCTCATCCGCAGCGCCGACCGCATCGGCCAGGGCGACTACACGCGTCCGGTGGACGTACGCCCGCGCGACGCGCTCGGGGAGCTCGAGCAGGCGCTCGAGCGCATGCGCGGGCGGCTGCGCCAGTCGACCATCAACAAGGACTACCTGCACTCGGTCCTGAACAGCATGTCGGACGCGGTGTTCGTCACCTCGCCCGACGGGGTGATCAAGATCGCCAACCTCGCCGCCCGCAAGCTCCTGGGCTATGGCGAGGAGGAGCTGCTCGGACGCGGCATCGTCGCGATGCTCGACGAGGGCGAGCGCGCCGACTTCGACCTGCTGCAGGCGGCGCAGGAGACGCGCGAGACCATCGCGCGCACCCGCAGCGGCCAGACCATCCCGGTATCGCTCACCGGCTCGCGCATCGACAGCGACGACCCGCAGTTCCAGGGCAACATCTTCGTGGCGCGCAACATCACCGACCGCAAGCGCGCCGAGCGCCGCATCCGCTACCTCGCCCGCTACGACGCGCTCACCAAGATCCCGAACCGCATGCAGTTCCACCACGTGCTGCAGCAGACGATCGCGCGCGCGCTGCGCTCGGGGCAGGTGGTGGCGGCGCTGTACATCGACATGGACCGCTTCAAGGAGGTCAACGACACCTTCGGTCACGGCGCGGGCGACCGCGTTCTCGAGGTGCTCGCCGAGCGCCTCACGCGCTCGCTGCCCAAGGAGACCGTGGTCGGACGCCTCGCGGGGGACGAGTTCGCGCTGTTCGTCGACGGCCTGCCGGCGGATGCCGACAACCGCGGGCCGATCGCGCAGCTGGCGCGGGCGCTGCTCACCGAGGTCAGCCGGCCCTTCCAGCTGAACCAGCACGAGGTGTTCCTGACCGCGAGCATCGGCATCGCCTTCTGTCCGCGCGACGCCGAGAACGTCATCGACCTGCTGCGCAACGCCGACGCGGCGATGTACTACTCCAAGCAGAACGGCGGCAACACCTTCGCCTTCTACTCTCCGGAGATGAACGCCGCCGCGGTCGAGCGCCTCATGCTCAAGAGCAAGCTGCGGCGCGCGCTCGAGCGCGACGAGCTCGAGATCCGCTACCAGCCCAAGGTGGACCTGCGCACCGGGCGCATCATAGGCGCCGAGGCGCTCCTGCGCTGGCGGCTGCCCGGGCACGGCGACATCCCGCCGGCGCAGTTCATCCCGCTCGCCGAGGAGACCAACCTGATCCTCGACATCGGCGAGTGGGTGCTGAACCGCGTGTGCCTCGACTACCGGCAGATGCAGAGCCAGGGGGGCGACCCGGGGCGCATCTCGCTCAACCTCTCGCTCAAGCAGCTGCGCCAGGCGAGCTTCATCCTGCGGTGCCGCTCGGTGTTCCGCCGGCACCACGTCTCGCCCACCGCCTTCGAGCTGGAGATCACCGAGACCACGCTCATGGCCGACCCGCAGCGCACCGTGCGCCTGCTGGACGAGCTGTACGCGATGGGCCTGCACCTGTCGATCGATGACTTCGGCACCGGCTACTCCTCGCTCTCCGCCCTGCAGCAGTTCCCGATCGGCACGCTGAAGATCGACCAGTCCTTCGTGCGCGATGCGCCGGAGGACGCCAACGACGCCACCATCGTGCGTACCATCATCGAGATGGGCCGCAGCCTCGGCATCGAGGTGATCGCGGAGGGCGTGGAGTCGCAGGCCCAGTTCGACTTCCTGCGCAGCAACGGCTGCGCCTTCGGCCAGGGGCGCCTGTTCGGCGAGCCGTGCACGGCCGAGGACCTGCTCGCGCTCCTGGCCCGCCAGGCGGGCGGGGCACCGTTCGCGCACCTGGTGCGCGCCGGCGACGAGGCGGCCTCGCGCTCGGCCTAGGGCGCTTGCTCACCTTAAGCAATGTCCGCGTGCGCCGCGGTGCGCACGTCCTGCTCGATGAGGTCACGGTCAGCGTCTTCCGCGGCGAGAAGATCGGCGTCGTCGGGCGCAACGGCTCGGGCAAGTCGACGCTGCTCGCGCTGCTGCGCGGCGCCTACCCGACCGACGCCGGCGACTACCAGGCCCCGCGCGGGCTCGCCGTCGCCGCCGTCGAGCAGGAGCTCCCCGAGAGCGGGCGAGCGCTCATCGACTACATCCTGGACGGGGACTTCGAGCTGCGCGCCACGGAGGCAGAGCTCGGGCAGGCCCAGGCGCAGGGCGATGGCACGCGCGAGGCGCTGCTGCACGCACGGCTCGAGGCACAGGGCGCCTACGGCGCGCAGGCGCGGGCGGCGCGGCTCGCCGACGGGCTCGGGTTTGCGAACGCGGACCTCGCGCGGCCGGTGCGCGAGTTCTCCGGAGGCCTCAGGCGCCGCGCCAACCTCGCGCGCGCCCTCATGCGCCGCTCGGATCTGCTGCTGCTCGATGAGCCCACCAATCACCTGGACCTCGACGCGCTCCTGTGGCTCGAGGCCTGGCTGCGCGAGTATCCGGGGACGTTGCTGCTCGTCTCGCACGACCGCGAGTTCCTCGACGGGGTCGCCTCGCGCGTCTTCAGTCTCGGGGGCGGCCGGCTGCGCGCCTACACCGGCAACTACAGCGCCTTCGAGGTGCAGCACGCGGCCGAGGTCGCGCGCAGCAGTGCGCTCGCCACGAAGCGCCGGGCGCAGGCTGCGCACATCGAGGCCTTCGTGGCGCGCTTCCGCGCCAAGGCGAGCAAGGCGCGCCAGGTGCAGAGCCGCCTGAAGTGGCTCGCCCGGCTGCCCGAGATCGCCGCCGCGCACGAGGAGGGGGACTTCGAGTTCGAGTTCGCCGCCCCCGCCTCGCTCCCGCGTCCGCTGGTCACGCTGGAGCGCGTGAGCGCGGGCTACCCCGGGCGGCGCGTGCTCGAGCGCGTCTCCCTCACGCTCCACCCGGGCGAGCGCCTCGGGGTCCTGGGACGCAACGGCGCCGGCAAGTCGACCCTCATGCGCGTACTCGCCGGCACGCTCGAGGTCGCCTCGGGCGAGCTCACGCGCGCGGCGGACCTCGCCCCGGGGCTGCTCGCGCAGAGCGAGCTCGAGCAGCTGGACCCCGCTTCCTCCGCGCTCAGGGAGCTCGTGCAGCGCGGCGGTGCGGCGGTGGGGGCCTGGGGCGCGCAGGCGCAGCGCGACTTCCTGGGACGCTTCGGCTTCGCGGGCGAGCGGGTATTCGAGCCCTGCGCGCACTTCTCCGGCGGCGAGCGCACGCGGCTTGCGCTCGCGATCCTGGTCGCGCGCCGACCGAACCTGCTGCTGCTCGATGAGCCGACGAACCACCTGGACCTCGCCATGCGGCACAGCCTGCTCGTGGCCCTGCAGGAGTTCCCCGGGGCGGTGGTGCTGGTATCGCACGATCGGGCGCTGCTGCGCGGCGTGTGCGACCGCTTCGTCCTCATCGAGTACGGCGCGCTCTCGGGTTTCGACGGCGACCTCGAGGATTACGCCGCGCACCTCGCGGCCCACCGTACGCAGAGCGCGCGCGGCGCGGCGCCCGAGACGCCCTCGCGCCGCGAGGAGCGGCGCCTCGCGGCCGAGGCGCGCGCGAAGGCGAGCCCGCTGCGCGGGGAGCAGCGGCGCCTCGAGGAGCGCCTCGCCGTGCTCGCGCGCGAGCGGCTCACGCTCGAGGGCACGCTCGCCGATCCCGCCACCTACTCCCCCGGCGAGCGCGACGAGCCGCAGGCTCTCGCGCGGCGCCATGGGGAGCTCACGGCCGAGATCCGCGTGCTCGAGGAGCGCTGGCTCGAGGTCATGACCGCGCTCGAGGGGCACGCCCCGTGACGCGCCGCTGGCGGCGCGCGGCGCTCTGGCTGCTGCTGTGCGCGTGGGCGGGGACGGCGCTGTGGCACACCAACAAGGCGTTGCCGGGCGGCACGCAGCTCGCCTCGGCGAGCTGCGCCGTGCCCGCCGAGTCGGTCGGGTTCATCGCCGACGTGAGTGCCGCCGACGCCTACGGGCGCCCCGCCGTCAGCCAGGCGGTCTTCGACTCCGTGCTCGCCGTGGTGCACGGAGCGCGCCGCTTCATCGTCCTCGACTACCACCTCTTCGGCACGGACGGTGCGGGCAGCGCGCCACGGCGGGCGCTCGCGCGCGAGCTCACCGACGCGCTGCTGGCGCAGAAGCGCGCCCATCCCGAGCTCGCCGTGCTCTTCATCATGGACCCGGTGAACGAGGGGTACGGCGCCGCACGGCCGCAGGAGCCGGCGCTGCTGCGCGCCGCGGACGTCAGCGTCGTGAGCACCGACCTGGATGTGCTGCGCGACTCGAACTACCTCTACACGAGCCTGTGGCGTCTCGCGCTGCGCTGGTGGCAGCCGCCGGGCCCCCTGGCGCGCGAGGCCCGGGGTCTGAACTTCAAGGCCGACCACCGCAAGGTGATCCTCGCCGACGACGGGCACGGCGGACTCACCGGGATCGTCGGTTCCGCCAACCCGCTGGACGCGCAGAGCGGCTGGTCGAACCTCGCCGTGCGCGTCTCGGGCGGTCCGCTCGGCGCGCTGCTCGAGAGCGAGCTGGCGGTCGCGCGCTTTTCCGGCTGGCGCGGCGCGCAGGCGGCGTTCCTGCCGGCCGAGCAGGCCGCGGCACAGTGCCACGACGCGGCCGCCCCGGGCAGCGCGCTCACGAACTCGCTCGTGCGCGTGCAGCTGCTCACCGAGGGGGCGATCCGCGCGGCGCTGCTCGCCGAGCTCGGTGGCACCGTGCGCGGGGACTCGATCGACCTGGCCCTCTACACGCTCACCGACCGCGACGTGGTGCAGGCGCTGCTCGATGCCGCGCGCCGTGGCGCATCGGTGCGCCTGATCCTCGACCCGAGCGAGGACCGCACCCGGCTCGCCCCCTCGGGCCTGCCCAACCAGGCGGTGGCGAGCGAGCTGGTAGCGCGCAGCGGCGGGGCGATCCAGGTGCGCTGGTACCGCACGCACGGCGAGCGCTTTCACGGCTCGCTCGCGCTGCTTTCCTCGCCCACGCGCGTATGGCTGACGCTCGGCTCGGCGAACTTCACGCGCCGCAGCCTCGATGACTACGACCTCGAGGCGAACGCCGCCCTCGAGCTCACCGCGGACGCGCCGCTCGCCGAGCAGGCGCGCGGCTACTTCGAGCAGCTGTGGGGCAACCGCGCCGGCGGCGGCATCGAGTACACGGCGGACTTCGCGGTGTTCGCCGACCCCTCGCAGGCCGACTACTGGCTCGGGCGGCTGCTGGAGGCGACCGGCCTGTCGGACTTCTGAGCGGGTCGGGCGTCGCGCACCGCGGTGAGCAGCTGCTGGCCGAGCGAATCGAGCGCCTGCGAGGTCGCCTGCTCGAACGCCGTGACCACCTCTCCCAGACGGTTGGCGCTCGCGCTCGCCTTGCCGGTGACCACGAAGGTCGCGAGCACGTCGCGCCCCTCGCGCCGCCCGACGATGCAGTCGAGCACCACGTACACGTCCGGCACGGCGCCGCCGCTGTAGTCAGCCTCGAAGCGCCGCACCGTGGTCTGCAGCAGGTAGTCCGAGGGGAAGGGGCTGGCCGACTCCTCGACCGAGGACCACTGCCCGGAGGCGCGCAGGGTCTGCACGGTGAGCGACTCGAGCATGTCGGTCACCGGGCCCGGCCAGCGCGCGCCGCTGAAGAAGCTCATGCGGTGATCGGGCTGCACCAGCACGATATAGGTCGACTCGCGCCCGGGATCGGCCACCGGACGGCCGACGCGCACCGAGGAGGCGCCGGAGGCGGCGGCAGGAGTGGCCGGGGTCGCCCCGGCGGGGGCGCGCAGGTAGTACACCTGCTCGGCGGGCTGGTTGCTGTTCAGCAGCCCCGAGCAGGCGGCGAGCGAGGTGGCCGCGGCGAGCGCGGCGAACAGCGCGGGTCTTCTCACTTCGGGATCTCCACGCCGCGCGCCTGCGGCTGATACAGCAGCTGCGTCGGATTCTCACGCAGGCTCTCGGCGAGCGCGCGTACGTCCGCGGCCGCCGCGCGTCCCTCGCGCACGAAGCGCTCGATCTCCGGCAGTCCGTCGCGCGCGAACGAGCGCACGTCCTGACGGTTCTCGGCGATGATCTTGTCGAGCTGGTCGGTCGCGTCCGCGAGGTGATCGGCCACGACGCGCAGCTGCGCGATGCTGCTCTCCACCCCGGGCCCGACGTCGGCGATCACGGCGCGTGCGCTCTTGGCGGAGGCCGAGATGTCGGCGGTGGCGCCGCGCAGTTCCACGATCAGCGCGTTCAGATCCCGGGCGGTCTGCGGCAGGCCGCGGCTCATCGCCTCGAGGTTGCTCAGCGTGTCCTGGACCGACTTCACGTTCTCGTCGCTGATAATCTTCTGCACGCGGTTCACGACCTGCACCGCGTCCGAGACCAGCTCCGGGAGTCCCGAAAGGAACACGTCGAAGCGCGAGGGCGCCGAGCGGATGACCGGGTACCTCAGGCTCGCGACCAGGAGCGACTGGCGCTTGTGCTCGCGGTCCTCCATGAGGTCGATGTACAGCAGGCCCGTCACCCCCTGCAGCTGCAGGATCGCGACCGTGTCGTCGGAGATGGGCGTGCGCGTGTCGATGTCGACGATCACCTCGACGCGCGCCGAGTCGCGCGGATCGATGCTCATGTCGATGACCCGGCCGACCCCCACTCCCAGGTAGCGCACCGCGGCGCCCTTGTCGAGGCCGCTGACGCTGCCCTCGAAGTAGATCTCGTAGCGCTGGTAGTCCTTGTGGTCGCGGCTGCCCGAGTACCACCAGACGAACAGCGCGCCGACGATCGCGACGATCAGCACGAAGGCGCCGACGGCCGCGTAGTTGGCCTCACGCTCCATGCGCGCCCCCGAGGCGCGAGCGGGCGCGCTCGCCGTGGAAGTATTCCTGGATCCAGGGGTTCGGGTAGTCGACGATGCGCTCGAGCGTGTCCGACACCATGTGCTTGTCGACGATCACCCCGACACGATTGCAGGTACGGAAGATACTGTCCAGATCGTGGGTGATCATGACCACGGTCAGCTTCAGCTCCTTCTGCAGATACAGCACCAGGTCATCGAAGGCGGCCGCGCTGATCGGGTCCAGCCCCGAGGTCGGCTCATCGAGAAACAACAGGCTGGGATCGAGCGCCAGGGCGCGGGCGAGCGCTGCGCGCTTCACCATGCCGCCCGAGAGCTCGGCGGGGAACTTTGCGCCCGCCTCCGCCGGCAGTCCGACGAGCCGGATCTTCAGCAGCGCCAGGTCATCGAGCGCCGCCTCGTTGAGGCTCAGGTGCTCGACCATCGGCTGCTGCACGTTCTGCTTCACCGTCAGACCCGAGTAGAGCGCCCCGGACTGGAAGCTGACGCCGTAGTGCTCCTTGACGGTGCGCAGCTGCGCGAGGCTCATCCGGGTGATGTCGGCGCCGTTGATGAGCACGACGCCCGCCTGCGGGCGCTGCAGCCCGAGGATGCTGCGCAGCAGCACCGACTTGCCCGCGCCCGAGCCGCCGACGATGCCGAACACCTCGTCGCGGCGCACCTCCATGTTCAGGTCCTCGTGCACCACCTGCTCGCCGAAGCGGTTGACGAGGCCGCGCACCTCGACGACCGGGTAGTTCACAGGTCCATCTCCATGAAGAGCACGGCGAACAGTGCGTCCGCGAGGATCACGAGGAAGATGGCCTGCACCACCGCCACGGTGACGAGTCGCCCGAGCTCGCGCGCCGAGCCGCGCACCTGCATGCCGCGGTAGCAGCCGGCGCTGGCGATGAGCAGCGCGAATACCGGCGCCTTGACGAAGCCGACCCAGAAGGTGCTCGGCGAGATCGCCTCCTGCACGCGCGCGAAGTACTGGTTGAACGGCATGTCGAGCAGGAAGCGGCACAGCATCGAGCCGCCGGCGAGCCCGACGAGGTCGGCGACGATCGTGAGCGCCGGCAGCGCGATGGTGAGCCCGAGCAGGCGCGGCACGACCAGTACCTCGATCGGGTCGACGCCGGTGGCGACGAGGGCGTCCACCTCCTCGTTGAGCTGCATCGAGCCGAGCTCGGCGGCGAAGGCACTGCCGGAGCGGCCCGCGACGATGATCGAGGTGAGCAGCACCCCGAGCTCGCGCAGCACGCCGATGGTGACCAGGTCGACCACGTAGATGTCCGCGCCCAGCCCGCGCAGCTGCTGCGCGCTCATGTAGGCGATGATGACGCTGATGAGGAAGGCGATCAGGGCGACGATCGGCAGCGCCGTGAAGCCGGTGTCGTAGACGTGCCGCGCGATCGAGGTCGGCCGCAGGCGCCTCAGGCTCTTGAGGCTGGCGATGAGCGAGACGGTGATCTCGCCCACGAAGCTGAGCGCATCCAGGAAGTTGCGGTAGGCCAGTACGCTCTTCCTGCCGACCTCGGTGAGCAGCCGCACGCCGATGATCGGCGGCGGCGCGGGCGGCGCCCTCGGGGCCGGGTCCTCGGCCCGGTCCTCGTCGGCCTCCTTGAGCGTCGCATCGAGCAGGCGCAGCTGCTCGGGCGGGGAGCCCTTGAAGCGGACCTCGACGCCGGCCGCGCGCATGCGCTCGAGGAACTGGTGCAGCGCCCAGGCGCCCGAGAGGTCGAGCGACGAGAGGCCCTGCGCGTCGATCAGCAGTTGGCGCGCGGCCTCGGGCTGCACGGCGGCGAGCTCGGCCTCGATGGCGCCGAACTCGCGCACGCCCCACTGCCCGCTCAGTGCGAGCTCGGTGCCTTCCTGCGTACGCCGGACCTCGGCGGCCATAAAGGCGCGTCCCCTCTAGCGCTTGGCGTGCAGGTGCGCCTCGAGGAACCACAGGTACTTGTCGACGTCGCGCGAGACGCCCGTGAACAGGTCCGCCGTGTCCGCGTCGCCGAGCTTGCCCGACTCGTCGATCGCGGCGCGCACCTTGGCGCCGAAGTCCGCGAGTACCGTGGCGAGCGCCTTCACGTGCGCCATGCCCTCGCTCACGTTCTGCGGGTAGGGCCTGAGCGAGGTCGCGCGCGCGACCGCGGCCAGCGTCCCGTGCGCGGTGCCGCCGAGGGCCGTGGCGCGCTCGGCGATGGTGTCGACGTGCTCCTCGACGTTTTCGGCGACGTCGTCGAAGAGCTCGTGCAGGGCGATGAAGTTCGGTCCCTTGACGTTCCAGTGCGCGTGCTTGACCTGGGTATTGAGGTCGATGGCGTCCGCGAGCCGCTCGTTCAGCAGCTTCACCACCTTGGTGCGGGTGCCGGCCGCTAGATCGTTGCGCGTCTCAAACATGTCAGCCTCCTTTGTTGGCCGCATTGTTGCACCCGCCCGGCGCCGGGGGCCAATCGCCTGTCCGTATGGCGCCGATCTATCCGCTCTATCGGCGCCGCCCGGCCGGTGAGAAAAAGTCTAACCGCGGCGCGGTCCGGATTTCATCTTTGTGCTGCGTCGGTGGTAGCGTGTCTGCCGCGGCGCGCCCCATGCCGCCGCCACCCTCATGAGCAGCAAGGTACACCTCTCGGACGTCTTCCTCTTCGTGTCGCTCGCGGCGATCGCGCTCGAGGCCGCCCTCGCCCGCCTCGGGCTGCTGCGCGCGCGCTACACGCTGCGCGACACCTGCGCCTCCCTCGGCATGACGCTCGGCAACATCGCCATGAACGTGGCGCTCGCCGGGGTGGTGTTCGCGGGCCTGGCGCTCGCCTACCGGGTCCGGCTGTTCAGCATTTCGCCGGCGTCCGGCTGGGCGTGGCTCGCGCTCTTCTTCCTCGATGACTTCATCTACTACTGGTTCCACCGCGCGAGCCACGAGTGCCGCCTGTGGTGGGCGGCGCACGTCAATCACCACTCCTCGCAGCAGTACAATCTCTCGACCGCCGTGCGCCAGACCTGGACGAGCCTCCTGGTCGGCACCTGGCTGCCGTGGGTGCCGCTCGCGCTGCTCGGCTTCCCGCCGGTGATGATCCTGAGCATGCAGAGCATCAACCTCTTCTACCAGTTCTGGGTGCACACCGAGGCGGTGCGGCGCCTGCCGGCCTGGTATGAATACCTCCTCAACACCCCCTCCAACCACCGCGTGCACCACGCGTCCAACCCGCGCTACCTCGACCGCAACTACGCGGGCGTGCTCATGCTCTGGGACCGCCTGTTCGGCACCTACTCCGCCGAGCGCGACGAGGAGCCACCGCGCTACGGGATCGTGCACGACATCGCGACCTTCAACCCCGTGCGCATCGCCTTCCACGAGTGGGCCGCCCTGTTCGCCGACGTGCGGCGCGCGCGCTCGGCGCGCGAGGTCTGTGGCGCGATCCTGGGTCCCCCGGGCTGGCGCGCCGACGGGCGCGGTGAGACCTCGCGCGCCATCCGCGCCGCCTGGGCGACCTGCGCGCCGCGCCCGCACAGCCCCTGACATCGCGCGAGGACGGACCTTGGCAACGCTCGTCGAACAACTACACCGCGAGGGCTACGCCATCGTGCGCGGCTTCCTGCCACGCGAGGAGATGGCGCGCATGGGCGAGGAGGTCGATCGCCTGTACGCGCAAGGCCTGCAGCACCACGCCAGCTACCGCGACCGCAACCTCCTCTTCGAAGTGCTCGATGACCCCAAGGCGCGCCGCCGCGTGGTGCTGCAGGCGCACTGGACGCCGTGGGTGAGCCCGTACCTGGAGCGCATGCGCCGCGATCCGCGCTACCTCAGCACGCTCGAGCCCTTCCTCGGCCGGGACATCAAGCAGGTCACCCACCAGCTGCACTGGAAGCCACCGGGCGCGAAGTACACCTTCTACCGCTACCACCAGGACGCACGCTTCCGCAACGCCGCCGCGGTGCGCAACCTTCTCTACGGCACGGTGAACGCGGGGCTCGCGATCGATCCGCAGACCGAGGCGAACGGCTCGCTACGCGTCATTCCGCGCAGCCACCTGAACGGCTACCTCGGGCTCTCCGAGGACGGGACCATCATGACCGGTCACACGGCGGACGAGGACCTCGTGCGGGTCGGGCTCGATCCCGCGAGTGCCGTCGTGTGCGAGATGCAGCCCGGAGACCTGCTCCTGTGGACGCTGTACACCGTGCACGGCTCGGCGCCGAACCTGAGCGAGCACGACCGGCGCTTCATGATCTGCAGCTACGTGCGCGCCGCGGACAGCGAGCGCGGCGAGTGGACCTTCCGCGACGGCGTCTCGACGCCGCTCGGCAGCGAGCCGCAGCTCTGCAAGTACGAGCAGCTGCGCGAGCGCCCGGGGCCCTTCTACATCGAGCCGGACTGGACCGAGGAAGCGCAGGAGAAGACGCGTCAGTGACGCCCCCGGGGTCGACCGGCGGCGGCTTCTCGCCGGGCTACCGGCGGCTCGTGCTTCTCACCCTGATGCTGGTGTACGCGCTCAACGCGGCGGACCGCAACCTCATCCCGATCGTCGGCCAGGCGATGGAGGCCGACCTCGGCCTGAGCGACACGCAGCTCGGGGTGCTGGCGGGCGCGGCGTTCGCCGCGCTCTATGCGCTGAGCGGCCTGCCGCTCGCGCGCCTCGCCGAGCGCTTCAGCCGCGTGCGCATCCTCGCCGCCTCGCTCGCCGTGTGGTCGGCACTCAGCGCGCTCTTCGCCTTCGCGGGCTCGTTCGTGCAGCTCGCCGCGCTGCGCGTCGGCGTCGGCATCGGCGAGGCGGGCTGCAACCCCTGCGCCCATTCGCTCATCTCCGACTACTACCCGCGCGGCCGGCGCACCAGCGCGCTCTCGGTCTACTCCTGCGGGCTGTCGCTCGGCTACCTGTTCGTCGCGCTCGCCGGCGGCTACGTGACGCTGCACTACGGCTGGCGCGCCGCCTGCCTCGCGGTGGCGCTCCCCGGGGTGGCACTGGCGCTCCTGCTGCGGTGGCTGGTCGCCGAGCCGCCGCGCGGTGGCAGCGAGGGCGCCGCGGCGCCGGCCGCGGCGCCGTTCTCGTGGCGCGAGGAGCTCGCGCAGATCGGCGCCGTCGCCCGCGCCCTGTTCCTGACCTGGCCGGCGGCGAACATCATCCTCGGGTTCACGATCGCCTCCTTCGCCGCCTACGGCTCGTGGGCCTTCCTGCCCGCCTACTTTCACCGCGCCTTTGCGCTCGACTACGCGACCATCGGGGTCGCGCTCGGCCTCGCCGGCAGCGTGCCGGTGGCCCTCGGTACGCTTGCCGGGGGTTTCCTTACCGATCGCCTCGGGGCGCGGCGCCCGCGCTGGTACGCGCTCGCCTCGGCCGCGGGGCTGCTCGCCGCCACGCCGCTCTACCTGCTCGCGCTGAGCCGCGCGGACTGGCGTGCCGCGGCGCTCTTCCTCGCGCTCCCGGGGTTCTTCCAGTACGTCTCGCTCGGCCCGTCTTTCGGCGTGGTGCAGAACGTGGTCGCCGTGCGCCAGCGTGCCACGGCGACCGCGCTGCTCTTCCTGTGCCTGAACGTGCTCGCGCTCGGTGGCGGCGCGCCCTTCACCGGCCACCTGATCGATGTGTTCGCCCAGGGGCAGTTCGCGAGCGCGGCGGCCTCGCTGCCGGGCGCGTCCTTCCGCATCGCCTGTCGGGGCGGGGTGGCGCCGCCGGGGGCACCGCCAGCCCTCGCCACCCTGTGCGCCGACGTTCTGGTGCGCGCGACCCACCGGGGGATCGCGCTCACGGTCGCGTTCTACGTGTGGGCGGCCGTGCACTACCTGCTCGGCGCGTTGGGACTCGAGAGACAGCTGCGCGCGGCGGCCGCCGCGGCGCACTAAGGCCCGTGGGCCCTCAGGTTTCGTCGCGGTAGCGGCGCAGGCGCACGGCCCCGTAGGCGAGCGCGCCCGCGGCGATGACGCCGAGCCACAGGTCCACGTCCGTGAAGGCAGCGGCGAAATTCAGCTCCTTGAGCTGCGAGCCGATCGGGCGGATGCCCGGGTGACCCAGGAGGTGCATGTGGAAGAGCCCGAGCTGCTCCCAGATGCCGAACACGCGATAGTTGATGAAGTGCGAGAGGAAGCGCGGCGTGCCGACGATCGCCGAGAAGATCTGCTCGACGACCTGGGCGAAGATGATCGGCAGGAGGACCCAGAGGACCGGCGCGCGCCTCGCCCAGACCGAGACCACGAGAAACACCCCGGCGATGGGTGAGTACCAGAGCACGGCGAGCACCGTGACCAGCAGGATGAGTACCTCCGTGCGCAGCCACTCGAGCGCGTCCCACGCGAACACCGCCGGCGCCGCACCCGTGAAGGACCACAGCTGCCAGATGGCGGTGCACAGCAGCTCCAGTCCGATAGCACTCACGAAGACGATGAGCGGCACGGCAACGAGCGCCGCGATCAGCTTCGAAGTGACGGTGAGCCCGTCGGACACCGGCAGCGACTTCCAGAAGAGGATGCTGCGGTCCTTGCGCTCGGCGTACAGGCAATCGAGCAGGTAGAAACACACGACGATGCTGGCCAGGATGGAGAGCGCCAGCCACAGCCCTCCCTGCACGAAGGTATGGGCCGCCACCTTGGAGACGGCGTCCAGGTGCACGACGTCCGCGAGGACGTGGGCGTTACCGTCGACGGTGACCGTCGTGTGCTGGTGCATGCGCGTGAAGATGGCGATGAGCAGCACGCCGACCAGGAGCGCGCCGGCGACCAGCGGGGCGCGCCAGAGCGCCGGGTGCTCCCAGAACTCGCGTCGCACGAGCGTCTGCAGCGCGCGCGCGGGACTGATGACGGCGGGCGTGGCGGCGCTCTTCAGCGCTGCGCCGGCGGCGGCGTCTGCGACTTCGGTATTCATGTTGTGGCCGTCCCCTGCATCTTGGCGACGAACAGGTCAGCGATCGAGGGCGTACGCAGCTCACCTAAGGCGCCGAGCTCGGCGGCCGAATGCCCCTCGAAGATCATCGCCACGCGCCCGAACACCTCGCGCTCGTAGAAGGGCTTGAGGGCGCGGGCGCGCGCGGCCTGCTCGGCGCTCACCGTGACTTGCACGTAACGCGAGCCGAGCTCCTCCACCGAGGAGTTGAGCGCGATGTGCCCGTGGTGGAGGAACATCACATCGGTGAAGAGGTTCTCGACCTCCTCCACCTGGTGCGTGGTGAGGAGGATCGTGCGCTCCTTGTCGAAGTAGTCGTTGAGTAGGGTGTCGTAGAACTTCCTGCGGTAGAGCAGGTCGAGCCCGAGGGTGGGCTCGTCCAGCACCAGGAGGCGCGCGTCGATCGCCAGGATCAGCGCCAGGTGCAGCTGCGTCACCATACCCTTGGAGAGCTCGCGCACGCGGCTCGTCAGGTTGATGTCGGTCTTGCGCAGGAATTCCAGGGCGTGCGCGCGATCGAAGCGCGGGTGCACGCCGCTGCAGTAATCGAGCGCCTGGCTGACGCGCAGCCAGCGCGGCAGTACGGCCACGTCCGCCATGAAGCACACGTCACGCATGAGCTCGTCGCGCTGGGTGCGCGGATCGAGGCCGAGCACCTTGAGCTCGCCGCCGAAGGACGTGAGCCCGAGGATGGCCTTGAGCGCGGTCGTCTTGCCGGCGCCGTTCGGGCCGATGAGCCCGACGATGCGCCCGGTCTCGATGGCGAAGCTCACACCATCCAGCGCCCGCGTGGCACCGAAGCTCTTGGTGAGGGCCCTGGCTTCAACTATCGCTGTCATCTTCTTCACCTGGTGTGGCGGGAGCACTGCCACCCCCGGGCGTCGGCCACGGAGCGGTCGGCGCCGCAGCGCCCGCGCGCTGCAGGTCATCGGAGCTCAGGCCGAGGCGCTGGATGGTGGCGTAGATCTTCGGCCACTCGTCCTCGAGGAAGCGCTGCCGCTCGTCCTTCATCAGCGCCTTGCGGGCGCCGGTGCTCACGAACATCCCGAGACCCCTGCGCTTCTCCACCAGCTGCTCATCGACCAGCTGCTGGTAGCCCTTGAGCACGGTCAGCGGGTTCAGCCGGAAGTCCGCGGCCACGGTGCGGACCGAGGGCAGCGGGTCGCCTTCCTTGAGTACGCCTTCCAGAATCATCGCCACCACCCGGTCCCGCAGTTGCCGGTAAATCGGCAGGCTGTCATCCCACTGCGGATCCATGAGCGTAGACACGGCGCCTGTTTCGGGTGATTAGCCGACTAATCTACCAAAACGGCCGGCTCGGGCTGCCCGAAGAAAGCGTGGTCCGCGCGAAGTGCCACGAAGCGGGCGGCGGGGGCATGCGCACCCGGGGGAACCGCGGTGGACTCGACGAAGCTCCAGCTCAGTACGACGGTGATCGCGGCCGCGGCGGCTGCACAAACGGCGTCACGGTAGAGATTCGATGCGAAGGTGGTCATGGTGGTCTCCTTTGTGTGTCTGTCTGTCTGCCCTGTCCGGCTTACCTGCCCATCAGGTCCGCCTTCCATGGTGTTGTACTCTACTAGAACACTACTTGAGTGTCAAGCTACTGCAGTAAAACATCTCTAGAGTTCTAACCGCCTGTTTTCGTTATATTTCCTGTTTAAGAGGTCCCTTGAGACCTGTCACAGGAACGGTTACGTGCTAGTTGGAGAGCGTCCAGGGCCGGACCGTTTGAGCGGCGGGAGCAAGCGCGGCGCGCACGCTAGAATCAGTCCCCTTTTTCCCGCGCAAAGAAAGACTTCGTCCATGAAAGCCCCCGTGAATGTCGCGATCACCGGCGCCGCCGGCCAGATCGGCTACGCGCTCGCCTTCCGCGTCGCCTCCGGCGCCATGCTCGGCGCCGACGTGCCCGTGAATCTTCATCTTCTGGAGGTGAGCGCGGCGCTGACGGCACTGCAGGGCGTGCTCATGGAGCTCAACGACTGCGCCTTCCCGACGCTCAACAAGGTCCTCGCGAGCGATGACGCGCGCGTCGCCTTCCGCGACTGTCAGGTCGCGCTGCTGGTCGGCGCGCGCCCGCGCGGACCGGGCATGGAGAGAAAAGACCTGCTGCTCGCCAACGCGCAGATCTTCTCCGCGCAGGGCAAGGCACTCGATGAGTCGGCGCGGCGCGACGTGAAGGTGCTGGTGGTCGGCAACCCCGCCAACACCAACGCGCTCATCGCGCGCGCCAACGCGCCCGGGCTGGACGCGCGCAACTTCACCGCCATGACGCGCCTCGATCACAACCGCGCGCTCTCGCAGCTCGCGGAGAAGACCGGCGCGCACGTGAGCGAGATCCGCCGCATGACCATCTGGGGCAATCACTCGGCGACGCAGTACCCGGATCTCTCGCACGCCAGCGTGCGTGGCCAGCCGGCCTCATCGCTCGTGACGCGCGAGTGGATCGAGCAGAGCTTCATTCCGACCGTGCAGCAGCGCGGCGCCGCGGTCATCAAGGCGCGCGGCGCCTCCTCCGCGGCTTCCGCCGCCGCGGCGGCGATCGATCACGTGCATACCTGGGTGCACGGCACGGCGGAGGGCGACTGGGTGAGCATGGCCGTACCCGCCGACGGCAGCTACGGCATCGGCGCCGGGGTCATCTACTCCTACCCCGTGACGGTGCGCAACGGCGCCTACCAGATCGTCCCCGGGCTCACGATCGACGAGTTCAGCCGCAAGCGCATGGACGGCACGCTCGCCGAGCTGCTCGAGGAACGCGACGGGGTGAAGGACCTCCTCGGCTGACGTTTTCCGCGCCGCGCCCGTCGGTTATATAGTCGCGCAGCGCGCGGCCAAAGGATGAACATGTTGGGTGCGATCGTCTCGCTGCTGCTCGTCGCCGCCGCCGCCTTCGCGGTCACCAAGGTCGGCGGCCTGATCACGCTCGCGCTGATCGCCGCGGTGCTCATCCTCGCCTACCGCCGCCTCTCGCTCCTCGCCTTCACGGTCACCTTCACGGTCCTCTTTGCCGCCTACGCCTACTTCGCGCCCTCCGGCACCGGGGCGCTCGCGTGGAAGGGCTTCCTCGCGCTGCTGCTCGCGGCGCTGTGGCTGCTCAACGTGCGTCGTCTGCGCAAGGCCCTGATCACGCGCCCGTTCATGAAGACCTACCTCAAGCTCCTGCCGACCATGTCGGGGACCGAGCGCGAGGCGCTCGAGGCGGGCACGGTGTGGTGGGACGGGGAGCTGTTCACCGGCGCGCCGCGCTGGGAGAAGCTGCTCGCCGCGCGCCCGCCCAAGCTCAGCACCGAGGAGCAGGCCTTCCTCGACGGCCCGTGCGAGGAGCTGTGCCGGCTGCTGGATGACTGGAACATCACTCACGAGCGCGGTGATCTGCCGCCGCACGTGTGGGAGTTCATGAAGACCAGGGGCTTCTTCGCGATGATCATCCCGAAGAAGTATGGGGGACTCGAATTCTCCGCCTACGCGCACTCGTGCGTGCTGGTCAAGCTCGCGAGCCGCAGCTCCCTCGCCTCCTCGACGGTCGCGGTACCCAATTCCCTGGGTCCCGGGGAGCTCCTCAACCACTACGGCACCGAGGAGCAGAAGGACTACTACCTGCCGCGCCTCGCGCGCGGCGAGGAAGTGCCGTGCTTCGCGCTCACCGGGCCGCGCGCCGGTTCCGACGCCGGCTCGATCCCCGACACCGGCGTCGTCTGCCGCGGCAGCTGGCAGGGGCGCGAGGTACTGGGCCTGCGGCTCAACTTCGACAAGCGCTACATCACCCTCGCCCCCGTGGCGACCGTCATCGGCCTCGCCTTCCGCATGTTCGACCCGGACAAGCTCCTGTCCGAGAAGACCGACCTCGGCATCACCGTGGCGCTCATTCCGCGCAACACTCCCGGGGTGACCGCCGGACGCCGGCACTTCCCGATCAACGTCCCGTTCCAGAACGGCCCCGTGCACGGCAAGGACGTGTTCGTGCCGCTCGACTCCATCGTCGGCGGGCCGAAGATGGCCGGCAGCGGCTGGCGCATGCTGGTCGAGCAGCTCTCGGTGGGGCGCTGCATCTCGCTCCCCTCGAGCGCCACGGGTGGCGCCAAGGCCGGGGTCTGGGCCACCGGCGCCTACGCGCGCATCCGCAGCCAGTTCAACACCCCGGTGGCGCGCTTCGAGGGGGTGGAGACGGTCATCGCCCGCATGGCGGGCCTGACCTACACGATGGACGCCGCGCGCTCGGTGACCGCCGGCGCGATCGACGGCGGCGAGAAGCCCTCCGTGCCCTCGGCGATGCTCAAGTACCACGTGACCGAGATGGGCCGTCAGGTGGCGAACGACGCCATGGACGTGCACGGCGGTAAGGGCATCATGCTCGGCCCCAAGAACTACCTGGCGCGCGGCTACGAGATCGTGCCGGTGGCGATCACCGTCGAGGGTGCCAACCTGCTGACGCGCAACCTCATCATCTTCGGCCAGGGGGCGATCCGCTGCCATCCGTTCGTGCTGCGCGAGATGAACGCGGCGCGCAATCCCGACCGCGCCGCCGGGGTCGATGAGTTCGACCGTGCCCTCTTCGGCCACGTCGGCTTCACGATCTCCAACGCGGTGCGCTCCTTCATCATGGCGCTCACGCACGCACGCTTCACGCGCGCGCCGGTGGCGGGTCCGACCGCCCGCTACTACCAGCACGTCGTGCGCTTCTCCGCCTCCTTCGCCTTCGCGGTCGACGTGGCCATGCTCACCCTCGGCGGCTACCTGAAAAAGAAGGAGAACCTGTCGGCGCGGCTCGGGGACGTGCTCTCCTGCATGTACCTCGCCTCGATGGTGCTCAAGCACCACGAGAACCAGGGGCGCCTGGAAGAGGACCGGCCGCTGCTCGAGTGGGCCTGCCGCAGCCTCCTCTACCACGCCCAGGAGCAGCTGCACGGCTTCCTGCGCAACTTCCCGAACCGCGCGCTCGCCGCGCTCATGCGCGTACTCATCTTCCCGCGCGGCCGCATCTACTCGGCTCCCGGCGACCGCCTCGCCCGCGACGTGGCCGCCCTCGTCACCCATCCCACCGAGTCGCGGCAGCGTTTCGGGGACGGCACCTACCTCGCGCCGGACAGTCCGCTCGGGCTGCTCCAGGAGGCGCTGCTGCTCGCCGTGCAGCTCGAGCCGCTCGAGAAGCGCATCCGCGTCGAGGGAGTGAAGACCGGGCGGGTCACCGCGCTCGATCTGCCCGGGCGCATCCAGCAGGCGCTCGCCATCGGCCTCATCTCCGAGACCGAGGCCGCGGCGCTGCGCGACTACGACCGCAAGGTCATGGACATCATCCACGTGGATGACTTCGATTCCTCCGAGCTCGGCACCCAGGCGCAGCCCGCGCCGCGCTCCAGCGCCCACGTCGCATGAGCACCGACGCGCCGCTCGCCGGGACGGCGCCGCACGCGCCGGCCGCCCCGGCGGCGGTGGTGCCCGCGAGCCAGCTGTGCGAGAACTGCGGCGCGGAGTTGACGCAGCGCTACTGCGGCGCGTGCGGCCAGCGGCGCGAGGCGCCGGTGCACTCGCTGTGGCACTTCTCGCGCGTCGCGACCGAGGACCTGACGCACGCGGACTCGCGCCTGTGGCGCACGCTGCGGGCACTCCTCTTCAAGCCCGGCCACCTGACCGCGGAGTTCCTCGCCGGGCGGCGCGCGCGCTACCTGCCGCCGGTGCGGCTGTACCTGGTGCTCTCGGTGCTGTTCTTCCTGCTGGCGAGCGCAGTGCAGCCGAAGTTTGTCGTGTTGCAGCTCGACGGCGACAAGGGGACCGTGTACAAGGCGGTCCCGCTCGAGAAGGGCCAGGAGCCGCCCGAGCTTGCGCCTCTGACCGGGGAGACGCCTGAGCAGCGCGGCGAGCGGGTCTGCAAAGACATGCACTACAGCGGGCCGAGCAGTGACTGGCTCGGGCCGTCGCTCCCAGGGGTATGCCGCAAGGTGGTCGCGGACTGGGGCACGGGCGGCCATCAGCTGCGCGAAGCGTTCCTGCACAACGTGCCGCGGGCCATGTTCCTCTTTCTGCCGTTGCTGGCCGCGGTCATGATGCTCATGTACTGGCGCCCGCGGCACTACTACGTGGAGCACCTGCTGCTGTTCCTGCACAACCACGCCCTGGTATTCATCGTCATCGGGCTCGTGCTCGCGTGGTCCAAGTGGGGCGTCCACATTCCGGGGCTGGGGTTCGCGACCCTTGCGTATCTTGCCTGGTACATGTATCGCAGCATGCGCGTGGTTTACGGCCAGGGGGCGCTGCCAACCCTGGGCAAGCTGACCGTGCTGTCGTTCTTCTACCTGGCATTCGCCGTGCTGCTGCTCATCGTCACCAGTTTTTACAGCGCCCTGACGCTCTAGCCACAACGCTGCAAAGGATCCCTCCATGCGCACATTCGTCATCGCCGCGCTCGCGCTCGCTGCCTCGCTCGCCCTGGCCCAGGAGCGCACGCCCTCGCCACCCGGCGCCGAGGTCTACATCGTCTCGCCCGTCAACGGCGCCAAGGTCCACTCCCCGGTGCGCGTGGTGTTCGGGCTCAAGGGCATGGGCGTCGCCCCCGCGGGGGTCAAGTTTGAGAACACGGGGCATCACCATCTGCTCATCGACACCGCCGTGCCGGCGGACCTTTCGGCGCCGCTCCCGGCGAATGACAAGATCGTGCACTTCGGCAAGGGGCAGACCGAGGCGAGCATCACTTTGCCCCCCGGCAAGCACACCCTGCAGCTGGTGCTCGGGGACCTGAATCACATCCCGCACAACCCCGCCGTGATCTCCAAGAAGATCACCATCACGGTCCTCCCCTAGCTCCGGGGGGCGGGCGCCACGTGACACGCGCGATCCTGCACGTCGACATGGATGCGTTCTACGCGTCCGTCGAGCAGCACGACGACCCGCGGCTCGCCGGCCAACCCCTGATCGTCGGCTGGGACGGCGGGCGCGGCGTGGTCGCGGCGGCGAGCTACGAGGTGCGCCGCTTCGGCGTGCACTCGGCGATGCCGATGCGCACGGCTTTGCGGCTCTGCCCGCGCGCCGTATGCGTACACCCGCGCATGGCCCGTTACCAGGAGGTCTCGGGGGTCGTGTTCGGCGCGTTCCGCGAAGTGACGCCGCTCGTGCAGGGACTGTCCCTCGATGAGGCCTTCCTCGATGTCACCGCGAGCCTGGAGCTCCTCGGCAGCGCGGTGGACATAGCCCGCCGCATCAAGCGGCGCATCCGCGAGCTCACCGGCGTCACCGCCTCGGTGGGCGTCGCCCCCAACAAGCTCGTCGCCAAGATCGCCTCCGACCTCGAGAAGCCCGACGGGCTCACCGTGGTCACCGCGGAGAGGGTGCACGAGGTGCTCGATCCGCTCTCCGTGCGCCGCCTTCCCGGCCTCGGGCGCAAGACCGGCGCGCGGGTCGAGGCCGCCGGGGTGCTGACCCTCGGACAGCTGCGCAGTGCCCCGGACGCCGTACTCTGGCCGCTCTTCGGCCGCTATACCCCCTGGATGCGGGAGCGGGCCTCGGGGATCGACGAGCGGCCGGTGCTGGCGGAGGTCGAGGAGAAGTCCCTGAGCGCCGAGGATACCTTTGCCACCGATATCGGCGAGCCTAAGGTCCTGCAGCGCGAGCTCGCGCGCCTGGCGGACCTGGCGGCGAGCCGCCTGCGCTCGCGCGAGCTCACGGCCGGCTGTATCGGCGTCAAGATCCGCCGCGGCGACTTCAGCACCTTCACCCGCCAGCGGGCCATCGCCCCGCCCACCTGCGAGGGGCGGGCCATTGCCGCCGTGGCCGCGGACCTGCTGGGACGCTGGCTCGCCGGCAACCCCGGTGCGAAACTTCGCCTCCTGGGGGTGGTCCTCACAGAGCTGACGCCGGCGGCGCAGCTCGGCCTGTTCGGGGACGCAGCGCCTGCCGGGCGCGTCGACGCCGCCCTGGATGCGGCACGCGCGCGCTTCGGCAGCCGGGCGCTCCGGCGCGGAAATACCATCGAGTAGCAGCTTTCATGTACCTGACGTTCTTCGGCCTCAACGAAAAGCCGTTCGCGATCACGCCCGACCCGCGCTACCTGTACCTGAGCGAGCGGCACGCGGAGGCACTCGCGCACCTGTTGTACGGCATCAACGAGGCGGGTGGCTTCGTGCAGCTCACCGGCGAGGTCGGCACCGGCAAGACCACCATCGTGCGCTCGCTGCTGGCGCAGACGCCGAAGAACGCCGAGATCGCCCTCATCCTCAACCCGAAGATGACGGCGCCGGAGTTCCTGCTCACGATCTGCGAGGAGCTCGGCATCGGCGTGCCGGACTCCGCGCTCGAGAGCCTCAAGGACCTGGTCGACATCCTCAGTCACTACCTGCTGCGCGCCCACGCCGGCGGGCAGCGCGTGGTGCTGGTGGTCGATGAGGCGCAGAACCTCTCGCCCGAGGTGCTCGAGCAGGTGCGCCTGCTCACCAACCTCGAGACCAACACGCAAAAGCTCCTGCAGATCATCCTCATCGGCCAGCCGGAGCTGCGCGAGCTGCTGGCGCGCAACGAGCTGCGCCAGCTCGCGCAGCGCGTCACCGGGCGCTATCACCTGAACCCGCTGTCGCGCGAGGAGACCATCGCCTACGTGCGCCACCGCCTGCGCGTCGCGGGCGCGACCACCGACATCTTCAGCCCCCAGGCGCTCGGGGAGGTGTACCGGCTCTCCGAGGGCGTGCCGCGCGTCATCAACGTCATCTGCGACCGCGCGCTCCTCGGGGCCTACTCCATGGACCGCCACCGCGTCACCGGCACGCTCGTGCGCCACGCCGCGACCGAGGTTTTCGGCCGCCGCTTCACGCCGCAGTGGCTGCCGTGGGCGCTCACGGCCGGCGTCGCCGTCGTGCTCGCGCTCGGCACGGTGGGTCTGTGGAACCTCAAGCCGTGGAACGCCCGCGCCGCCACGGCGCTGACCGCCGCCGCCAAGGACCCGCCCGCACCGAGTGCCGCGGCCCCCGCGGCACCGCCACCCCCGGCGCTCGCGCAGCTGCTCAAGGCGCACGTGGCCGAGACCGACACCGACAGCGCCTTCGGTAAGCTCTTTGGCCTGTGGGGTGCCAAGTACCAGCCGAGCAGCACGGATCCGTGCACGCAGGCATCGAAGCAGGGGCTGGAGTGCGTCTCCGAGCGCGGCTCATTCGGACAGCTGCGCCTCTACAATCATCCGGCCATCCTGCTGCTGAATGACGGGTCGGGCTCGAGCCACGAGGTCGTGCTCACCGCGCTCACCGACGAGCAGGCGCACCTTGAGCTCGGCGGCAACCAGGCCGTGGGCCTGGGCGAACTCTCGCACTATTGGCTCGGAGATTTTGTCATGCTGTGGCGGCCGGCCAATTCACCGGTAAAGCCGTTGTCGACGGGCATGCGGGGTGTGGAAGTGCGCTGGCTGCGCCAGAGCCTGGACCAGCTGCGCGGCGTGAAGACCGACGCGCGGGCGAGCGACGTGTTCGACGCGGATCTCGCGGCGCAGGTGCGCGACTTCCAGCGCCAGCACCAGCTCGCGGTCGACGGCATCGCGGGCGTGCAGACCCAGATCGCGCTCGCCGGCGCGGTGGCCGGCGCGAGCGCGCCCCTGCTGTCGGCGGCGGACACCCATCCGGGGGGGTGACCGATGTCGTTCATCCTCGACGCACTGAAGAAGTCCGAGAGCGACCGCCAGCGCCAGAAGGGCCCGGCGCTCTTCGAGGTGAAGGTCGCCCCGCCGCGGCGCATCCTGCCGCCGTGGGCGATCGCGATCGGCGTGCTTCTCGCCGTGAATCTCATGATCGTCGCCTGGATGGTACTGCGCCATCCGCGCGCCGAGGCCGCCGTGAGCGTCACGCCGCCGCCGCTCGTGGCCACCGGACAGGCAGGCGCCCCGGTCCCGGGCGCGCCGGCACAGCAGCCGCCGGCGCCGCTCGTGGTGGCTCCCCCTGCGGCCACCGCCCAGCAGGTTCCCCCGCTCGCGGTGCCGGCCTCGGCACCCTACCCGGCCGGGCCGGCGGCCGCGGGCGGCGCCGGGGGTGAGCCGAACCCGGAAGACTATGCTCCGGCGCAGGAGCCCGCGCCGATGAAGGGCAGCCACGTGCAGCGTGGCACGGTCGAAGGGGTGCCGCTCTACCAGGACGCCACCGCGGCGCCCGGTGCCCACATCCCGCCGCTGCGCCTGGACCTGCACGTGTACGCCGATCGCCCGCAGGACCGGTTCGTCATGATCAACATGCACAAGCTGCGCGAGGGGGATGCGCTGCCGGAAGGCGTGCGCGTCGAGAGCATTACCGCCGACGGGGCCGTGCTCTCCTACAACGGCTCGCGCTTCCTGCTCACGCAGTGAGGCGCTCGACCCGCTCGGGCGCGAAGTGCTCGAACGGCAGTCACTGGCCGGCCAGGTCGTAGACGGCGCGCCGCCCTCGTACTCGTACCTCGGCTGCATCGTGCGCACGATGCGCAGTGTCGGGAGCAACATCTCGCGCGTGCCCATCCTCGTCCTGCAGCTCCCCAAGCGGCTTCTTGACTGGCGGACGGCAAGTGCGCGGACTACGAGGACAAGATGAGCCCGGAGTTTCGCCGCGTCACCGGGCGCCGCCGGCCGGCAGCAGCGCCAGGAACGTGGTGACATAAGGCGCGGCGCGCAGCCTGTTGGGACGCAGGTCTCATGCGTTTAACGGCCACCTTCCGGGTGGAGGCAGAACGTGCTCCGGGTCGCGCCGGCGGGGCGCGGGCCGACCGTAACAAGATGATCAGTTTCACAGAATCCGGGCGTCGCTAGCGACACGCCAACGCGCTTACGTCATCGTAATCCCGCGGCCGGGCTCCGAGCTCGACGGGCGGGTTTTCGGAAATTGTGACAGCGGTGGCCACGACTACCCCAGCGCAGAATTCCAAGGCAGCGGCGCCCTCAGGCAGTGCGCCGGGTACCTATGCGCACGCGCTCGCCGCACCCACACCGCCGCCGCTGCTCGCCCTCACCCAGGATCCGCGCTTTCTCGTCACGCTGAGGAAGGTCAGCGGCCCGGCGCACCCGGTGCGGGTCGCGGCCTCCGAGATCGACTTCTCCGCGCAGCTGCTCGCGCACCAGGCCGGCGTCGCGGTCATCGACTCGGCCGCCGTGGTGAGCGGCGTCGGCAGGCTCACCCAGAAGTTGCACGTGCAGTTTCCCGAGGTGGTGCTGATCGTCGCCGGCACGAGCGGGGAGCAGGGCGAGCTCGCCGCGCAGATCGCCGACGGCTCGGTGCACCGCTTCCTCGCAAAGCCCGTCTCCGAGCAGCGCGTGCGCCTGTTCGTCGAGGCCGCCTGGCGCCGCCAGCTTGAGACCCGCGACACGGTCGCCGTGCCGCGCGCCGGCGGTCCGCGCACCCTGAGGTGGGCGCTGATCGCCGCGGCCGTCGCCGCGCTCGCCGCCGGCGGCGCCTGGCTCGCCCTCAGGCACCCGGCGCCCGCGCCCGCCGCGGCCGGCCCCCAGGGCGGAAATGCCAGCGCGAGCGCGCAGGCCGCGAGCGACCCGGTGCTGGAGGAGTTGCTCACGCGCGCCGCGCACGCCTTAGCCGCGGGAGCGCTCGTCGCCCCGCCCGCAGAGAACGCCGCGGACCTGTATCGCGAGGCGCTCAAGCGCAACGCGCGCGATCCACGGGCCGCGAACGGTTTGGAGCAGGTGATCGATCGGCTGCTCACCGAGGCGGACGCGCAGCTGCAGGATCATCATCTCGATGCCGCAGAGCAGTTCGTCGACGCCGCGCGCGCCATCAACGCCAGTCATCCGCGCGTCGCCTTCCTCGGCGCGCAGGTCGGCGCGCAGCGCGAGCGCGCCGTGCTCGGCAAGGCGCAGCGTGCCGCCGCCGGCGGGGACGTGGCCGCAGCGCTCGCGGTGCTCGACGACGCCGCGCGCGGCGGTCACCGCTCGAGCCTGGTGGACGAGGCGCGCACGCAGCTGGCGCAGAAGCAGGTCGACGAGCACGTCACCGACTTCCTGGCACGCGCGCGCGCCGCGCTCGCCGCCGGAGCGCTCCTCGAGCCGCCGGAGCAGAACGCACGCTTCTACGTCGAGTCCGCGCGCGCGCTGGCACCGAACGATGCCAACGTCCAGCAGGCGCGCCAGGAGTTCATCGCGCGCCTCGAGGGCGAGGCGCACCAGGCGCTCGCCGCCGCCAACGCCGAGCAGACCGACAAGTGGGCGGACGCTGCCCGGGAGGCCGGCGCCGACGCCGCCGACGTCGCGGCCCTGCACGCCTCGGCGCAGCAGCTGCGAGGCGGCGCCAGGGCCGACCCGGTCGCGCGCCTCGATGCACTCTTCAAGGAACGCCTCGCCCAGGGCCACCTGGTCGAGCCGCCCGCCGACAGCGCGCGCGCGTACCTCGAGCAACTGGCGCAGGCCGAGCCCGCCGGAGCTGCAACCCTCGCCGCGCGCGGTGCGCTCGAGGCGCGCCTCCTCGAGGAGGCGCGCACGGCATTGAAGGACAACAACACCGGGGCGACGCGCCGCTGGCTCGGCGAGGCGCGCACGCTCGGCGCAAGCCCCGCGGCGATCAGCGCGCTCGAGGCCGAGCTGAACGCCGCCGCGAACCCGTCGCGGCCGGCGGTGGCGGCGCCCGCGGCCGCCGGCACAGCGGGTACGGCCGGCGCGCCGACGGCCAGCGCCGCGCCGGCCGCGGGCGCATCCTCGCTCGGCGCCGCGGGAGCGGCGTCTCCTGAGAACGGCGGCAGCGCCGATCTCGGCTTCGTCAACGCGAGCGCCCTGACGCGCACGCGTTACGTGCCGCCGCAGTATCCCGCGAACGCGCGCGAGCGCGGCCTAGAGGGTTGGGTGGACCTGCAGTTTATGGTGATGACCGACGGCTCGCTCGCCGACGTCGCCATCGTCGGCGCCCAGCCCGTCGGGGTGTTCGAGCAGGCGGCGCTCGAGGCCGTGCGCCGCTGGCACTACCAGCCGGTGGTGCAGGGCGGCGCGCCGGTCATGCAGCGGGCACGCCTGCGCGTGCGCTTCGCGGTGCAGCCGTGAACGCGCGACGCGCGTCCCCACCGGCACGCGTGCTGGTGGTCGACGACGATTACCGCTATAGCGAGTGGCTGCGCCATCATCTCGACGTCCTGTGCCCGCAGGCGAGCGTCAGCATGCTGAACCTCGAGGAGTTCGAGCGCTGGTGCGCGATGTTCTCGGGACGGGACTGCGACCTGCTCATGCTCGCGGCCAATTTCGGCGCCTCGCCCGAGGACCCCGCCGCGCTGGGCCTCGGACTGCTGCGGCGGCTGCGCGATCAGCCCGCCACCCCGGCGGTCATCGCGCTCGCCGAGGAGGGCAACGAGCTCACCGCGGTGCGCGCTCTGCAGCTCGGTGCGGTCGACTACCTGCCCAAGCGCCTGGTCACACCCGAGCGCCTGAGCACCGCGGTGCGCGTCGCCCTGCGCAGCGTCGAGCGGCGCGTCGCCAAGCGCCTCGCAAGCCTCGCCAACATCTCGCGCGACCAGGCACTCAACGCCAAGGTGGCCGCCGCGGTCGACTCCGCAGAGCGCGCCACCGCACAGCAGTCCGAGCCGCAGCCCGCAGCCGCCGCAGAGGCGGCGCTGTCCGCCGAGGCCGCCGCCCCCGACGCCGCGGCGGCGGCGGACGCCGAGGCCTCCTCGCCGGCGACGCTGCAGCCCGCGGGAGTCGTGGCGCTCCTCGCCGCGTCGAGCGCCGAGGTGATACCCGGTTACACGCTGCGCCTGAAGATCGGCGAATCCGAGAAGGCCGTGGTCTATCTCGCCACCAGCGCGCACCGCGGCCACAACGTGGCCCTCAAGGTGAGCAAGACGCTGCGCGACGAGGCCGACGGCAGGCAGTTCCTCGAGCGCGAGTACACCGCGATCATGGCGGTGCGCAGCCAGCTGGTGGTGGAGATCTACGACTACGGTGTGCACGCCGGCTACGAGTACCTCGCGATGGAGTACCTGCCGCGCGGGGACCTGAAGGCGCGCATCCAGCGCGGCGTCTCCGAGCAGGAGGCGCTGCACTACGTGGTGCAGATCGCCTCGGCGCTGCAGGTGGTCCACGAGGCGGGCCTCGTGCACCGTGACCTCAAGCCCCCCAACGTCATGCTGCGCGAGAACGACGGGGTGGCGCTCATCGACTTCGGGCTGGCCCGCTCGCTCGACGGCAACACCGTGAGCACGCACACCGGCGTGCTGCTCGGCTCGCCCTATTACATGAGCCCCGAGCAGGCGCTCGGGGAGAGCCTCGATGCGCGCTCGGACTTCTACAGTCTCGGCGTCATCTGCTACGAGATGCTCACCGGCCAGAAGCCCTACACCGGCGGCACGGCCATGGAAGTGCTGCAGCAGCACGTGTCCGCGCCGACGCCGACCCTGCCCGAGGAGCTCGCACGCTACCAGCCGTTCCTGGCGCGCCTGCTCGCCAAGGCGCGCGGCGAGCGCTTCGCGAGCGCCGCGGAGATCATGGTGGCCGCGGCCGCGCTGCGCAACGGCGCCGCCGCCGCGGAGGCGCAGCCGAGCGCAGCCTAGGCGCTCGCGCGTGCGCCGTCGCGCCGCTGGAACGCGCGTCCGAGCGCGAGCGCCAGCACCGCCCAGGCCGCCGACACCGCGGCCCCCAACCAACCGATCGTCGCCGAGCCCGCCCCCAGGCCTCCGGTCAGGGCCTTGTACAGCGAGCCGCTCAGCGCGTCGCCGCCGCGATAGGCGAAGGTGTCGATCAGGCTCTTCGCCTGGTACTTCTCTTCACGGGTCACCACAGTAAAGAGCGCGTCACGGCAGGGACGCGTCAGGGCGTAGTCGGCCACGCGCCGCGCCGCGTATACCCAGACCAGCACCGCGAAGGTCGGCACCAGCGCGAACAACGCGTAGCCGCCGACCATCAGTAACGGCACCGCGACCAAGAGCGCGCGCATGCCGAAGGCGCGGAACAGGCGGCCGAAGAGCAGCGACTGCACCAGCAGCGCCGCCGCCTGCACCCAGAAGTCGATCGTGGCGAAGAAGTGGGTGCGCTGGTCGGCGTTGCTGAACACCTTGGCGACGAAGTGCTGCTGCTCGAGATAAAGGAAGGTAGACACCCAGGTCATGAACAGCACGAACGCCGCGATGCCGAGCAGGTAAGGCGAGCGCACCACCTGGGCGAAGGCGGACAGCACCCCGCCGCCGACCGCCGAGTCGGCAATCGGCGCCGCCGCACTGACCGCTGCCCCCGCGACGCGCCGGCGACGGATGACCTGCATCATGAGCACCAGGCCCGCCAGCAGCAGAGCCGCCGAGATCGGCAACAGATTGACCGCGCCGAGCGGCGCCACCAACAGCTGGTCGAGCGCCGGTCCGATCAGGCCGCCGGCGCTGGCGCCGGCCCATATGAACCCGAACAGCCGTCCGGCCTGCTCGCGCGTGAACACGTCGGCCATCAGCCCCCAGAAGGCCGCCACCACGAACAGGTTGAAGACGCTCACCCACACGTAGTAGGTGCGCGCGATCCAGGTGTGGTCGCTCTGCAGGTGGAACCAGACCCAGAAGGCGAGCAGGTTGGCGATGAAGAAGGCATACACCCAGGGAAGAAACACCGAGCGCGCGAAGCGCGAGGTGAGGTAGCCGTACACGGGCTGCAGCAGCAGCATCACCACGAACACGCCCCAGAACAGGTACGGGATCTTGTCCAGCCCGGAGGTGACGCCGAGCGCGTCGCGCACCGGGCGCAGCATTGTATAGCTCGAGAACGTGCACAGCAGCGTCGCGAGCGACGCCAGCACGACGCCCGGCTCGCCGGGCTTCAGGACCAGGAAGCGCTCAAGCAGCTCTTTCATGACATAGGACTTCGATGTTGTGATCGTCGTAATCGAGCACGAAGGCGCCGTAGTAGTGCTCGTGGTAGTGCGGCCGCGGTCCCGGCGGGCCGTTGTCGCGGCCGCCGGCACGGATGGCCGCCGCGTAGAAGGCGTCGACCAGCGCGCGCTGCGTCACGCGGAAGGCGACGTGCAGCGGCGGGCGGTTGGGTACGCCCGCGGCCAGCCAGAAGTCGGGCTTCGGCGCCACGCCGAACCCGGCCACGTCGCTGCCGCCGGTCTGGGCGGCGGAAAACTCCGCGAGCAGCTCATAGCCGATCGGCGCGAGCGCGGCGCGATAGAAGGCCTTGGAGAGCTCGAGGTTCGAGACGACGACACCGGTGTGATCGATCATCGGGTTCGCTCCTGCAGACACGCCGCGCCATGTGCCCCTGCATGCCAACTTGTGCGCCGCACCCCGCGGCAACGGCGCGCTAGTGTGCCACAGCGGCCAGGGCCGCCGTGCTGCTCCCGCCGGCCGCCGCCCTTGACCGCGGCGCGGCCGGCGGCGCACTCTCGCCGCAACCAACCCTCAGGGGCCGCCATGAAAAGAAGAACGTTCTGCGCCCAGGGACTCGCCGCGCTCACCGCCGCTTCTCTGCCGGTGCGGCACGCGTCCGCAGCGCTCCTCGGCCAGCATACGCAGATCTCCGCCGTGGGCCTCGACGGCCGGCAGCTGACGCTCACGGCCGCAGAGGTGCAGGAGCTGCGCGCAGCGCTGCACGGGCAGCTGCTCGCGCCGGGGCAGGAGGGCTACGACAGCGCGCGCCGGCTGTGGAACGCCGCCTTCGACAAGAAGCCGGCACTCATCGTCCGCTGCGCGGACGCGGCGGACGTGCAGCAGGCGGTGCGCTTCGCCTCGTCGCGCGCGCTGCTCACCGCCGTGCGCGGTGGCGGTCACAGCCTCTCGGGACAGTCCGGCTGCGACGGCGGACTGGTCATCGATGTCTCCCCCATGCGCGCGGTGCGCATCGACCGCGGCGGGAAGCTGGCGCAGGTGCAGGCAGGGTCACTGCTCGGTCCGGTGGATCGCGCCGCGCAGGAGCAGGGCCTCGCGACCGTGCTCGGCACCGTCGCCGACACCGGCGTCGCGGGACTGACGCTCGGCGGCGGCGAGGGTCGGCTCAGCCGAAAACTCGGGCTCACCATCGACAACCTCGCCGCGGTGGAACTGGTCACCGCCGACGGCCGCGCGCTCTCCGTGAGCGCCAGCGACAATCCGGACCTGTACTGGGCGCTGCGCGGCGGCGGCGGCAACTTCGGTGTCGTGACCTCCTTCAGCTATCGCCTGCACGAGATCGGGCCGCAGCTGTACGGCGGCACGCTCACCTACCCGTATGCAGACGTGAAGCAGATGTTGCGCAGCTACGCCGATATCTGCGCTCACATGCCCGAGGAGCTCAACGCCGACGTGTCGCTGACGGTGGACCCGGAGCATCAGGAGCGCATCGTCGAGTTCGACGTGTGTTACTGCGGCCCGCTCGAGCAGGCAGAGCGCGCGGTCGCGCCCCTGCGCAAGCTCGGCAAGCCGCTGCGCGATCAGATAGCGCCCAGCGCGTACGTGAAGCTGCAGGGAAGCGACTCCACCCCGGGGGTCAGCAGCTTCGGGGCGTACGTCAAGGGCGGGCTGGTGTACGGCCTGACGCCCGCGCTCATCGACGCGATGGTCGACTACATCGAGGCCCATCCCTCGAACAACTTCGAGATCGAGCTCGGAGTCAACGGCGGGGCCATCGGCCGCGTCGCGCCGCAGGACACGGCGTTCTTCGGCCGCGGCGCGAGTCACACGCTGCTGACATTCTCGTTCTGGAAGGTCCCGGGCGAGGGCGCCGAGGCGAGCACCGCGTGGGTGCGCGGCGCGTGGGCGCAACTCGAGCCGCACACGCGCGGCAACTACGTGAATCTCGCCAGCACCGACGATCGCGAGTCCCGCGTGCACGCGGCCTACGGCGACAACTACGCCCGTCTCGCGAGCCTCAAGAAGCGTTACGATCCGCAAAACATTTTTCGCCTGAACGCCAACATCAAGCCCGCAGCCTGAGCCTGTTGGCGAGCGCTTGCGGCCGGCCGCGCGCCGCGCCTACGCTTGACACTCCCCCTTCATAAAGGTGCAATGCGCACTTTAGGATGCTGGCCGGTCAGGGGTCGCAGGGCAACACAACACCCATGCATCTCGTCGATACGACGCTCTTCTATTCCCCGACCAGCGGTGGCGTGAAGCGTTATCTCTCCGCCAAGCACGCCTGGCTCGCCGCGCACACCTCCTGGGAACACACGATCGTGGTTCCCGGGCGTGACACGCACACCGAGCGCGGCGGCGTGTGCACCCTCTCCGGCCACCCGGTACCCGGAACCTTCAATTACCGCCTGCCGCTCGACCCGCGCCGCTGGTCGCGGCTGCTCGAGTCGCTCGAGCCGACCCTCATCGAGGCGGGCGACGCCTTCCACCCGGCCTGGTGCGCCTGGCGCGTCGCGCGCCGGCGCGGCATCGGGCTCGCGGCGTTCTTTCACTCGAACCTCGCGCAGATCATGGGGCGACGCACCGGCGGGGCGCTGTCCGTGCGCGCCATCGGCCGCTACATGCGCTGGCTGTACGAGCGCTTCGACGTGGTGTTCGCGCCGAGCCGCCTGATGTGCGAATACCTCGCCGAGCTCGGCCTGCAGCAGGTCGTGCACCAGCCGCTCGGAGTGGATCCGGAGGTGTTCAGTCCCGCGCACCGCGGCACCCCGCTCGCGCAGCGCCTCGGGCTGGCGCCCGATACGCGCGTGCTGGTGTACGCGGGCCGCTTCGCGGAGGAGAAGAACCTGCCGGTGCTGCTGCAGGCGTTCGCGCGCCTGGGTGCCCCTTATCACCTGCTGCTCATCGGCGGGGAGCGCGCGACGCGCCCGGCGGCGAATGTAACGATGATTCCCTACCGCCGCGACAGCGTGGAGCTCGCGCAGTGGCTCGCCTCGGCCGACGCGCTGGTGCACGCGGGCACCAAGGAGACCTTCGGGCTCGTGATCCTCGAGGCCATGGCCTGCGGGCGGCCGGTGGTTGCGGCGCGGGCCGGGGCGTTTCCCGAGCTCGTCGACGAGAGCGTCGGGCTCCTGGCTGAGCCGGAGGACGCCGCCTCGATGGCCGAGGCGATCGACGCACTCTACGAGCGGGATCTCGACGCGCTGGGCGCGAACGCGCGCGCGCGCGTGCTCAGGCAGTTCACCTGGAATCGTGCCTTCCATACCCAGGTAAACGTGTACGCCTCGCTCATGGGCACGCAGCGCCTGCCGCTGCCGGAAGGTATCGAGCCGCTGCGCTCGCCGACCTCCTAGCCGCGCGCGCCGTCAGCGCGTGATCAGGAGAACCCCCGCGAACAGCAGGCCCGCCCCGGCGAGTCGCACGAGCGACAGCGGGTGCACCGGGAAGCCGATCCAGCCGAAGTGATCGACGAGCAGCGACGTGAGCAGCTGCCCGAGCACGATGAGGGACAGGAGCGTCGCGGCACCCAGGCGCGGCCCGACGATGACGCTGGTCGCGACGTAGAACGCGCCCAGCACCCCGCCATACCAGGCCCAGCCCGGCACGTCCGCGAGCTGCGCCCGCGCCGGCCAGGGCGTGCGCGTCACGAGCATGTAGAGTGCGAGCGCCAGCGTCCCCACCAGGAAGCTGATGAGCGCGGCCGCGAGCGGGCTGTCGAGCACGCCGCGCAGCGTGCTGTTCATGCCGACCTGCAACACCAGCACGAGCCCGGCACCGAAGGCGAGAAGGTAGTAGAGCGGGCCCTGCATGCGATGACTCCTCAGCCGCGCAGCACGCGCAGCACGGCAAGGCCCGCGCGGCTCGCGGCGAGCGCGAGCACGAGCCGCAGGAAGAAGCGCCTCGCGGCCGGCATGGGCCGCGGCGGCACGGCCCGATAAAAGGGCGCGGCCGCGTCGCGGTGCACGTGTGCGCCGCGGGCGTCGAAGAGCCACTCCACGCCCGCGGCACGGATGCGGTAGCTGCCCGCGCCGAGGCGCTCGACCAGGGCGTCGCTCAGCTCCCCGGGCAGCGTCACGGGCCCCGGCGCGACGAAGGCGAGCAGGCTCGGCTCGTCGGGGTGCGCGGCCGTCACGCCGCTGAGGGTCAGCTCCGGGGGCGCCGCGGCGCGTGCGGTCCTGACCCGTCCGCGAAAACTCACGAGCACCTCAGCCATCGGCGGGGATCTCCACGCGCACCTCGGTCGTGACGGAGTTGGCGATGAAGCACTCCTCGTGGGCGCGCTCGTGCAGCGCCTCGAGCTCGGCGCGCGTCGGCCGCTTCTCGCCGGAGAACAGCAGCCGCGGTCTGAGCGTCACGGACAGCATCGCCATACGCCCGGCCCCGTTCTTGCCCATGACGCCGCTGGCGTGGTCCTCGTAGCTGTCGATGCGCCATCCGGAGCGCGCCGCGAGTGACAGGACCCACAGCATGTGGCAGCTGGCGAGGGAGGCGACGAAGGCTTCCTCGGGATCGACCGCCGCCTCGATCGAGAGCGGCACGCGCACCACGGCCGGCGAGGAGGAGGCGGGAACCTCGACGCCGCCGTCGAAGCGCCAGAGGTGCCCGCGGCTGAAGCGGTTGTCAGTGAAGGGCGCGTCGCCACGCGTCCAGTGGACGCTGGCGCGGTACTCGTGGCCTGCCATGCTTTTGCTCCGTGTGCGGGGCAGCGAGATTGTACGATAGTGCGGGTGGACCCCTCGCAACTCGAGCCGCGCCGCGACCTGACACTGACCCACGCGAGCGCGCTGGTCGTCGGGGTCATCATCGGCACCGGGGTGTTCCTGAAGTCGGCGAGCATGGCACAGGCGGTCGGCACCCCGGGGCTGGTGCTCGCCGCCTGGGTGGTCGCGGGGGTCGTGGCGATGTTCGGCGCCCTGTGTTTCGCCGAGCTCGGAGCACTCCTGCCGCACGCGGGCGGCGAGTACGTGTACCTGCGGCGCGCGTACGGTGAAGTCCCGGGGTTCCTGTTCGCCTGCAACGCCTTCGTGCTCGGCGGGGCGGCGCTCGCCGCCTACGGCGCGGCGGTGGCGATCTTCCTCGCCGACATCCACCCGTTCGACCGCGAGTTCTTCGCCTTCTCCGGTCACCTGCTCGGCGTCAGCTTCCGCTTCGTCTTCGGGGCGCGCTCGCTCGTGGCGATCGGAGTGATCTGGCTGTTCGCCGCCATCAACTGCGCCGGCGTGGTGTTCGGCGGGCGCGTGCAGGCGCTCCTCACCGCCGCCAAGGTGCTCGCCGTGCTCGGGGTCGCGGTCGGCGTCCTCTTCTTCAGCCGGAACGGCACGCTCGCGAACTTCACCACCGGCGGCGCCGGCAACGGCGGCCTGGCCGGCTTCGGGGCGGCGCTGTTCGCGGCGCTCTGGGCCTACAGCGGCTGGCAGTTCCTGCCGATGGCGGCCGCCGAGGTGCGCGAGCCGCAGCGCGCGCTGCCACGCGCCATCGTCGGCGGCACGCTGGTGGTGCTCGCGCTGTACCTCGCCATCAATTTCGCCTACCTGTACGCACTGCCGTTCTGGCAGGTGACGAGCGCCAACTCCACCGCCTACCCGGACACTCCGTCGGTGGCGGCCCGTGCCGTGCAGACCTTCCTCGGGGCGCGTGCCGCGCCGGTCGCGGCGCTCATCTTCCTCGTCTCCACGGTCGGCTCGCTGAACGGCATGATGCTCAGCGCAGCGCGCGTACCGTACGCGGCCGCGCGCGACGGGTTGTTCTTCGCCGCCTTCGGCCGCCTCAACCGCGGCGCGCGCGTGCCGGCCTTCTCGCTCGTGCTGCTCGCCGCCTGGTCCACCGTGCTCGCCGCCTCGGGCACCTTCGATCAGCTCACCAACATGGCGACCATGTCGTACGCGCTCTTCTGGATCCCGGTATCGCTCGCGGTCATCGTGCTCAGGCGCCGCCTGCCGGACGCCCCGCGCCCGTACCGCGTGCCGCTCTACCCGCTGGTGCCGCTCCTCTTCGCGCTCGTCATGGTGTGGATCGTGGTGAGCGCGCTGCTCACGAGCCCACGCGAGTCGCTCGCCGCGATCGTGCTCATCCTTCTCGGGCTGCCGCTCTACCCGCTCTTCCGGCGCCGGCGCGCGGCGGCCGGTGCGGCCGCGGTCACGCCGTCTCCAGCTCCCAGAGGGTAAGCGGCGCGCCGCGCCGCAGCCAGAACCCCAGGCCCGCCTCGCGGAAGTGGCGCCGCAGCTGCCGCCGGTACCACTCGGCGCTGCGCAGGTGCACGTGCGCGTCGGTGCGCGCCGGGTCGGCGTTATACCTCAGGTCATAGCGGGTGAGGGCGCTGAAGTAGAGCGCACCCCGGCACAACTTGGCGAAATTCGCGAGCGCGCGGCGCGCGGCGCGCTCATCGAGGTACTGCAGTACGTCGTAGCAGATGACGAGGTCGAAGGGCGTGCGTGCGCGCAGCTCCTCGATGCGCCCGCGCTGCCAGCCGTAGCGCGCGCACAGGTACTCGCTCGTCTCCAGGCCCACGTACTGCGCCCGCGGCAGCGAGCGCCTCAGTGCCGCTGCCAGCATGCCCGTGCCGCAGCCGGCCTCGAGCACCCGGGCGACCGGAAGGCCCGCGTGCGCGGCGAAGGCGGCGATCAGGCGTGCGCGGGCACGCATCTCGCCGCGCGTCGCAACCGCCGTGCGCGGGTCGAAGTAGTAGCGCCGGTAGTACTCGCGCCCGAAGGGCTCCGCCGAGTCCGGGCGCGCTGTTGGATGTCCTCGCGGGGGCATAACACCAACTCCCTGAATTGCTGCTGAACTGACACGCGCACGGGACCTGCGCCGACAGAGACCGTGACTGTGACGCCGTCTGATTTACCGCGCGCCCGGCGTACGTATGCTGCCCGCACGATTCGCGCGTTGTACGCAATATGGCCGTGCAACCACGCGCCAAACAACTGGAGGCGAAGATGAGACTTGCTTCACTGCAATTTGCCCTGGCGGGCGCACTGGCCGCGCTCGCCCTGTCGGGTTGCGTCGTGACCCCGGCGGGTGAGGAGGTCGGGGTCGCCTATATAGCGCCGCCGCCGCCGCGCGCCGAGGTGGCCATCGGGGTCGCCCCCTCCCCGGGGTATTTCTGGGTCGGCGGCAACTACTTCTACGAGCGCGGCGCCTACGCCTGGCGTCCGGGTCACTGGCAGGCCCCGCGCGCCGGCTACCGCTGGCACCCCTACGAGTGGCACCGCGAGGGCAATGCCTGGCACATGCGCGGCGGCTGGGTCCGCGTCGGCTGAAGCAGAGCACGGGCCCCGGGCGCCGCCGCCCGGGCCTGATTTGCACTCCCTATACCTTGGGCTCACACTGACCGGCGGCCGAAAAGCCGGTCTTCCCGCGGGGGCGGAGTCATGAGAGCAACCATAACAACGGCGACCGCCACTGCCGCACTCGTGGTGTTTGCTCTGGGCACGGCCCGCGCGGCGGACGCCCCGCAGGCCGCCGCCGTCCCGGGCGGCAAGTTCACGCTGACCAGTACCGACATCACCCCCGGCGGCAAGATCGCCGAGGCGCAGGTATTCAACGGCTTCGGCTGCCAGGGCGGCAACGTGTCGCCGCAGCTCGCCTGGAGTAACGCGCCCGCGGGCACTCAGAGCTTTGCCCTCCTGATGCATGACCCGGACGCGCCGACCGGCAGCGGCTGGTGGCACTGGATCGTCTACAACATCCCCGCCGGCACGAGCTCGCTCGCCGCCGGTGCCGGGGATGCGCACAAGAGCGCCCTGCCGGCCGGGGCCATGCAGGGCCGCACCGACTTCGGCACCGCCGGCTACGGCGGCCCCTGCCCGCCGCCTGGTAAAGCGCACCACTATCACTTCTATCTCTACGCGCTGAAGGCCGCGAAGCTCGACCTGCCGGCGGACGCCACCGCCGCCTTCATCGGCTTCAACGTGCACGCGCAGGCGATCGGCAAGCCCGCGGAGCTCACGGGCCTCTATGGCCGCTAGTCCGGTCCGCGAGCGACGCGGGGCCATCTGGCCGTGGCTGGTCATGCCGCTGATCGTGCTCGCCGCCTTCTACGCGCTGCACGGGGTACACAAGCGTCCCGGGGGCCCCGCGCCCTCCTACCAGGAAGCGTCCGACCCCGACGCGGACCGCCGCTAGCGCGCGCTGGCGCGCCGGGGCGCGCGCGGCTAGCATAGCCGCCCTTTTTTGCCGCTCCCGCCGAGGGACCATGCCCCGGAGCCTTGCCAAGACGCGCGCCCCCGAACGAGGGCCCCGACACGCCCGGGCGAGCGAGCGCGTCCCGCGCGTGGGCTTCGTCAGCCTGGGGTGCCCCAAGGCGCTCGTGGACTCCGAGCGCATCCTCACGCAACTGCGCGCCGAAGGGTACGAGGTCGCACCGAGCTACGAGAGCGCGGACGTCGTGGTGGTCAACACCTGCGGCTTCATCGACGCGGCCGTCGACGAATCTCTCGAGGCGATCGGCGAGGCGCTCGAGCACAACGGCCGGGTCATCGTCACCGGCTGTCTCGGGGCGCGCCCGGAGCGCATCCTCGAGCGACACCCGCGCGTGCTCAAGGTGACCGGCCCGCAGGCCTACGAGGAGGTCATCGGCGCGGTGCACCAGCACCTGCCGCCGCGACACGATCCGTTCTTCGATCTCGTGCCGCCGCAGGGCGTGCGCCTGACGCCGCGGCACTACGCGTACCTGAAGATCTCGGAGGGGTGCAACAATCGCTGCAGCTTCTGCATCATTCCCTCGATGCGCGGCCGGCTCGCCAGCCGGCCGATCGCCGACGTGCTGCGCGAGGCCGAGCGACTGGCGAACGCGGGCGTGAAGGAGCTGCTCGTCATCTCCCAGGACACGAGCGCCTACGGCGCCGACCTGCGCTACGCCCGCGGCAGCTGGCGCGGTCATGACTACGAGACGCGCCTTATCGACCTAGCACGCGCCCTGAGTGAGCTCGGCGTATGGGTGCGCCTGCATTATGTTTACCCCTACCCGCACGTCGACCGGGTGATCCCGCTCATGGCAGAGGGGCGTGTGCTGCCGTACCTGGACGTGCCCTTCCAGCACGGCAGTGCCTCGGTGCTCAAGCGCATGCGCCGCCCGGCGCACGCCGAGGACACCCTCGCACGCATCCGCGCCTGGCGCACCGACTGCCCCGCGCTCACGCTGCGCAGCACCTTCATCGTCGGGTTTCCCGGCGAGACCGAGGCGGAATTCGCGGAGCTGCTCGCGTGGCTCGAGGAGGCACAGCTCGACCGCGTCGGATGCTTCAAGTACTCCCCCGTCGAGGGTGCGAGCGCCAACGCGCTGCCCGGACACGTGGCCGCGGAGCTCCAGGAGGAGCGTTACGCGCGCTTCATGGAGTGTGCCGCGAAGATCAGCGCCCGGCGCCTCGCCGCGCGCGTCGGCGAGCGCGCGCGCGTCATCGTCGACTCCGTGGCGGACGGGGTGGCGCTGGCACGCAGCGCCGCGGAAGCCCCCGAGATCGACGGCACCGTGCGCGTCGAGCCGCCCGGCACGCTGCGTGCCGGCGAGTGGGCGGACGTCGAGATCGTGGCGGCGGACGCCTACGACCTCGCCGCACGCCTCACACCGAGTGCGTGAGGCGGCGGCGACAGCTGATCAGCCCGAGCTCATCCCCAGGGACTGCATGATCTGCGACCCCTGGTCCTTCACGGCCTGCGCCTTGCTCATGGCGGTCGAGTAGTCCCCGCCGCTCGCGGCGCTCATGGCGTCGCTCCAGGCGGACTTCATCGAGTCCAGGCCCGACTTGGCCGAGGCGAGCGCGTCCTTGGTGACGCCCTTGGGCAGGCTGTGCGACTTCGAGAGGACGTCCACCCGGCTCTGGATGGCCGCCACCATCTTCGGCACGTCGGTGCTCACGCTGCCCCAGTCATCCTTCGCCTTGGCCATGGCCTGCTGGGCCTCGGCCATCTTGGCGCTCGCGGTGTCCTTCAGGGAGCCGATCGCGGTGTTGAGCGCCGGTATGTTGGCCATCACGCTCTTGTAGTCACCCTTGGCGAACATGTCTTTCACCTGGGCGAGCTGCGAGTCCACGGCCTGCAGCGCATCCGGCGCGTACTTCTGCGCCGCGTCGCGCGTTGCCGCGAGTGCCTGCTCCGCGCCGGCGATCGCCTGCTCGGCGGGCGCCTTGTCGTTGGCGCAGCCGACCAGCAGTACCGCCATCAGCGCGGCCACCAGCCATACAAATTGCTTCTTCATTTGCGACACCTCTTCTTGCAGTTACCGGAATCAGGGAATTCGCAGCTTCTGGCCGACCTGGATCTTGTTCGGATCCTTGAGCACGTCCCGGTTGGCCTGAAAAATCTTGTCGTAGAGCGAAGCGTCGCCGTAGTACTTCTGCGCGATCTTCGACAGGCTGTCGCCCGACTGCACGACGTACGTCTGGGTGTAGGGGTTGCTGTCCGCCGGGGTCTTGTCATCTGCCATGACGGGTCCTCCAAAGCGCTGTGCGTAGCGGCTGCGTATGCTCTGCGGTTACCGCGGATCCGACCGCTCCGGTGCCTGTTGTTTATTACACGCGAGCCAACAACGGGCACCGTTGTCTGAACCGTGTCAACTGTAGGTCGCCGAAGATAACACTTTGCGGCGCCTGCGCCAGCCAGACACGGGACCGGTCTTCTGACAGACGATGTTGCAGACATTTGCGCAATGTCTGGATTTGAGTATCACCTTCCCGACGGCCTGACACGGGAGGTGCCCCGAACAGCTTGAGCGGTGCGGTAAACCGGGCCGAGGTAGCGAGCCTGGCCGCCCTGGGGAACGCCGTGCGGCTTGGGTGCGGACGCGAAGCGGAACGCCCATGGCTAAGGACCCCCGGGCGCCACGCGAGCGCGCCGCGCATCGCAGGTCAGGCGCGCCGGCTCCTGCAACTTCAGGTCCTAGACACGTGCCCGCGGCGTGACGCACTCGCCGCGCACGGCGTCATCGACGCTCGAGTAGTCGAGTGTCTGCTCGTGCAGCGGCGCGATGCGGGCGCGCAGCAGAGCATCGCGCGACGCGTCCTTCAGGCGCGCGAGGCGCAGCTCGATGCCGCGCGCGCCGAGCCACGCGCAGAATTCTTCGAGCGCCTCGAGCGTCGTGCTGTCGAGGTTGGGGGACTCCTCGAGGCTCAGCACCAGCAGGCGCGCCTGCGGCTGCTTGAGCAGTTGCTCGCGCGCGGCGCTCAAGAGCGGCTCGGCGTTGGCGAAGAACACCGGCTCCTCGGGGCGCAGCACCAGGGTGTGCGGCGTCGTCACGGCGTCGGGAAAGCGCGCGACGCTCACGTAGTCGTGCGCGCCGACGCGCCCGAGCACCGCCAGGCGCGGGCGCGCGAGCGAGCGCACCAGCATGGCAACGCTGAAGCCGATCGCCACCAGGAGCCCGTTCATGATGCCGAACAGCAGCACCGAGAGCACCGAGGCGAGCGCGATCAGGCGGTCGCGGTGCCAGAGCATGTAGTTCCTGAAGACGCCCGGGCGCAGCGACTTGCCCACCGCGTGGATGACGATCGCGGCGAGCGCCGGCTCGGGAATGCGCTCGATCCACGGCAGGAAGAGCAGTACGGCAACGAGCACCACGGCGGCGGCCGCCAGGCCCGCGAGGCGGGTGCGTGCCCCGGCCGCCTCGTTGGCGGAGGTCGCCGAATAACCGGCGCCGACCGGATTGCCGTTGAAGAGCCCGGAGACAAGGTTCGCGACCCCGAGCGCGAACAGGTCGCGGTTCGGTGTGACCGGCTCGTCGTGTTTGAGCGCGTAGGTCCGGATCGAGCCGTAGGACTCGGCGTAGAGAATGAACATGAGCGCGAGGGCGAACTCGACGAGCAGCCGCCAGCGCAGGTCCGGGGGCAGGGTGAAAGTCGGCAGGCCGAGCGCCAGGTGGATGGGACCGGTGAGCTTCACGCCGTGCGCGGCGAGCGCGCCCGAGGCGCCGATGCTCGCGAGGATGACGATGAGCGCGCCCGGCACCCGCGGCAGCCGCTCGAGCAGGAAGAGTCCCGCGAGGGCTGCGAGCCCGCAGGCGAGGCTCGCCGGCTGCCAGGCGCGCACCCCGCGCAGGATCTCGACGATGAGCGGGAAGAAGTCGCCCGTGTGGGTCGGAAGCGCGGCCAGGTGCGGCCACTGCTTCACGACGATGACCAGCGCGAGCCCGAAGGTGAAGCCGCGCAGCACCGGGCGGGCGATGAGGCTGGCGATCACCCCGAAGCGCAGCCACGCGGCGACGAGGAAGGCGATCCCCGTACCCGCGACCAGCAGGCCCGCGAAGGCGACGCGCGCCGTGGGGTCGGGGCCGGCGAGTGTGAGCGTCGCGGCGGCGAGCACGGCGGCGGAGGAGGACGTCGCGGTGACGATCGCGTAGGAGCTGCGCCCGATGAGGGCATAGCACACCAGCCCGGCGAAGAGCGCGATCACGCCCGCCTGCGGCGGCAGGCTCGCAAGTCCCGAGTAGGCCACCGCCTCCGGCAGGAGAAGCCCGGCGATCGCCAGGCCCGCCAGGACATCCTGCGTGGACGCCTTTGTTGTCATTCTGCGGGCCATCGTACCGCAAGGCCCCCGATGGGGCCCTCGGACGGCGTGCGCAGACGAGGAGCGCTGCGCGCACGGGGCGCGCGAGAAGGTGGGTCAGTTCAGACCCGTTCGGGGATCCGGGCTTCCAGCCGAGGTGAGGCGACTCCCCCGCGCGGGATGCGGCTATTCGACCGTGACGCTCTTGGCGAGGTTGCGCGGCTGATCGACGTCGGTGCCCCTGAGGATGGCGGCGTGGTAGGCGAGCAGTTGCAGCGGGATCGTGTACACCACGGGGGCCTGCACGTAGGTAACGTGGCGCGGCATCTCGATGACCGTGACGCCGTCACTGGCGGCGATGCCGGACTCGGAGTCGGCAAACACGAAGAGTTCACCGCCGCGTGCGCGCACCTCCTGCAGGTTCGACTTCAGCTTCTCGAGCAGGTCGTTGTTGGGCGCGACCGCGACCACCGGCATGTCGGCATCCACCAGCGCGAGCGGTCCGTGCTTGAGCTCGCCGGCCGGGTAGGCCTCGGCGTGGATGTAGGAGATCTCCTTGAGCTTCAGCGCCCCCTCCATCGCGATCGGATAGAGCGCGCCGCGCCCGAGAAAGAGCGCGTGGTGCTTGTCGGCGAAGCGCTCGGCGAGGCGGTGGATCACCGGGTCGAGCTCGAGTGTCTTTTCGACGAGGCCGGGGAGCTCGATGAGCCGCGTGACGAGGCCGCGCTCGCGCTCGGCGTCGGCGCCGTTGTGCTTGGCGAGCGCCACGACCAGCATGCCGAGGGCGGCGAGCTGCGTGGTGAAGGCCTTGGTGGAGGCGACTCCGATCTCCGGACCCGCGCGCGTCAGCATGACGAGCTCGGATTCGCGCACCAGTGAGCTCTCGGGCACGTTGCAGATGGCGAGCGTCGCGAGGTAGCCGGACTGCTTGGCGAGGCGCAGCGCCGCGAGCGTGTCGGCGGTCTCCCCCGACTGCGAGATGGTGACGAACAGCGAATCGGGCGGCACCAGCGGGTTGCGGTAGCGGTACTCGCTCGCGATGTCGACGTGGCAGGGGAGCTTGGCGATCTGCTCGATGAAGTAGCGCGCGACGCTCGCCGCGTGGAAGCTGGTGCCGCAGGCGACAATGTGCACGTTCTTGGTGCGGCGGAACACCTCGGTGGCGAGCGGCCCGAAGGCCGCCTCCAGCAGCCGCCCGTTCGCGACCCGCTCCTGCAGCGTGTCGGCGATCGCGCGCGGCTGCTCGTGGATCTCCTTGAGCATGAAATGCTGGTACTGGCCGCGCTCGGCGGCCTCGGCCGACAGCTCGCTCTCGCGCACCGCCCGCTCGACCGTGTTGCCGTCGCGGTCGAGGACGCGCACGGTCTGGCGGCGCACCTCGGCGACGTCGCCCTCCTCGAGGAAGATGAAGCGCCGCGTGACCGGCAGGAGCGCCGCGACGTCGGAGGCGACGAAGTTCTCGTCGACGCCGAGCCCGATCACGACCGGACAGCCCTGGCGCGCGAGGATGAGGCGCTCCGGGTCGTGCTCGCTCACGACGACGAGCGCGTAGGCCCCCTCAAGCTCGGCCACCGTGGCGCGCACCGCCTTGAACAGGTCCTTGAGCGTCTGCAGGTGCAGGTGGATGCGGTGGGCGATGACCTCGGTGTCGGTCTCGGACGAGAACTGGTAGCCGCGCCGCTCGAGGTCGGCGCGCAGCTCGTCGTGGTTCTCGATGATGCCGTTGTGGACGATGGCGAGGCCGTCGCGCGAGATGTGCGGGTGGGCGTTGCGCTCGCTCGGCACGCCGTGTGTCGCCCAGCGCGTGTGGGCGATGCCGATCTGACCGGTCGTGGGGGTCTGCTCGAGCGCTTCGTCGAGCATGCGCACCTTGCCCACCGTGCGCAGCCGGGTGAGGTGCCGCGAGCCGTTGAGCACGGCGAGCCCCGCCGAGTCGTAGCCGCGATACTCCAACCGCCTCAGGCCCTCCATGAGGATCGGCACGACGTTGCGCTCGGCGACCGCTCCTACGATTCCGCACATGGCTTCTTGCCCTCGACTTCCTGCCCGCCCTTCAGGGACCGGTGATCGGTAAGTGTGCCTGAAAGGGTCTCAAAAGGCCGATACCGGCGTCCCGCGCGCGCGCCCTGTGGCGGGGGTGCGCGTGTCACAGTTCCGGCAGGCCGGGCGGCGCACTAAGTCTATATATATAGACTATAAGCCATGACACGGGATCGCCGCCCCTCGCCCCAGTCGCTGCGCCTGCTTGCCACGCTCGCGGCCCAGCCGCGCACCTGGCGCCACGGGTATGAGCTGAGCAAGGCGACCGGCTTAAAGGCCGGCACGCTGTACCCGATCCTGATGCGGCTGGCTGACCGCGGCCTGCTTGATTGCCGCTGGGAGGACTCGCCCCTGCCGGCCCGCCCACCGCGTCATGCCTGCCGCCTGAGCGTGCGCGGACTCACCTTCGCGCGCGCGGAGCTCTCCGAGCAGGCCTATGCCGGCGCAGCCCCGCTCGAAGCGGGCCCGCGGGCATGAGTGGTGGGGCGCTCAGCCTCGAGCGGCGCCCGGCGCGCCTCGTGGCCGGGCACGCGGCGCGGGTGCTGCCGGCGTCACGTGCCGCCTGGGGACGGGCGATGCTCGCCGAAGTGGGACATCTGACCAGCGACGGTGCGGCGCTGCACTGGGCGATCGGCTGCCTTGGCGCGGCGTGCGCGTCGCGGATGTCGGATACGCGGGCGTGTCGCAGCCTTCGCGACCGGTGATCGCCCTGGAAATGCTGACCTGCTTCGGCTGGCTTGCGGCGCTCGCGGCTCTCACGCTCGCGGGTCTGGGTACCGGGCTACTGCTGTCGCTCGGCTGGCGGGATTACGTGCTGTGCGTCGTGCTGCCGCTCGCCGGCACGACGCATCTCGTGCTTCTGTGCCGGCAGATGCCCGCGCCCAGCGGACCGGAGAGCTAGGTTGCGGCAGGGCCCGCCAGCGGCCCGAGCACACGGGCCGGCCGCCAGCAGCCTTCGCGGTGCTGCCGGCAGAAGTGCATCAGGCTGCGAACCGCGAGGCGGTAGTCTCGTTCCGCAAAGAGGAATTCCAGCCAGAACTCGCGCTGGGCGGGCTGCGTGGTCGCCCGGCGGCTCGCGAGCAGCCGGTGCAGCGCGCTCGTACGCAGCGTCGACTGGCGGCGCATATTCACCTGCAGCGACCTCAGCCGGTCCAGTGCAGCCGGGGAGAGGACCCTCGAGAGCGAGACCGGCGCGTCGTTCACGGACTCAGCGTCTCGAACTCGCGGGTCAGATCGTCGAGGTCTGCGATGACTTCGCAGTAGCGCCGCCAGACGCGGCGCAGTTCCTCGGCCTCGGGCGAGACCGTGCGCTCGACGTCGCGGCGAGCCGCCTCGTGCTGCCACTGAATCCGCCGGCGCCGAGCTTCCAGGCGCTCGAGACTCGCCCAGAACTCCGGATCGAGCCACCCGGCGCGCTGCTGTTCCGACGCACTCATGAGACCCTCCCCGGCAGGCTCGCACCGCACGCGCAGCAACGCTAGCGAAGGAGTGCTACAGGCACGTTGCAGGGGCGCGGGGAATTTACCTGCGCGGTTTCTGCGGCCGCCGC
>DATBBQ010000174.1:0-2615 GCA_036270915.1 Steroidobacteraceae bacterium
GCTGCTGAACGGCACCACCGGCATCGCGGTCGGCATGGCGACCGACATTCCGCCGCACAATCTGCGCGAGGTCGCGGCCGCCGCCGTGCACCTGCTGGAGGAGCCGGAGGCGACGACCGCGGCGCTCATGAAGCACGTCAGGGGCCCGGACCTGCCGACGGGCGCGGAGATCGTCTCGCCGCGCGCGGATCTGAAGGAGTTCTACGACAAGGGCGTCGGCAGCTTCAAGGCGCGGGCCACCTGGGAGATCGAGGACGGCAACGTCGTCATCACCGCCTTTCCCTACCAGGTCTCCCCGACCCGCGTGCAGGAGCAGATCGCTGAGCAGATGCGCGCCAAGAAGCTGCCGATGGTCGATGACCTGCGCGACGAGTCCGACCACGAGAATCCGACGCGCCTGGTGATCGTGCCACGCTCGAACCGCGTGGACCTCACCGAGCTCATGAACCACCTGTTCGCGACCACCGACCTCGAGCGCAACTACCGCGTCAACCTCAACATCATCGCGCTCGACGGCCGCCCGCGCGTCATGAGCCTCAGGGAGATCCTCTCCGAATGGCTCGAGTTCCGCACGACGACCGTGACGCGCCGCCTCCAGCACCGCCTGGAGAAGGTCACGCGGCGGCTGCACATCCTCGACGGCCTGCTGGTCGCCTTCCTCAACCTCGATGAGGTGATCCGCATCATCCGTCGCGAGGACGAGCCGAAGCCGGTGCTGATGAAGCGCTTCAAGCTCACGGATGAGCAGACCGAGGAGATCCTCAACACGCGCCTGCGCCACCTGGCGAAGCTCGAGGAAATGAAGATCCGCGAGGAGCAGAAGAGCCTCGCCGCCGAGCGCGAGGAACTCGAGGCGCTGCTGAAGAGCAAGGCGAAGCTGCGCAAGCTGATCGCCGCCGAGATCCGTGCCGACGCCGAGAAGTACGGAGACGAGCGGCGCACCAAGATCATCGAGCGCGAGGCGGCCCAGGCGATCGACGAGACGAGCCTGATCCCCAACGAGCCGGTGACCGTGGTGCTCTCGACGGGAGGCTTCGTGCGCTCGGGCAAGGGCCACGAGCTCGAGCCGAGCGCGCTCGCCTACAAGGGCGGGGACGCGTTCCAGGCGCTCGCACGCGGGCGCAGCCTGCAGCCGGCCGTGTTCATCGACAGCACCGGCCGCACCTACTCCCTGCCGGCGCACTCACTGCCGTCCGCGCGCGGGCACGGCGAGCCGCTCTCCGGTCGCCTGGATCCGCCCGACGGGGCCAAGTTCGCCGGCGTCATGATCGGCGAGCCCGAGGAGCTGTGGCTGCTCGCGACCGACGCCGGCTACGGCTTCACGGCCCGCCTCAAGGACCTCATCACCGACCGGCGCGCCGGCAAGACGGTGCTCAGCGTCCCGGAGGGTGCGCACGTTCTCGCGCCCGCCCCGGTGCCGGGCAGCGACGCGCTGGTCGCGGTCGTGAGCAGCGAGGGCAAGCTCCTCGTGTTCCCGGTGGGAGAGGTGCCCGAGATGCCGCGCGGCAAGGGCAACAAGCTCTACGACATTCCCGCCAAGAAGGCCAAGGCACGCACCGAGCTCATGACCGCCGTCGCCGTCGTGCCGCCGCAGGCGAGTCTCGTGCTCTGGTCCGGCGAGCAGCAGAAGGTGCTCGAGTGGCGCGAGCTGCGGGATTGGCGTGGCGAGCGCGCACAGCGCGGCACCGTCCTGAAGCGCGGCTGGCCGCGCAAGATCGAGCGCATGGAAGCGCGCCTGCCCCCGCCCGCGGACTGAAGCTCACCGCTGCCGCTGACTTATTCCCGGACCGCGCCGACGCCGCAAGCTGTGGCGCCTCCATATTTGCGAATAGGAATGATTCTCATTAACATTCGCTTTACGATCTGGCTGGCGGGGTTGCGGGATGCGCAGGGAGGGTCTCTGGCCGGGTGCCACGCTGTGCGTGCTGCTGGGCGCCTGTGGCGGCGGGCAGGGCGGCGCGGGCCTGCCGCAGCCCACCTCGCTCTCGGCGCGGGCGATTGCCGGCGAGGCCCTGTTCCACGACGTCTCGCTGTCGGCCTCCGGCCGGCAGGCGTGTGCCACCTGCCACGTCCCTGAGCGTGTCTTCACCGCCGACCCGGTGACCGACCACGGCCTGCCCGTGCCCCTGGGTGGGCGCCACGTGGACCTACCGGGCTTTCGTAACGCCCCGTCGCTCGTCTACGCCGCGCTCACACCCGGCTTCTTCATCGACGAAGGCACGCCGACCGGCGGCTTCTTCCGCGACGGACGGGCGTCCTCGCTCGCCGTGCAGGCGCAGCAGGCGTTCGTCAGCGGGTTCGAGATGGCCAAGCGCGATGCCGCCGAGGTGCTCAGGCGCCTTCAGGCCTCGAGCGCGACGCTCGAACTGTTCACCGCCGCCTTCGGCGCCGGGGTGCTCGCCGATCCCGACGCGACGCTCCTCGCCATCGGGGAGGCGATCGCGGCCTACGAGACCGAGGCGCCGGAGTTTCATCCCTTCACGAGCAAATACGACGACTGGCTCGCGGGCGCCGCGCAGTTGAGTGCCGCCGAGCAGCGCGGGCTGGCGCTGTTCAACAACCCGGCAAGGGCAACTGCACCGCCTGTCATCCGAGTCAGCGCCAGGGCTACGGCG
>DATBBQ010000175.1:0-23646 GCA_036270915.1 Steroidobacteraceae bacterium
CCTGCACGCCGCCGAGCAGGTGCTGAAGAGCGTGCGACCGTCTCTGCGCTACGTCGACTCGTCCCGCTACATTGACAATCTGGCGAACGGCGACGTGTGTCTGGTGCTCGGCTGGTCCGGCGACATCAAACAGGCGCATGATCGCGCCAAGGAAGCCGGCAACGGCGTGGACATCATGTACGTCATACCGCGCGAGGGGGCCATGTCCAACTACGACGTGCTGGCGGTGCCGGCAGACGCGCCGCACGTCAGGAACGCGCACCTGTTCATCGACTACCTGCTGCGACCGGAAGTTGCCGCGCAGAACTCCAACCTCATCAAGTACGCGAACGCACTGGCGCCGGACCGGCAGCCCCTTGACCCGTCGGTGCGCAACGACCCCGGTGTTTTTCCGCCGCCCGAGGTCCAGGCACGCCTCACCCCCGAGCGCGCGCGCCCGCCCGACTATCAGCGGCTGCTGACCCGCATGTGGACGCGCTTCAAGACCGGCAAGTAGCCGGCAGGACGTAGCACGCCCATGAACGCAGACCCCGAGATACCGGCGGCGGCGGTGAGCGCGGAGCGCGATCCCGGTCAGGCCTACGTACGCATCACGGACCTCACCAAGACGTTCGGCGAATTCGTCGCGGTCGATCACGTCTCGCTCGACATCCGGCGCGGCGAGATCTTCTGCCTGCTCGGGGGCTCCGGCTCGGGCAAGACCACGCTGCTGCGCATGCTGGCCGGCTTTGAGACTCCGAGCTCGGGCAGCATCCGCATCGACGGCGCGGACATGAGCACGATCCCGCCGTACGAGCGGCCCGTGAACATGATGTTCCAGTCGTACGCGCTCTTCCCGCACATGAGCGTCGAGAAGAACGTGGCCTTCGGCCTGGAGCAGGAGGGTCTGGCACGCGCCGACATCCGCCGCCAGGTGGGCGAGATACTCGACATCGTCAAGATGGCCGCCTTCACGGCGCGCCAGCCGCACCAGCTGTCGGGCGGGCAGCGCCAGCGCGTCGCCCTGGCACGCGCGCTGGTCAAACGCCCGAAGCTGCTGCTGCTCGATGAGCCCCTCGCCGCACTCGACAGGAAGCTGCGCGAGCACACCCAGTTCGAGCTGCTCAACATCCAGCAACGCCTCGGCGTGACCTTCGTCGTGGTGACCCACGACCAGGAGGAGGCGATGACCCTCGGCACGCGGCTCGGGGTGATGAACCACGGGCGCATCGTCCAGGTCGGCACGCCGACCGATATCTACGAATTCCCGGCCAACCGATTCGTGGCCGACTTCATCGGCTCGGTGAACCTCTTCGAGGGGCGCGTGCGCGATGACGGCGTCGACTACGTGCGCGTGGAGTGCGCCGAGCTCGGCGCCACCGTGCGCGCGGAGCGCGCCGTCAACTGCACGCGCGGCGCCACCGTCTGGACCGCGATCCGCCCCGAGAAGATCACCATTTCCCGCTCGAAGCCGCCCGTGCCCCCGGGGGAGAACCTGGTGCACGGCACGGTGCGCGAGATCGCCTACATGGGGGACATGTCGATCTACCTGGTGCAGATCGACTCCGGGCGCATGTTGCGCGTCACACTCCCCAACACGCTGCGCGGCGCCGACCGGCCGATCGCACGAGGGGAGGGCGTGTGGCTGTACTGGCACGGCTCCAGCCCCGTGGTGCTGACCGAGTAGCCCCGTGCAGCTCTCACGGGCAGCGGGCAGGCGTCTGGTCGCGGGCATACCGACCGTGTGGCTGCTGCTGCTGTTCCTGGTGCCGTTCCTCATCGTCTTCCGCATCTCCTTCTCCGAGGTGCGCCTGGCGATCCCGCCGTACACGCCGCTCATCACCTGGCACCACGGCTCCCCCAGCCTGCAGGTGCACTGGTCGGCGTACAGCTTTCTGTTCACCGACTCGCTGTACGTCAGCTCGTACCTGTACTCGCTCAAGGTGGCCGCGGTCTCGACGCTGTGCTGCCTGCTGATCGGCTACCCGATGGCCTACGCGATCGCGCGCGCCTCGGCGAGCTGGCGCTCGGTGCTGCTGATGCTGATCGTCCTGCCGTTCTGGACGTCCTTTCTGCTGCGCGTGTACGCCTGGATCGGCCTGCTGAATAACAACGGCGTCATCAACAACGCGCTGCTCGCGCTCGGGCTGATCCACCGTCCGCTCGCGCTCATGCAGACCGACTTCGCGGTGTACATCGGCATCGTCTACTCGTACCTGCCGTTCATGATCCTGCCGCTGTACGCGAACCTGGAGAAGCACGACCCGTCGCTGCTCGAGGCCGCGGCGGATCTCGGCGCACGCCCGTTCTGGGGGTTTCTGCGTATCACCCTGCCGCTGTCGTACCCGGGGATCCTCGCCGGCTCCCTGCTGGTATTCATCCCCGCGGTCGGGGAGTACGTCATTCCGACGCTCCTCGGGCGCACTGATCAGCTCATGATCGGCCGGGTGCTCTCGGACGAGTTTTTCGAGAACCGTGACTGGCCCGTGGCGAGCGCCGTCGCGATCCTCATCCTGCTGCTGCTGCTCGTGCCGATCCTGCTGTTCCAGCGCGTGCAGCGACGCGAGCTGGAGGCATCGAAGTGAGGTCGCGTGCCGTGTTCACCCCGGTGGCGCTGGTGCTCGGGCTCGTGTTCCTGTACGTGCCGATCGTGTCGATGATCGTGTTCTCGTTCAACAACTCGCGCCTCGTGACCGTGTGGGACGCCGCGCACTCCCCGACGCTCAAGTGGTACAGTGCGCTCGCGCACAACGGACAGATCCTCGGCGCGGCATGGCTCTCGATCCGGATAGCCCTGGTTGCGGCAACGGTGGCGGTGGTGCTGGGTACGCTCGCCGGCACGGCGCTGGCGCGTTTTGGCGCCTATCGCGGCCGATTGCTGCTCGCCGGCATGAGCACCGCTCCGATCGTCATGCCCGAGGTGATCACGGGCCTGTCGCTGCTGCTGCTGTTCGTCGCGCTCCAGCAGCTCATCGGCTGGCCGAGGGGCGTCGGGGCAGTGACGATCACGATCGCGCACATCACCTTCTGCATGGCCTACGTGGCGGTGGTCGTGCAGTCGCGGCTGTCCGGATTCGACGAGTCACTGGAGGAGGCGGCGATGGACCTCGGGGCACGCCCGTTTAAGGTGTTCTGGCGCATCACTCTGCCGCTCATCCTGCCCGCGGTCGCCTCGGGGTGGCTTCTGGCGTTCACGCTCTCCTGGGACGACCTGGTCATCACGCAGTTCGTCGCCGGGCCGGGCTCGAGCACGCTGCCCATGGTCATCTTCTCCAAGGTGCGCTTCGGCGTGACCCCGGACGTGAACGCGCTCGCCACCATCCTGGTGCTGCTGGTCGCGATGGGGATCGCGATCTCGACCGTGTGGATGCGCCGGCGCGAGCAGCGGCGCGCGCGCGACGAGCGGCTGGCGGCGGCGGCGAACCTGTGAAGCAGGGTGGCGCATCCGCGGTGCTCGGACTGGACGTCGGCGGCTCGTCGGTGAAGGCGGGACTGGTCGACGTGCTCGCCGGCCGGCTGCTGCAACCGCCGGACTCGGTGCCGACGCCGCAGCCGTCGGCGCCGCAGGCACTGATGCCGGTGCTGCGCGGGCTGGTCGAGCGGCTCGCTCCGCAGCAGGAGCGCATCGCGGTCGCCTTCCCGAGCGTCGTCAAGGGCGGTCGCACGCTCACCGCCGCCAACATCGACAGATCCTGGATCGGTGCCGACGCCGAGGGACTCGCGACTGCAGCTCTCGGCCGCGCGGTGCGCTTCCTCAACGACGCCGACGCGGCGGGGCTTGCGGAGATGCGCTGGGGCGCGGGCAAGGGCCTGATGGGGACGGTCATCATGCTCACCTTCGGCACGGGGATCGGTACCGCGCTGTTCACCGACGGGCGTCTGCTCCCGAACTCCGAGCTCGGGCACCTCGAGGTGCACGGCGTGGACGCGGAGACGCTGGCCTCGGCGCGTGCACGCACGCGCGAGAAGCTCGACTTCCCCACCTGGAGCAAACGGGTGAACGACTACCTGGACGCCATGTTCAGCCTGTTCTGGCCGGACGTCTTCATCCTCGGCGGCGCGGTGAGCGAGCGCTTCGCCGAGTTTGCTCCGCTGCTGCGCTCGCAGGCCAAGCTGCGGCCGGCGCACTTCGTCGGCCACGCCGGCGTCATCGGCGCCGCCTGGGCTGCCATCGGCGCCGAGCTGTAGCGGCCGGCTCATGCACAGCAAGCTGCCCCAGGTCGGCACCACGATCTTCACGGTGATGTCGCGCCGGGCGCGGGAGCTGAACGCCCTCAACCTCGGCCAGGGGTTTCCCGACTACGACATCGACCCGAGGCTCACCGAGCTCGTCGGCGCGGCCATGCGCGGCGGCCACAACCAGTACGCACCGATGGAGGGACTCGCGAGCCTGCGCGAGCGGATCGCGGCGAAGCTCAAGCGCTTCTACGCCCTCGAGCGTGACCCCGAGAGCGAGATCACGGTGACCCTGGGGGCGACCGAGGCGATCTACTCGGCGATCCAGGCGGCGGTCGGCGCGGGGGACGAAGTGATCGCGTTCGATCCCGCCTACGACTCCTACGAGCCCGCGGTACAGCTCGCCGGGGCGCGTTGCGTGCGCGTGCCGCTCTCCCAGCCCGGCTTCCGCTACGACTGGGAGCGGGTGCGCGAGGCCACCGGCCCGCGCACCCGGCTGGTCATCTTCAACAGCCCGCACAACCCGGCCTGCACCGCCGCGGGCAGCGCGGATCTGGAGGCGCTCGCAGCCCTCGTGCGCGGGCGCGACATCCTCGTGCTCTCGGATGAGGTCTACGAGCACGTGGTGTTCGACGGCGGGCGCCACCACTCGGTCCTTTGCCACCCGGAGCTCGCGGCGCGCAGCTTCGCGGTGTTCTCTTTCGGCAAGACGCTGCACGCCACCGGCGTGCGCGTCGGTTACTGCGTCGCACCCGAGGCACTGACGCGCGAGCTGCGCAAGGTGCACCAGTTCAACACCTTCAGCATCTCGCACCCGCTGCAGCACGCGATCGCCGCCTACCTCGCCGAACGTCCCGACTGTGGGCGCGAGCTCGCGGACTTCTTCCAGGGGAAGCGCGATCGGCTGCGCGCCGCGCTCGCCGGCTCCGGCTTTCGTCTGCCGCCCGCGCAGGGCACGTACTTCCAGCTGCTCGACTACGAAGCCTTCGGTGCGCAGGAGGACTACGCCTTCGCCGAGCGGCTGCTCGCGCAGGCCGGCGTCGCGACCATCCCGCTGTCGCCCTTCTATGAGCGGCCGCAGCCCCTGACCTTCGTGCGGCTGTGCATCGCCAAGCGGGACGGCACGCTCGATCAGGCGGCCGAGCGGCTGAACGCGTTCGCGCGCCGCCTGGGGGGCAGCGCGTGAGCAGCCTGCGCGTGTCGCTCGTTCAGCAGGCGCTCCTCTGGCATGACCCGGAGGGCAACCGTGCGCGCCTCGCGTCGCTCCTCGCGCCACTGGCCGGCCGGACCGACCTGGTCGTACTGCCCGAGACCTTCACCACGGGCTACAGCATGGAGGTCGAGCGCTTCGCCGAAGACGCCGCGGGGACGAGCGAGGAGTGGCTGAAGGCGCGCGCGGCAGAGCTCGACGCGGCCATCACCGGCAGCGTCATCGTTCGCGACCAGGGTCTCTATTACAACCGCCTGCTGTGGGTGGAACCGTCCGGGCCGGTGCGCCGGTACGACAAGCGTCACCTGTTTCGCATGGCACGCGAGCATGAGCACTACACGCCCGGGCGTGGCGCGTGGAGCGTGCCCTGGCGCGGGATGCGGGTGTGTGCGCTCGTGTGCTATGACCTGCGGTTCCCGGTCTTCAGCCGGCGCCGCCCGGAACTGGACTATGAGCTGCTGCTCTACGTCGCCAACTGGCCGGCCGCGCGCACCGATGCCTGGCGGCAGCTGCTGCCAGCGCGGGCGATCGAGAATCAGGCCTACGTCGTCGGGGTCAACCGCGTCGGCCCGGACGGGCAGGGCATTGCGTACGCGGGCGGGAGCGCCGCCATCGATTTCCTCGGCCGGACGCTCGTGCAGGCGGGGGACACGGCGTGCGTGCTGACGGTGGAGTTGCCGCTCGCGCCGCTGCAGGCCTTCCGGGAGAAGTTTCCGGCGCACCTGGACGCCGACCGTTTCACCCTGGGCGACTAGCGGGCGTCCTCGGCCGTGAAGAAGCCCACGCGCGTCAATCACCCGCCGGACGTGCCGATACCGGCCGACAACCACCCGCTGGTCGCGCCGATCTACCAGACGGTGAAGTTCGAGTTCGAGTCGCTCGAGGAGACGGAACGGTTTCTGCGCGGCGCGCGCCCCGGCTTCTTCTACGCGCGCTCGTCCAATCCCACGACGCGACAGCTCGAGCTGCTGCTCGCGGAGCTGCAGGGGCGGGGCGACTGCCTGGTCACCGCGACCGGCGTGGCGGCGATCTCCCAGACGCTGCTCGCGCTCACCAAGCAGGGCGATCACATCCTGTGCTTCGTAGAGACCTACAATCCGACACGCTACCTCATCCGCCGCCTCCTCGGCCGCTTCGGCGTCACGCATACGATGCTCTCGATCGAGGATCTCGCCGGCGTCGAGCGGGTCCTCGCGAGTCAGCCGACCCGCCTGCTGCTCTTCGAGAGCCCGACGAATCCGGTCACCAAGATCGCCGACATCGCCGCTCTCACGCGGCTTGCGCAGCAGGCCGGCGCGCTCAGCGTCATGGACAACACCTTCGCCGGCTTTCATCAGCACGGTGGCTACGACGTCGACATATTCCTGCACAGTCTGACCAAGTACGCCTCCGGCGCAGGCGACGTCATGGGCGGGGCCGTCATCGCGCGTCCGGAGATCATCCGCACGCTGCGCACCGACTTCGGCGCGCTCGGCGGGATGCTCGACCCGCACGCGGCGTTCCTGATCCTGCGCGGACTGAAGACTTATTTCGTGCGCTACCAGGCGCAGTGCCGCGCCGCCCTGCAGATCGCCGAGTTCCTGGCCGGCCACGCCGCGGTGGCGCGCGTGCACTACCCGGGGCTTGGGTCGCATCCGCAACACGCCCTCGCGGCGGCGCAGATGCAGGACTTCGGCACGATCGTCGCCTTCGATCTCAGGGACGGCGCCGCGGCCGCGCGCAGGTTTGCCGACCGGCTGCAGCTGTTCGCTCTCGCCGTGAGTCTCGGCTCCACCGAGTCCCTGGTGGTGACCTCGCAACTGATGAGCGGCCGCGAACTGAGCGCAGAGCAGCAGAGAATCTCGGCGGTCGTTGAAGGGACGGTACGCCTGTCGATCGGGCTCGAGGACGTCGACGATCTGCTCGCCGACCTGGCGCAGGCGCTCGCACCCGACGCCGCCTGAGCGTCCGTCGCGCACAAACCTTCAGAACGTTGGAGATATATCGGGCTCGGCCCGCGCCGCGTCGGCGGCCTGTGCAACAACCCTGTCACACTTGCCCTCACCGGCAACGTCGCCGCTGTTTGTTACTTTTTCATGGAACGCGCGCAGGGAACCCTCGGGCGCGCGTGCAGTCACAGCAGTACAATTGCGTGCGCATTGCACTCCGAGGTGATGCATGAACACCGAAGCGCCGGCGATCCCGTATAACTTTTCCGATCTCGAGCCGGCGATGTCACGCGACACGCTGGTGTTTCATTTCGGCCGTCACCAGCGCCTGTGCTTCGATCGCATGCGCGCCCTCGTGCGTGGCACGGCACTTGAGTTCCTGGGGCTCGAAGACCTGGTTCGCGCCACGGAGCGCACGCCGGCGCAGCACACGGTGTATCGTTGGGCGGCGGAAGTCTGGAATCACGCGCTCTACTGGCAGTCCATGCGGCCGCGCGGCGGTGGTGCCCCCTCCGGGCCCGTCGCCGAGCACATCCGCCGTTGCTTCGGTTCTTACGAGCGCTTCGTCGCCGAGTTCCGCGAGCTCGCCGGCACGCACTTCGGCAGCGGCTGGTTGTGGCTCGTGTGGCGCGAGCAGGGGGTGGAGTTGCTCACCACGAGTAACGCCGGTACGCCCCTCGTGCGCGGCGACACGGCACTGCTCGCGCTCGATCTGTGGGAGCACGCCTACTATCTCGACTACCAGAACCGCCGCGGCGCCTACGTGAACGCCTTTCTCGAGGACCTGGTGAACTGGGACTCGGCCAACCGGTTGCTGGCGCGCGCACTCACGGTGCCGCAGCCGGCGTTGGCACGCGGGGCGGCGCACGCCCACGCCGCCCGCGCGTGGCCCGGCTCGTTGCCCTAGCTACAGGCTGCCAGCGACCCGTACGCGCTGCGGGTGGTAGGGCAGGACTTCCACGACCTCCCCGTCGCGCAGCCGCTGCTGCACGCCGCGCCAGAAGCGCGCCGTCACGATCTCCCCGTGCACGCGCAGGAGCGCGGCGCGCTGGCTGTCGTTGAAGGCGAGAAAGTTGATGAACGTCTCCGGAAAGACGTCGTTCTCGCCCACGTAGAACCAGGCCTCACCGCGCATCTCGTCCTCGGGATTGGTCGGCTGCGGCAGGTCGCGGAAGTTGCAGTCGGTCACCCGGCACAGCTCGTCGTAGTCGTAGAAGATGACGCGCCCGTGGCGGGTGACGCCGAAGTTCTTCAGCAGCAGGTCGCCGGGAAAGATATCGGTGTAGGCGAGGTCACGGATGCATTGGCCGTAGTCGAGCACGGCGCGCTCGGCGCGCTCGGGTTCGGCGGCGCGCAGGTAGAGATTGAGCGGCGTCATGCGCCGCTCGATATACAGGTGCTCGAAGACGAGGTCGGCGCCCTCGGCGTGCACGGTCTGCCCGGCTTCGCTCTCGAGCTCCGCAAGCAGCTCCGGCGCGAAGCGCACGCGCGGGAAGCGCAGGCGGCGGAACTCCTGCGCGTCGACCAGCCGCCCGGCACGGTCGTGCACGAACACCAGGCGGTACTTCTCGAGCACCTCCTCGCGCAGGACGGTCTTGGGGTAGGCGAAGCGGTCGCGGATCACCTTGAAGACGACGTCGAAGGAGGGCAGGGTGAAGCACACCATGACGAGACCCCGTTCACCCGGGGCGTGCACGAAGAGATCGCTCGTTCGCTCCATGTTGTGCATGAGCTCGCGGTAGCGCTCGGTCTTGCCCTGCTTCGCGCGCCCGAGGACGGTGAACAGCTCGCTCACGCTCTTGCGCGGCATGATCGACTTCAGGAATACCACCGCCTCGGCGACGCGCTCGAGGTCGACGTGGAAGTAGGAGCGCGTGAAGCTGAAGACGATGCTGACGTCGTCCTCGGCGAGCATCACGGCATCGACCAGCACACCGCCGTCGGTGTTGCGCAGGGCGATCACGAGCGGCAGCAGGAACTGCCGGCCGACGATGCGCCCCACGACGTACGCGCGCGAGACCTGATAGAACACCGGGCGGATCACCTCGACCCGCTCCACGCCGCGGCGCTCGTTGCGCGCCTCGAGGTGCGCCCGCACTTCGCTCACCACGTGGGCGATGCTCCTGTCGAGGTCGCGCCAGGGCGAGCGGAAGCGCACGTCGCCGAGCAGGCCCTCGAAGAGCAGCGGCAGGGAGCCGTGATTGACGTAGGTGTTCATGCCCACGGAGGAGCGGATGTTCGCGAGCGGATCGAGATCGGTCGCGACGAATTCCACGTCCGGGGCCACTCCCACCGTGCCGAGGATGCGACGGCTGATGGAGCTGAAGAACGTCTTGGTGAACTCCGGATCGGACTGCGCGCCGATCTGCGCGGCGAACTCGTCGTGGATGCGCCGCCACAGCGCGCGCTCCAGGGTCTGCGCTCCAAGCGCCGCGCGCAGCTCGGCGATCGTTCGGTTCACCCAGCGGTCGTACAGCTCGATACGCTCCACGGCGTCATGCTGGCCGCCGCGCGCATCGCGGCTGTCGAAGCGCAGCGGCGCGCGCCGCGTGATCGCGCGGAACTCGGCGTTGTAGCCGGCGAAGGCGGCGACGATGTGTCGCGCACACTCCGGGGCCGACGGGTGACTCGCGCTCGCTTCCTGCATGCCCGGCGTGCTCAGTCGAACTCGGTCGGCAGGCCGCGCTCGAGATGGTGGCGATACAGCCGCTCGATCTGCGGTGCGAGGATACGACCAGTGGACAGCGGCGGCAGTGCCGTGACGGGAAAGAAGGCGACGGCGTCGGTCTCCATGCCGGCGAGCGCCGCGCCACCGGTCAGTTCGCACAGGAACATCAGCTTGTAGATGTGGTGCGCGCCCGGAGGATGCGGATGCCGGTTCTTGTCGAGGAGCGCGGCGAGCTTCACGGGCCGCGCTTCGAAGCCTGACTCCTCGCGGATCTCGCGCACCACGGCCTCGGAGGGCGCATCGTTGACATCCACCCAGCCGCCCGGCAGCGTCCAGCGCCCGTCGCTGCGTTCGCGCACGAGCAGGACGCGCTCGCCGTCGAACACCGCACCGCGCACGTCGACCTTCGGCGTTGCGTAGCCGTGCTCCCCGGCCCAGAACGCCTGCGCCTGCGCGAGGGGCACGCCGAGCTCGCTGTCGAGCACCTCGGCGACCAGCGCCTGCAATTGCAGGTAGCGTTCGCGGTCGAAGGGATCGAGGGTGAAGGCGAGGCCGTTCTGCGCGATTGCCTGCACCTTGCGGGCCCACTCCAGGAGCGTCGCGGTGTGCGGCCGGACGGGCACGGCAGGAGACTAGCGCCGCGCGCCGCCGCGCGCGCTTTTCCCTGCCGCCGGTCGCGCCGCGCGGCGCAACATCAGCTTCAGGCCCGACCAGACCTCATCGACCGCGCACACCTTGATGTCGACGAGTTCCATCGGCAGCGCCACGGCGCGCACCACGTCCTCGGTGACGTCTGAGGCGACCCCGGAGGCCTTCTTGGGCCAGCTGACCCAGACCACCGCGTCCGGCCGCATGCGCTCGCGCGCGCTGCGCAGCTGCGTCTCGAGCGCGCGGCGCTCGGTGCTGAACACGTGGATGACGTCGGTGTCCTCATCGATGCGCGCGACCCTCTTCAGTCCGGGCGGGGCGGGGGCGATGAGGCGCGCGTAGTTGGCCGGCGCTGACTCGAGGAACAGGCGGCAACCGGCCTTGAGTCCCAGCTTCTTGGCGAGCGGTGTCCCGGAGTAGCCAGCCATGGGTCCCGGAAGGCCGCGGCTACAGGTTGCGGATCAGCGCGTCGGCAAACGCGCTCGTCGACACCTCGGTGGCGCCCTCCATGAGGCGCGCGAAGTCGTAGGTCACGATCTTCTGGCCGATGGTGCGGTCCATGGCGGTGACGATCGCATCCGCCGCCTCCACCCAGCCGAGGTAGCGGAACATCATCTCGCCCGAGAGGATCAAGGACCCCGGATTCACCTTGTCGAGGTCGGCGTACTTGGGCGCCGTGCCATGCGTAGCCTCGAACACGGCGTGCCCGGTCAGATAGTTGATGTTGCCGCCGGGGGCGATGCCGATGCCGCCGACCTGCGCGGCGAGCGCGTCGGAGAGATAGTCGCCGTTGAGATTGAGGGTCGCGATCACGTCGAACTCGTCCGGGCGCGTTAGCACCTGCTGCAGCGTGATGTCGGCGATCGCGTCCTTGATGAGGACGCGCCCGGCCTTGCGGGCGGCCGTCATTTCCGTGTGCGCAGCCGCCTCGCCCTGGGAGGCCTTGGTGCGCTCCCACTGTTCCCAGGTGTAGACCTCGGCGGCGAACTCGCGCTCGGCGAGCTGGTAGCCCCAGTTACGGAAGGCGCCTTCGGTGAACTTCTGGATGTTGCCCTTGTGCACCAGCGTCACGCTCTTGCGCTTATTCCTCACCGCGTAGTCGATGGCGGCGCGTATGAGGCGCTCGGAACCCTCGCGCGACACCGGCTTGATGCCGACGCCGCAGCTCTCCGGGAAACGGATCTTGGCGTAGGCCTTCGGGAAGGCCTGGCGGAACAGGTCGAGGAACTTCTGATTGTCGGGGCTGCCGGCCTCGAACTCGATGCCCGCGTAGATGTCCTCGGTGTTCTCCCGGAAGATCACCATGTCCACCTTTTCCGGGTGGCGCACGGGCGAGGGCACGCCCTTGAACCAGCGCACCGGGCGCAGGCAGACGTAGAGATCGAGCATCTGCCGTAGCGCGACGTTCAGCGAGCGGATGCCCCCGCCGACCGGTGTGGTCAGCGGACCCTTGATCGACACCAGGTATTCGCGGCAGGCGGCGACCGTTACCTCGGGCAGCCAGGTATTGAACAGCTTGTTGGATTTTTCCCCGGCGTACACCTCCATCCAGTGGATGCGGCGCCTGCCGCTGTAGGCCCTGGTGACCGCGGCGTCCATGACGCGCACCGAGGCGCGCCAGATATCAGGTCCCGTACCGTCGCCCTCGATGAACGGAATGATCGGGTTGTCGGGCACCGCAAGCTTGCGGTTCTGGATCGTGATCTTCGCGCCATGCGCCGGGGGGATGGCCTTGGGGGTCGCGGCGGCCGTGGACATGGGGTTCTCCTGAGGGATCTCGGGCGCGAGGCTTCGCCCGGGCGCGGAATGCTAGCACACGCGGCGCACCGGACGGCGCCGCGTGGTACAGCGGCTCGCGGCTGTGAGAGACTTTCCGCGCACGGCGGGCCGGGGCGGCCGAGTCATGAAAGCACATATGTCGAACTCGATGAACCAGAACAACCTCGCACGTCCCGCCCGGGAGTCGCTGCTGCGTCAGCTGTGCGCGGTACGGCCCATCGACCCGGCCCCTCCCGGCAAGGCCCGCCTGAAGCAGGTGCTGGGCGCGCGGGCGCTCATCGCCATCGGGCTCGGCGCCACCATCGGCTCGGGCATCTTCGTGCTCACCGGTACCGTGGCGGCGAACCACTCCGGGCCCGCCATCACGCTCTCGCTGCTGGTCGCCGCCTTCGGCGGCGGGCTCGCGGCGCTGTGCTACTCGGAGTTCGCGGCCTTCCTGCCGGTGCCCGGAAGCGCTTACAGCTACACCTACGCGACACTCGGGGAGGCGCTCGCCTGGTTCATCGGCTGGAACCTGCTGCTCGAGTACGCCATCTCGGCATCCGCCGTGGCGGTGAGTTGGTCGGCGTACGTGGTGAGCCTCCTTAACGACGCGCATATCCACCTGCCGGCGCAATTCGTCAACGCGCCGCTCGGGCTGGATGCCAAGGAGCACGTGATCCTCACGCACGCGCTCATCAACGTGCCCGCCGTGCTGATCGTCGCCGCGATGACGGCGCTGCTGTACGTGGGGGTGCGCTTCTCTGCGAGCGCCAACTCGTTCATGGTGGCCCTCAAGGTCGGCATCATCATCATCATCGTCATCGCGGGACTCTCGTACGTCGACACCGCGAACTGGCACCCCTACATTCCGGCCAACACCGGCGTCAGCGGCCACTTCGGCTTCACGGGCATCATGCAGGGGGCGGCGATCATCTTCTTCTCCTACGTCGGCTTCGACACCGCCTCGACCACCGCGCTCGAGGCACGCAACCCGCAGCGCGACCTGCCGATCGGCATCATCGGCGCGCTGCTCATCTCGGCGGTGCTGTACGTCGCGATGTCGGCGGTGCTGACCGGGATGGTCCCCTACACCAAGCTCGACTCCGACGCGCCGGTCGCCTTGGCGCTCGACATGCACCCGCAGCTTTCGTGGCTGTCGCCGCTGCTGAAGATCGGCGTGATCGCCGGCATGACCTCGGTCATCCTCACCTCGCTCCTCGGCCAGCCGCGCATCCTGCTGTCGATGGCCGACGATGGCCTGCTGCCGCCGGTGATGAGCCGCTGTCATGCGCGCTTCAAGACCCCGCACGTGTCGACGGTCATTACCGGGGTGTTCGCGGCGCTGATCGCCGCGGTCTTCCCGCTCGACCTGCTCACGGATCTGATCTCGATGGGCATCCTGCTCGCCTTCGCCGTGGTGTGCGCCGGCGTGCTCGTGCTGCGCTACACGCGGCCCGATGCGCCGCGGCCATTCCGGGTGCCGTGGGCGCCGGTTACCTGCGTGGTGGGCACGGTCGTATGCCTCGGCATGACCTACTTTCTGTCGACTGCGACCTGGCTGCGTCTCGTCGTCTGGACGGCGCTCGGCATGTCGATCTACGCCTTCTACGGATTCAGTCACAGTCGCCTGCGCAAATGACGGCGACGCTCGCGAGCACGCCTGCCGCGGACGGGTTCTTCATGCCCGCGGAGTTCACGCGCCACGCGGGCTGCTGGCTGCTGTGGCCGGAACGGCCCGACAACTGGCGCGAAGCGGCGCGGCCGGCGCAAGGCGCCTTCGCGCAGGTCGCCGCAGCGATCGCCGAGTTCGAGCCGGTTACGGTCGGCGTCTCGCGCGAGCATTTCACCGCGGCGCGCGCCGCGTTGCCCGAGCGCGTGCGCCTCGTGGAGATGGCCCACGATGACGCCTGGATGCGCGACGTCGGGCCCACCTGCGTCGTCAACCGCCGCGGAGTGGTGCGCGGGGTGGACTGGCATTTCAACGCCTGGGGCGGCCTCGACGGCGGCCTGTACTTCCCCTGGGATCAGGATGATCTGGTCGCGCGCAAGGTCCTCGAGCTGGAGCACCTGGCGCGCTACCGCGCGCCGCTCGTGTGCGAGGGCGGGGCGGTACACGTCGACGGTGAGGGCACGGCGCTCGTCACCGAGCAGTGTCTGCTCAACCCGAACCGCAATCCGCGCCTCAAGCGCGAAGAGGTGGCGCAGACTCTGCGCGAGTACCTGGGGGTCAGCGAGGTCATCTGGCTTGGCCGAGGCGTGTTCAACGACGAGACCGACGGACACGTCGACAATCTGGCCTGCTTCGTGCGCCCCGGCGAGGTGGCTCTCACCTGGTGCGAGCGCGTGCGCGATCCGCAGTACGCGATCTCCCGCGACGCCTGGGAGCGGCTGCACGCGGCGCGTGACGCGCGCGGCCGGCGTCTGAAGGTCACCAAGCTGCCGATGCCCGGGCCGCTCTACCTGACGCGACGGGAAGCGGCCGGGCTCGTGCCGCGCGAGGGCACCAAGGCGCGTCTGGCGGGTGAGCGTCTGGCGGCGAGTTACGTCAACTTCTACATCGCCAACGGCGGCATCCTGATGCCGCTCCTCGACGGGCGCACCGACCGGGCCGCGGCGCGGCGGCTGAAGCGGCTGTTCCCGGGACGGCGCGTGGTGGGCGTGCCGGCGCGCGAGATCCTCCTCGGTGGCGGCAACATCCACTGCATCACGCAGCAGATTCCCGCCGGAACGCGAACCCGGTCACCCTCTGCACGGTGAGTCCGGAAGGCACGGCGCGGCTTGCGCTATCGTCGTCGGGCATGCACTTGAGTGCCCGCACCCCCGGTTCCCTCGGGGCGGTGCTCGAGCGTTGCGGCCGATCGCCGCCATCGCGCTCCCCGCAGCCGTCGCGCCCGGCACGCTGGTGAGTCTCGACGGCAGCGGCAGTGCCGCCGCCTGCAACGCGAACATCGCGAGTTATCAGTGGACCGTCATCGCCCCCGCCACGAATCCGCCGCTGATCAGTAACCCAAGCGGCGCCCTCGCCCGCGAGCTACACGGTCATGCTCACGGTCACCGACGAGGCGGGCCGCAGCGACGGCGCACGGGTGACCGTGACCTCGACGCACGCTTCCTCCGGCGCCCCCGCCGCTCACAGTAGCCGCTGCGCGGCCTCCAGCCACTCGCGCTGCGCGCGCCGGTAGTGTCCGGGCGCGATGCGCGCCTGCTCGAGCAGCTCGCGCACGATCCTCTGCGCGTCGCCGCGCTGGCCCTGCGCGGCAAGCAGCTGCGCGTAGCGCACGGCGGCCTCGGCCCCGGGATAGGCGGGCGCCGCGACGCGGTACTCATCGAGCGCCTTGGCAATGTTGCCCTCGGCCTCGAGCGCGCGCGCGTACAGCAGGTGCCCGGCGGGTGAGCGGAACTCGGGATTGCGGCGGATGAGCTCGTCGAGGGTGCCGCGTGCGCCACTCGCGTCGCCCTTGACGAACTGCGCCTGGGCGAGCCCGAGCATCAGGTTGGGATCGTGCTCGTAGAGCCCGGTGAGCGCCTGGCGGTACTGCGCGATCCCCTCGTCGTAGCGTCCGTGGCGCACGAGCTCCTCGGCGTAGCGCTGGCGACTCGCCACGTTGCCGGCGACGCGCGCCTCGTTCTCGTAGCGGCGCAGCTCACGGGTCGGGTCCACGGCCTTGCGGAAGCCGCGCGCGGTGCGCTGTGCCGTGCGGCTGCGGAAGAGCTCCGGTATCAGCTCCACGGCCAGGTAGGCGATCGGGCCCGCGCCGGGCATGAGCGCCAGCACCCAGATCCAGATCTGGTTGCGCCCGGTCTTGATGACGTGAACGATGAGCCCGACCTGCAGCAGTAACGAGAGAATGAACCACAACGACATGCCTGTCTCCGAAAAGCTGTTAGTGCGCGGCGGGTGCCTTGGACGGCAGCGCGAACGCCATGACGTAATCCCCGCGCGGCGTGCCGAGCGGTCCGTGCCCGCCGGCACTGATGACGAGATACTGCCGCTGGTCGGCGCCGCCGCGGTAGGTCATCGGCGTGGCCTGGGCCCCGGCGGGCAGCTTGTACTTCCACAGCTCCCGCCCGGTCTCGATGTCGAAGGCGCGCAGGTAGCTGTCGAGCGCGGCACCGACGAACACCAGGTCGCCGGCGGTCGCGATCGGGCCGCCCATGTTGGGCATCCCGAACTCGCGGTCCGGCACGAACCAGGGCGTGTGGCCCTCGGTCGAGCCGAGCGGCACCTGCCAGACGATACGACGGCCGCGCAGGTCCACGCTCACGAGCGCACCCCAGGGAGGGGCCGTGCACGGCAGACCGAAGGGCGAGAGCAGCGGCTCGCGGCGCACCCCGTAGGGAGTGCCGGCCTGGCGCGCGAACTCAGCGCGCGGGTACTTGCCCGAGCGCGCCTCGCTCTCGAGCTCGCCCTGGGGCACGAGTGTCACCATCATCGGCAGGATGTTCACCGCGGCGATCACCCGCTGGCGCTGCTCGTCGAAAGCGAGGCCGCCCCAGTTGACGCCGCCGACGTAGCCGGGTGACTCGAGCGTGCCCTTGAGGTCGGGGGGCGTGAAGACCCCCTCGTTGCGCAGGCTCGCGATCAGGCTGCGGCAGCGGCCGCGATCCCAGAAGGTGATCCCCCAGGCATCGCGCGGCGCGATCGGCTGCTGCGGCACGAGCGCCGGCAGTGCCGAGAACGGCTGGGTCGGCCACGCGTGCTCGCCGGGCACGTGACTCGGTGGTACCGGCTTCTCGGTCATCGCCACGAGCGGCTGCCCGCGGGTGCGCTCGAACACGTACAGCATGCCGGTCTTGGTGGCCTGGATCACCGCCGGGAGCGGTGAGCCCTGCACCTCGAAGTCACCGAGCACCGGCTGGGCGGCGAGGTCGTAGTCCCACAGGTCGTGATGCACCAGCTGCTCGGCCCACACCAGCCGCCCGGTGTGGGCATCGAGCGCCAGGAGTGAGTCGGCGTAACGGTCGGTACCGATGCGCTGGCCGCCGTAGAAATCCGGGCTCGCCGAGCCGGTCGGCACCAGCACCAGAGCGTGCTCTTCGTCGACTGACATGACTGCCCAGGCGTTGCCGGCGCCGGTGCTGAGGGCCTGCTCGATGTGCCAGTCGGCGGCCGCGGGGTGATTGTAGGCGTCCGGCAGGGGATCGAACGACCACACGGGCGCGCCGCTGCGGGCATCGAAGGCACGGATGACGCCGCGCTCGACGCTCGCGGCGCGGTTGTCGCCGATCGCGGAACCCACGATCACGAGATTGCCGTAGATGGCCGGCGGGGAGGTGACGAGGTAGGCGCCGGAATCGCGGATGTGCACCCCGCGCGTCAGGTCGACCGCGCCGCCGGCGCCGAAATCCGCGCACGGCCGCCCGCTCTCGGCGTCGAGGGCGAGGAGGCGCGCGTCCAGGGTGCCGGTGAACACGCGCCGACGGCACGCCCCGGTCTGCGACTGCTCAAGGTCCTCCCAGACGCTCACCCCGCGCGCGCTGACCTCGGCGTAGTGCGCGGCGCGATCGACGTGCGGATCGTAGCGCCAGCGCTGCGCGCCGCTCTGCGGATCCAGCGCGATGACGATGTTGGTCGCGGTCTCCAGGTACAGATCGCCGAAGGCGAGTACCGGGGTGGCCTCGAAGGTGAGACGCCCGGCGCGCGCGAAGCCCGCACCGAGCTCGCCGGTGTGGTACGTCCAGGCGAGTGTCAGTTGCGCGACGTTGCCACGGTTGATCTGGTCGAGGCTCGAGAAGCGCCGCCCGAACGCATCGCCGCCGTAGTAGCCCCAGTCGCTCGTGGTACGCGACTGGGCGCGCGCCGGCGCGCCGCCAGCGAGCGCCGCCGCCAAGAACACGCAGGCGAGGAGTGGCGGCGCGGTGCGCGCGAGGCGGGCTCGGGTCATGGTCGGCATTATCCGTGATCGTGCGCGCGGCGAGCGAGCCCTGCGACCTCGCGCCCGCATGCTGGTATTCTCCCGGACCGTGAGAACACTTCGGGCGGGCACGCCTCACGCCGGGGCATTCGGTCTCCTACTCGTGGTTCTCGCCCTCTTCAGCTCCGTCAGCCGTGCCGCGCCAACAGCTGAGGCCGCTACGGCCAGCGAGGAGCCGGCCTCGCACCGGCCGCGTATCGGCCTGGTGCTCTCCGGGGGCGGCGCACGCGGGGCCGCGCACGTCGGCGTGCTGAAGGTCCTCGAGCAGATGCACGTGCCGATCGACGCCGTCGCCGGCACCAGTATGGGCGCGGTGGTCGGCGGACTGTACGCGAGCGGCCTGTCCGCTACGCAGATCGAGAAGCTCATGACCTCGATCAACTGGCAGGACGCCTTCCGCGACCGCCCGCCGCGCGAGGACCTGACCCTGCGCCGCAAGCAGGAGGACGAGACCTTCCTCGTGAAGTTCCCGCTCGGCATCCAGGACCGGCACATCGTGCTGCCGAAGGGCCTGATCCAGGGGCAGGCGCTCACCGAGACCCTGCGGCGTCTCACGCTGCCGGTCGCGAGCATCACCAACTTCGATGAGCTGCCGACACCGTTTCGCGCCGTCGCCACCGACCTGGTGACCGGGGAGGCGGTCGTCATGGGCTCGGGCGACCTCACGAGCGCGATGCGCGCCAGTCTTTCCGCCCCGGGAGTGTTCTCGCCGGTCGAGCGCGACGGCAAGCTGCTGGTCGACGGCGGGCTCGCCGACAACGTGCCGGTCGACATCGCGCGCGCCATGGGAGTCGACGTCGTCATCGTGGTCGACGTGGGCTACCCGCTGCTGCCGGCCGCGGACCTCACCAGCGCCCCGGTCATTTCCAACCAGATGCTTGCGATCCTCATCCGCCAGAACTCGCAGGCGCAGCTGGCCACCCTCGGCCCGCGCGACCTACTGATACTACCGGCGCTCGGCAACGCGTCTTCCTTCGACTTCGCCAAGGTCGCCCGCGTCATCAGCGTCGGCGAGACGGCGGCGCGCGAGCGGGGCGAGCAGCTCGCGGCGCTGGCGGTGAGCGAGCAGCAGATGCGCCGCTACGTGGAGCAGCGCGAATTGCCGCGCGCGCCGCCACCGGTGGTCAGCTTTATCGACGTGCGGCCCGGCTCGGAGCTCTACCAGCCCACGGTCCACTGGCTCTTCAAGGACATGCTCGGCAAGCCGCTCGACCCGAGCGCGGTGGCACAGCGCGTCAGCGCGATCTACGGGCGCGGCGGTCTCGACACGCTCGACTACCAGGTGGTGAAGAACGACGACCGTTACGGGCTCGAGCTCGACGCCCATCCGAGCTCCCTCGGCACCAACTACATGCGCTTTGGGCTCGCGCTCCAGGACGACTTCCAGGGAAATTCCACCTTCAATGCGGCCGTGCGCTTCGTGGTCGGCGACGTCACGCGCAACGGCGGGGAATGGGTCACCGACCTGAACGTCGGCAGCGTCGCCGGCATCTCCACCGAGCTGTTCCTGCCGCTCGCGCAGTTCTCCGGCTGGTTCGTGATGCCGCACGCGCTCGACATGTCGCACGACCTCGATTACGTGCAGGGACAGACGCTGCTCGCCGAGTACCGCGTGCACACCTTCGACTACGGAGTGGACTTAGGGCGGCAGTTCGGCAACTGGGGCGAGATCCGTACCGGCATCATCCGCGAGCAGGGCCACTTCCGCCTGGAGATCGGCGATCCGGCCGATCCCAACATTCCCGATCTGGCCGCGCAGCCCTTCGACACCACGAATTTCTTCGTGCGCTTCACCTACGACCGGCTGGATGACATCAACTTCCCGCACCACGGCCAGCAGGCGATGCTGCAGTGGACCGCGATCCGCGACGTTACCGGCACGGCGCCGAGCTCGGATCAGGTAACGGTGAACTACGTGGCGGCGCACTCCTTCGGCCGCAACACACTGGTGTTCTCGGCTTCCGGCGGCATGACGCTGCAGGCTCAGCCGACCGACATCAACCTGCTCTTCCCGCTCGGCGGATTCCTCAACCTCTCGGGACTGCGGGCCGATTCGCTCTTCGGCCCGAACTTCGGCATCACGCGGCTGCTGTACTACCGGCAGATCGGCCGCGGCGGCCCCGGGTACTTCGACCTGCCCACCTACATAGGTGCCTCATTCGAGGTGGGTAATGTCTGGCAGACACGCAGCGCCGCGAGCTTTTCCAATACCGAGAAGGACGCCAGCGTCTTCCTCGGCATCGACACCTTCCTCGGCCCGGTGTACCTCGCCAGCGGCTTCGATACGCACGGCAACCAGCAGTTCTACCTGTTTCTCGGCCGCACCTTCTAGGCGACGGCCGGACCGCGGCGCTCAGGCGTCCCCGGTGGGCACGATCGCGGATGTCTCGGCCATGAGGATCACCACGCGCTCGGGCGCGCGCGTGCGGTGCACCACACCCTTGGGCACGACAAACCCCTCGAGCGGCTTGAGCTCGATCGAGCGGTCCTCGAGATCGATGAAGAACTGCCCGTCGAGGACGAAGAAGAATTCGTCGTCCTTCTCGTGCTTGTGCCAGTGGTACTCGCCCTGCAGGATCCCCAGCCTGATGACCGAGTCGTTCACCTGACACAGCGTCTGGTTGTACCAGCGGTCCTTGCACTGTGCGATGAGCGCCGGTACGTCGACCACGCTCAGTGGGGCGAACTTGACGTCGAGGTACGTCGCGTAGGGGTAGGGCTGGGGCTGGGGCTCACTCACGGTCGGCTCTCCTTCGGTCCTTGAGGATATCTGCGCGCCGACGAATCTAGCGCGTCCGGCGCCGGCGAGGCACTGCGCGGCCGAAGGGGGTGCGTAAATCATTGATTGGCAATGACGGCCCATCGGGGCGGGAACCCCGTGTGCTGGACAGGCGCGCACAACTGCTTACACTCCAGCTTTGGGGAACCGCAGGGCGCACGAGCGATGCGACCACTGCTTATTAATAAGGAATACAAAACATGTCCCTTGCTCGCCTTCTCCCTTTGTCCACCGTTGCGGCAGTCGGCGTGCTCAGCTCGCTCGTCGCCCGCGCGGACGTCACCGTCCAGCAGCAGTCGAGGTTCGACCTGGCGATAGTCAAGGCGAACTCCTCCAGCACCGAGTACACGACCGTCGACAAGCAGCGGCGTGACAGTGACTTTCACTGTGAGGGATTCATGTCGATGTTCTGCGGCAACCAGGCGGGCGCCGAGATCACTCGTCTGGATCGCGACGTCGAGTACACGCTCGAGCCGAAGAAGAGAGAATACCTGGAGCACCGGTTCCCGACCGCCGCGGAGCGCGAGGCGGCCGCGGCGAAGGTGCGCGCGACCATGGAGAAGCTCCAGAGCTGCCCCGCCGTGCAGCAGAACACGAGCGCGCCGGACACTTCGAAGTGCCAGATGTCCCCGCCGAAATTCGACGCCAAGCAGACCGACCAGCACCAGAGCTTCGCCGGTCACGACAGCCGGCTGACCGAAGTCACCCTCACCCAGAGCTGCCATGACCCGCAGACCAACGATACCTGCGACTTCGTGTTCACGATGGACAGCTGGCTCACCCAGGATGAGATCGCTGGCCTCGCGGATCGCAAGGCATTCCAGGCGGCGTATCTGAAGAGGATGGGCCTCGACCAGATGAGCGCGCAGGTGCAACAGAGCCTGCAGCAGTTCCTCGCGCCCTATAAGGACGGCCTGAAACAACTCTCCGACAAGGCGGGCGATTTCAAGGGCTACCCTATGAAGACCGCGTTCAGTGTCTCCTTCGGAGGCGCGCAATGCTCGTCCGCTAAGAACGCGCCACCGACTGCCAGCGTCGCGAACCCGCTCGCGGATGCCGGGACCGCGGCGACCAATGCGGCGGTGGATTCCGCAGCGGGTGCGGCGGGCTCGGCGGCCGGTGCGGCGGCCGCAAACGCCGCCGGCAATGGTGTTGCCGGATCGGTCGCCGGCAGCGCCGTCAGCGCTTTTGGCAGCAAGCTTGCGAGCAGCCTGTTCCACAAGAAAGCCAGCGAGCCCGCTGCTGCGCCTGTGCCAGCCGCTGCAGCGCCCCCGCCCCTGCCGAACATGGTGCGCCTCGTGGGTATGACGCTGGAGACGACGTCGATCACCACCGATCCCATATCCGCGGACAAGTTCGAGGTCCCGGCGGGCTGGAAGCTGATCACGCCCAAACAAAGGCCGGAGAAGGAGTTCAGCTGCCCAGCATCCGGGGGCACCTGAGCAGCGAGACGCCGCGACGCGCGCTGGATGGGCTCAGAGCCCGCGGCTCTCCGCGAGCTTCTCGATCTTCTGAAACACCAGCGCGGGTTTGTCTCCCGAACGCGAGTACTCGTGACGGCGGCTCATCTCGGCCAGGGCGGCGTCGCGCTCGACGGGCGTTGGGTACCAGTGCTGGCGCTGCCACTCGGGGCCCAGCAACTTGCGGAACGGATCTCCCGGCGGGAGGCTGATGCGTATCCCGTACGGCCGCAGCTTCTCGAGCGCGGGCGCACGCAGGTTCTGTGGTTGACTGATCGCCATGGGAGAAGCTTAAAGGGCGACGCGGCCGAGCTTCAAGCAACCCATGCCGCGACAATGACTTAGCGAACTGCTTCGGCCCGGACTTGAGTCGCGACCCGCCGGTCCCCACACTGACGGGCAACCGCAGGAGGAGGCCGTCATGGGTCTGTTTCGCAAGAAGTCGACTATGCCGACGAAGGAAGAGGCGCTGCCCGGGCGCAGCACGTCCCTCACGTTCAATCCCGTGCACTTCGTGAACGGTCACCGCATCGCGCCGCCTTTTCCGGAAGGGCTGCGTGAAGCGGTCTTTGGCATGGGATGCTTCTGGGGCGCGGAGCGTCTCTTCTGGCAGCTCGCGGGCGTGTACGCGACCGCGGTCGGCTACGCGGGTGGTTTTACGCCCAATCCGACCTATGAAGAGGTGTGCGGCGGTGAGACCGGTCACGCCGAAGTCGTGAAGGTCTTCTACGACCCGAAGAAGGTCGACTACAGGGATCTGCTGCGCGTCTTCTGGGAGTCGCACGATCCCACCGAGGGCATGCGCCAGGGAAATGACGTCGGCACTCAATACCGCTCCGCGATATACGTCGCGGACGCCGAGCAGCGCGCGGCTGCGGAAGCCTCCAAGCGTGCCTACCAGGCTCAGCTGTCAGCCGCAGGCCGCGGTTCCATCACGACCGAGATCCGGGACGCGCCCGAGTTCTACTACGCCGAGGATTATCACCAGCAGTACCTCGCAAAGAATCCGGATGGATACTGCGGGATTGGGGGGTGCGGTGTGCCCTACAAATCCGCGGAGTTACAGGTAGGGGAGAAGGCGTAGTCGGAGCCGGGACCTTGTTTCCTGCCGGGAGACAGAGG
>DATBBQ010000176.1:0-2066 GCA_036270915.1 Steroidobacteraceae bacterium
CGTGCGCGTCGTGCTCTTCGTGCGCCTGCGCGAGGATCTCCGGCTCGATGAAGCGCTGGTGAAGCGCATCAGGGACGTCATCCGCGACAACACCACGCCGCGCCACGTCCCCGCGGTGATCCTGCAGGTGCCCGACATCCCGCGCACCAAGAGCAACAAGATCGTCGAGCTCGCGGTGCGCGCCGTGGTCCACGGCCAGTCGGTGAAGAACCTCGAGGCGCTCGCCAACCCCGAGGCGCTCGAGCACTTCCGCGATCTCCCGGAGCTGCGCGCGTAGGGCGCGCCTTCGTGCTCCCGGGCTGACGGCCCGGGACGATCCGCCTCAGAACGAGCGGTGCGCTTCCAGGCCGATGGGCGCGTCGACCGGCCGCGTGAGGCGATCCTCGATCATCGACTTCAGGAAATCGACGTCGTAGACCGCGAGCAGGTGCGGCTGGTGGCGCTCGAGGTAGTAGGCGAGCTGGGCGCGCAGGTCCGGCATCGAGGAGACGACGGACCAGATGCGGTCGTCCCACTGGAAGCGCAGGCCCAGGTCCCAGAAGGCGCGGTTCAGCGATTTGCGGTCGGTCGGCATGGATCCAGCGTAGTCGCCGTCTCGGTTAAATAAAAGTAAAATATAATTACCGAATCATTAAGTGATCACTTAATCATGAAGAACGCGACCCTGCGGCAGCTGCGCGTCTTCGAGAGCGCGGCCCGGCACCTCTCGCTCACGCGCGCCGCCGAGGAGCTGCACCTCACGCCGCCCGCGGTCTCGATCCAGATCCGCCAGCTCGAGGGGCACGCCAACGCGCGGCTCTTCGAGCGCCTGGGCCGGGGGCTCCGGCTCACCCAGGCAGGCGAAGAGGTGCTCGCCCATGCGCGCGACATCCTGGCCCACATCCGCGCGTCGGAGGAAGCCATCGCGGGGCTCGAGGCGCTCGAGCGCGGGCTGCTCGACGTGGCGGTGATCAACGCGGGCGACTACTTCCTGCCGTGGCTCATCGCCGCGTTCCGCGGGCGCCATCCGGGCATCCGCGCCCGGCTCACCGTCGGCAATCGCGAGGAACTGCTGGCGCGGCTCGCCGCCCACGAGATCGACCTCGCGGTCATGAGCCACGCGCCGACCGACCCGGCCTTCGCCGCGCAGCCCTTCGCGCGGCACCCGCACGTGATCGTGGCGCCCCCCGGCCACCCGCTCGCGATGAAGCGCAGCGTGGCGCTCGAGGCCGTGGCGCGCGAGCCGCTCATCTCGCGCGAGCCGGGCTCGGCCACGCGGCTCGCCATGGACCAGGCCTTCGCCGAGTCGGGCGTGGTGCCGCGCATCGAGATGGAGATCGCGAGCAACGAGACGATCAAGCAGTCGGTGGCGGCCGGCTTCGGGTTAGGATTCCTCTCCGGCCACGCGGTGCAGCAGGAGCTGGCACTCGGCCGACTCGCCGTGGTCCCCGTGAAAGGATTTCCGGTCATGCGTCAGTGGTACGTCGTGCACCGCCGCGATCGCGTGCTGCCCCGCATCGCCGAGGCGTTCGAGCGCTTCGTGGTGGAGCAGGGTGCGCGGCTTATCCGCGGAGCGGGCGGCGCGCGGGCCGGGGTCCGCCGATGAGCACGCGCTCGCCGATCTTCTACGCGTGGCTCTCGCTCGCCACCTCGATCGTCACCATCACCCTCAAGTTCGCCGCCTACTACCTCACGGGATCGGTGGGCCTGCTCTCGGACGCCGTGGAGGCCGTGGTGAACATCGTCGCGGCGCTGGTGGCGCTGGGCGTGCTCACGTATTCCCGGGAGGCGCCCGATCGCGAGCACAACTTCGGCCACGAGAAGGCGCAGTACTTCTCGAGCGGCATCGAGGGCGCGCTCATCTTCGTGGCGGCCGGCGGCATCATGTGGACCTCGATCCCGCGCCTCTTCCACCCCCAGGCGCTGGAGCAGGTGAGCGCCGGCCTCGCCCTCTCCGTTCTCGCCGCGCTCGCCAATGCGGGCTGTGCGTGGGTCCTGCTGGGTGCTGCGCGCGCGCACCGCTCGATCACGCTGGAAGCCGACGCGCGCCACCTCCTCACCGACGTCTGGACCACGGCGGGCGTCTT
>DATBBQ010000177.1:0-4889 GCA_036270915.1 Steroidobacteraceae bacterium
GCGACGCAGGGAGTCAATAACAATCGACAAGGGCCAATAGGACGGCATCCTGTTGGTAGGTCGAGCGTTGATGGCCCACGCCCGATCTCGGGTTTTCGCTATCAGCCGCCGGGTGTCGCAATCAGGCAAGAAAGGCGTAAAATCCGTCATGTGGCCCTGCCCAAGAGCAAGTTCGCGTTTCTGACGCTGCCGCGCTACTCGATGATCGCGCTCTCGAGCGCGGTCGAGCCGCTGCGCATGGCGAACATCGTCATGAGGCAGCCGGTGTACGAGTGGTCGATCGTGAGCCTGGAGGGCACGCCGACGGCGGCGAGCAACGGCCTGCAGCTCTCCCCGACGCTGCCGCTCGAGCAGGTGGGCACGGTGGACATCCTGTTCGTGTGCGGGGGCGTCGATGTGCAGGAGGTCGTCACGGCCAAGACACTCGCGGCGCTCAAGCGTCTCGCCGAGCGGCGCGTGCCGCTGGGCGCCCTATGCACCGGCGGCTACGCGCTCGCGAAGGCCGGTCTCCTCGATCGCTACCGCGCCACGATTCACTGGGAGAACCTCTCGGCGCTGCGCGAGGAGTTCCCGCGCATCCACCTGAGCGACCAGCTCTTCAGCATCGACCGCGACCGCTTCACCTGCTCCGGCGGGGTCGCGCCGCTTGATCTGATGCTGCACCTGGTGGAGGCGCGCCACGGCGCCCACGTCTCGCAGCTGATCTCCGAGCAGTTCATCGTCGATCGCATCCGCAGCGACCGCGACCGCCAGTACGTGCCGCTGCGCGCGCAGATCGGCGTCAGCCATGAGAGCCTGATCCGTGTCGCGCAGCTCATGGAGGAGAACATCGAGAAGCCGCTGTCGCTCGATGAGATCGCCGCCGCCACCGGGCTCTCGCGCCGGCAGATCGAGCGGCTGTTCAAGCGACACCTGAACTGCGTCCCGAAGCGCTACTACCTGCAGATGCGGCTGCGCCGGGCACGCGAACTGCTGCTGCAGACTTCGATGCCGATCATCGACATCACGACGGCGTGCGGCTTTCAGTCCCCGCCGCACTTCTCGCGCTGCTACCGCGCGCAGTTCGGCTGCCCGCCGAGCGCCGAGCGGCAGAGCCGGCAGGGCAAGTCCGCCGCGTCCGCCCGGAGCGAGCCCGCCCCGGCCTGAGACGGCGCGCACACCTCACCGTTTGCCTTAATGCGACCTGTCGCTCGCGGGCACGCCGCGGTCGCGAAGCAGCCATTGCCCTCAGGACCCTGCCCTTACCATGCCGCTTAAGAGGCTGCGCGAGCCGCTAACCTTCCGTCGCGCATGGAGATTTCGCCGATGGCCGACGACGCCGAATTCAACCTGCGCGACCTGAACGACCAGGAACTCACCGAGCAGGTCCACGACGATCTCTACAACGGCCTGAAGGCCGAGGTCGAGGAGGCAACGCATATTCTCCTGGAGCGCGGCTGGAACGCCGAGAAGGTGCTGAACGACGCCCTCGTCGAGGGCATGCGCATCGTCGGCATCGACTTCCGCGACGGCATTCTCTTCGTCCCTGAGGTACTGCTCGCCGCGAACTCCATGAAGGGCGGCATGGAGATCCTGCGGCCCTTGCTCGCCGAGACCGGCGTCGAGCCGATCGGCAAGATCGTGATCGGCACCGTCAAGGGCGACATCCACGACATCGGCAAGAATCTGGTGTCGATGATGCTCGAGGGCGCGGGCTTCGAGGTCATCGACCTCGGCATCAATAACCCCGTGGAGAAGTACCTCGCGGCCCTGGAGCAGCACAAGCCCGACATCCTCGGCATGTCGGCGCTGCTCACCACCACCATGCCCTACATGAAGGTGGTCATCGACAAGATGAACGAGACGGGCATCCGCAAGGACTTCATCGTGCTGGTCGGCGGCGCCCCGCTCAACGAGGAGTTCGGCAAGGCCGTGGGCGCGGACGCGTATTGCCGCGACGCTGCCATCGCGGTCGAGACCGCCAAGACCCTTCTCGCCGCGCGGCGCGCCGCGCGCGCCGCCTGAGGAGTCCGCGAGGCGGCCATGAGCGCGCGCGGCACACTCGTCATCGCCTGCGGGGCGCTCGCGCGTGAGATCGCGGCGCTGCGCCGTGCCAACCAGTGGAGTGCGCTCGACGTACGCTGCCTGCCGGCGCAGCTTCACAACCATCCCGAGCGCATCGCGCCCGCCGTGCGCGAGGTGCTGCGCGCGCAGCGCGCGCACTACGGCGAGATCCTCGTCGCCTACGGTGACTGCGGCACCGGAGGTGAGCTCGACCGCGTACTCGCCGAGGAAGGCGTCGAGCGGTTGCCGGGCGCGCACTGCTACGAGTTCTTCGCCACCCCGCAGGTATTTGCGCAGCTTTGCGACGCCGAGCCGGGCACCTTCTACCTGACCGACTTTCTCCTGCGGCACTTCGAGCGGCTGGTCGTGCGCTCGCTCGGGCTCGACCGCCACCCCGAGCTCGCCGGCGAATACTTCCGTCACTACAAGAGGCTCGTGTATCTCGCGCAGTCCGAGATCCCCGGCAACGTGGCCCGGGCGCGCGCGATCGCCGCCTCCTTCGGCTTCGCCTTCGAGTACCGCGTTACCGGTTACGGCCAGCTCGGCACGCGCCTGCGCACCCTGATGGCGAGCCAGGGTGCTGCGGCATGCCCAGCCTGAGCATCATCTCCTGGCGCGACATCCCGGCTCAGGTCGTCGTCAAGCGCGGCCGCGAGACCGCCAAGGTGCAACTATCGGCGCGCTTCCAGGAAGCCGTGGACCGCGCCGCGATGCGCGCCGGCAGGGGCACCTCGGATGCCTACCTCGCCGACTGGAAGCGCAGCGAGGCCCGTCCCTGCGGCGAGGATTTGCAGGCGGAAGCAAACGCTGAGGCCGCGCGCATCGAGGCGCGCTTCAGCGACGAGTCCCTCGAGGCGCTGATCCGCGCCAAGGGCCTCATGACACCTCCCGGGTAAGCCGTGTACGCCGTACGCCAGTGGTCCGTCCGTCATTCGCGCGGGCTCGCCGCCTTCTACCGCGGCTTCGAGTCCGTGCTGGTCGCCCTGAGTCCCCTGTGGCGGCGCATAGGCTACGCGCGCCTCGAGCGTCCGGTGGCCGCCCTCGAGCGCGGCGTGAAGGGCGTGCTCTTTGACTGCCGCATGTGCGGACAGTGCATCCTGAGCTCCACCGGCATGTCCTGTCCGATGAACTGTCCCAAGAACCTGCGCAACGGCCCGTGTGGCGGGGTGCGCGCCGACGGTCACTGCGAGGTGCGCCCCGAGATGCGCTGCGTCTGGCTGGACGCGGTCGCCGGCGCGCGCCGCATTCCCGGAGGACTCGAGGCGCTGCAGGCCGTCCAGCACGCGGTCGACCGACGCCTCGCCGGCCACTCCTCGTGGCTGCGCGTCGTGCGCGAGCGCGCCGGAGACCCCTCGTGATCTTCGAGGACGAGCCGGTCCCGGGTTACCCCCTGCCGATCCTGCCGGGGCACAGCTCGCCCGGACGGTTCGAGCGCGTGCTGCGCGCGGGGCAGTTCGCGGTCACGGCGGAACTCGCGCCCCCGGACTCGGCCGACCCGGAAGAGGTCTACCGGCGCACGCACATCTTCGACGGCTACGTGGACGCCATCAACGCCACCGACGGCAGCGGGGCCAACTGCCACATGTCGAGCCTCGCGGTGTGCGCGCTGCTCACGCGCCTCGGCTATGCGCCCGTCATGCAGATCTCCTGCCGCGACAAGAACCGCATCGCCATCCAGGGCGACATCCTCGGCGGCGCCGCGATGGGGGTGTGCAACCTTCTGTGCCTCACCGGGGACGGCGTGCAGGCGGGCGATCACCCGCAGGCGCTGCCGGTGTTCGATCTGGATTCCCTCTCGCTGCTCGAGACCGCGCGCACGCTGCGCGACGAGCATCACTTCCTCTCCGGCCGCAAGATCAGCGCCGCCCCGCGCGTACTGCTCGGGGCCGCCGAGAACCCCTTCGTGCGGCCGACCGAGTGGCGTGCGCAGCGGCTCGCCAAGAAGATCGCCGCCGGCGCGCAGTTCATCCAGACCCAGTTCTGCTACGACATGGCGCTGCTCAAGGAATTTCTGCGGCACGCCGAAGACCTGGGGCTCCTCGAGCAGGTGTTCCTGCTCGTCGGCGTGGGTCCGCTGCGCTCGGCCAAGGCGGCCGAATGGATCCGCACCCACGTGCCCGGGGTGCACATCCCGGACGCGGTCATCGCGCGCCTCAGGGGCGCGAGCGATCAGGCGGCCGAGGGGCGCCGGCTGTGCGTCGAACTCATCCAGGAAATCCGCACGCTCAAGGGCGTGCACGGGGTGCACCTCATGGCCTACCGCCAGGAGGAGAGCGTCGCCGAAATCATCGACACCTCGAGGGTGCTGGGCGGCCGCGTGCCGTGGTACCCGGGGCGTCACCCGCAAGCGAACACCAGGACAGCTTCATGACCGATACCGTGATCAGTTCCGCCAGCCGCGAAGTCGTCATCGGATTCGAGCGGCCGTTCGTCATGATCGGCGAGCGCATCAACCCCACCGGTCGCAAGATCCTCGCCGCGGAAATGGCGGCCGGTAACTTCAGTCGCGTCGAATCGGACGCGCTGGCGCAGCTCGCCGCCGGCGCGCAGATGCTGGACGTGAATGCCGGCATTCCGCTCGCGGACGAGCCGGCGATCCTCGCCCGGGCCGTGCAGCTGGTGCAGTCGATCACCGACGTGCCGCTGTCCATCGACTCCTCGATCGTCAGGGCACTCGAGGCGGGACTGGCGGTCTACAAGGGCAAGCCGCTCGTCAATTCGGTCACCGGCGAGGAGGAGCGCCTCGAGTCGGTGCTGCCGCTGGTGAAGAAGTACGGCGCCGCCGTGGTCGCGATCTCCAACGACGAGACCGGCATCTCGGAGGATCCGGACGTGCGCTTCGCGGT
>DATBBQ010000178.1:0-20682 GCA_036270915.1 Steroidobacteraceae bacterium
GAAGCCGCCGTCTGTGTACGGCGGCAGACCCTCAGGCGGTTCCCCAGGTGCCCCAGTACGGCGCGTCGACGGACCCGCTCGTGTCTTCAAGCACGGGGCGACGCCAAAGTGAATGGCTCACCAGACCTCCGCGTTGTGAAGAGGAAGGCTCGTTGTCACCCCGATCCTCCCCGATGAGCTCGGCGATCTCCCGTTCGGCAAGAATTCTGAAGTTCTTCGCTGCATCCATCCCGCACTACTCCGTGTGCCCAGGCACTGCTTGGCTGCATAATGGCGGCCATCCCTTTCGTACAACGTAGTCCCGCGCCCTCAGCGGACGTAGGACTGGCAAGGAACGGGAATGGCAACGCTTACGTTCCAGTTCCCGGCGGGCGGACGAGTACGACCCGGCACGCCCCGGCGACCGCGCTAGCGGGGTTGCGTTCCCTAGCCCCTGCCGATGAAGGGCATCTTCGTCGCCATGACGGTCATGAACTGAACGTTCGCGTCCAGTGGCAGGCCGGCCATGTGCACGACGGATGAGGCGACGTGCCGAAGATCGATGCGAGGCTCGGGAGTGACGCTGCCGCCGGGCTGCAGGGCACCCGCGGCCAGGGACTCGGTCAGTGGCGTCGCCGCGTTGCCGATGTCGATCTGCCCGCAGGCGATGTCGTGCGCGCGACCCTCCAGCGACAGCGCCCGCGTGAGCCCGGTGACGGCGTGCTTGGAGACGGTATAGGCGAGCGAGCGCGGCCGCGGCACGTGGGCCGACAGCGAGCCGTTGTTGATGATCCGGCCGCCACGCGGTGACTGGCACGCCATCACCCGAAACGCCTCGCGTGCGCACAGGAAGGCCCCGGTCACATTAACCGCCAGCACCGCGCTCCAGTCCGCGAGGCTCACGTCGGTCGCGGCCGCGGGCGGGGTGGCGATCCCGGCGTTGTTGAAAAGCAGATCGACGCGGCCCAGGCTCGCCACGGCCTGCCCGAACAGCCGCGCGACGTCACTTTCACTCGTGACGTCGGCCACGATCGCGTGCATCCGCTCGGGGCACTCCTGACACGCACGGGCGAGCGGCGGCTCGCGCCGGCCCGCGACGATCACCCGCCACCCGGCCTGCGCGAGCGCCACCGCCGCGGCGCGCCCGATTCCGCTTCCGGCACCGGTAACCACCGCGACGCCCGGCATGCCGGCGACTCCTCTCAGGTCCTGGCGGCCCGCGCGGCTGACGCGCAAGTCGGCGGCGACACCGCTCACTTGGCGAGCTCTGCGCGCCCCTCGGCAGACAGCAGATCGTGCGTCTCGGGGTGGGCGCGCATGTGTGCCTTGAAGAACGGACAGACCGGGATCACCTTCAGGGCGCGCTCGCGCGCCATCGCCAGGCCCGCCTCGATGAGATGCCCGCCGATGCCTCTGCCGCGCAGCGTCTCGGGTACCAGGGTATGGGTAAAAGTAATCGTGCCCGGCGCGAGCCGATACTCTGCGTACGCGGTTCCGACCGCGGTCGCCACCTCGAGTCGCTGAGCGCCGGGGTTGTCGCGAACCGCCGGAACGTCTTTCGGCTGCGTATCGGCCATCGGGTGTCCTCGCATCAGTGCGCCCTCATCGGGCGGCACCGCGCGTCCTACGGGCGCTTCAGGTAGTGATCGAACCAGTCGAGGATGCGCTGATGCAGGTCCGCGAGGTGCGCGGGATCATGCAGTGAATGCCCCTCGTCTGGATAGATGACCGTCTGAGAGGGTACGTCGAGCACCCGCAGCGCGTGCCCGAACTCCATCGTCTGGGGTGCCGGACACTCGATGTCCGCGGCCCCGACATAGCTCAGCGTGGGCGTACGCACCTGGCGAATGAAATTGATCGCCGAGGACTTCGCGTACACCGCGGGATCCGCGTACACCGAGTCCCCGAAGTAGGGGACCATCCATTCATCTATCCCGTTCTCGCCGTAGTAGGACTGCCAGTTGCTGATACCGGCACCGGCGACGGCCGCCTTGAAGCGGCTGGTCTGGGTCACCGCCCACATGGTCATGAAGCCGCCATAGCTGTGGCCCATGAGGCCCAGTCGCTGCGGGTCCGCGACCCCGAGACGCTCGAGCTCATCGAGGCCGCTCAAGATGTCGCGCAGGTCGCCGTAGCCGAAGTCGCGCACGTTCGCCTTGGTGAACGCCTCGCCCTGGCCATAACTGCCGCGCGGATTGGGCAGGAACAGTGCGTAGCCGCGCTCGAGCAGCAGCCGGCGCAGGTCCGGGCCGACGTAGTGCGGCTGGACCGCCGACGCGGGGCCGCCGTGCACGATGGTGATCACCGGCAGCCGCGCATTCGCCGCCGCATCTTTCGGGCGCAGCAGCCAGCCCTGCACGGTGAAGGCGTCGCTCCTCCAGCTCAGGGACTGCGCCGTGAACGGGGCGGCCATTCCCTCATTCGCGCGCGTGAGATCCCGCCATCGGCCGACGGTACCGAGCTGGATTTCGGGCGCATGGGTGAAGGTCTCATGGGTGAATGCGGCGACACCGGACGGACAGGCCCCGCGCAGATCCGCCTCGTCGGCGCCGAGGGCTTCCTGCCCTTCCCACAGCGCCCGTGCGGCGCCTGCGCCCGGTGTGCGACCGAGATCGACGAGCTGCGTCTTGTCTCCCGCCAGTAGGACGGCGTTGAGATGCCCGGCGCAGTTCCAGTAGAGCGACGTCGCGGACGAGCGCGATTCGGGCGTCACGGCGAACGCGGCGCCGCCGTCGATCGGTACCAGATAGACCTCACCACCGGTCACGCCGAAGTCGCTCATGAGGCCGATAATGAGGGCGACGTGGCGACCGTCGGGTGCCACGCGCGGTGTGGCCAGCTGCTGCTGTGGGCTCGTGGGACTGTAGAGGATCCGCTCACGCGCGCTCTGCGCGTCGAAGGCGTAGAGCTTGGCGATCCACCAATTGTTGTCACCGTCACCGGGTGCCGCGGTGCCGACGAAGCCTCGTCCGTCGGGAAGCCAGTCGTACTCGTATACGAACAGATCGGGAGGTGAACTCCAGTGCAGCCGACCGCCCTCGAGCACGGCGATGCGCTGCTCCGCCGGAGCGGCGCCCAGATCCCCGGTGACCGGTGCGCCGGCCTCGACGGCGCCCAGCTCCTTCGCGGCGCCTTCGATGGCCAGGAGCGCGAGCTGCCCGGAGGCGCCATAGTGAAGATCGGTGAGCGTGCCGTCGAAGGCGAGGAGCTCTGCGAGGCCGGAGCCGTCGGCACTCACCTGATAGAGCGAGCGCTTGTGCGTGCCGGGCATGCGCAGCGCGAAGGCCAGCTTCCTCGAGTCGGGCGTCCAGGCCGGCGAGGAGGGCCAGCACTCGCGCACGCGGCCGCACGGCAGACTGATGTGCGTGCTGGTGCGGCCGTCCGTGCCACGGATGAGGAGTTCGCGCACCGTCGGCGCTCCTCCGGAGGCAGAGGCGTCGCCCTCCACCGAGGCGACGTAGCGCCCGTCCGGAGAGATCCGCACCGCGAGGAACTCGTGCGTCGTCTGAATCGGATCCGCCGCAGCACCGACGGCGAGCGCGCCGCACAGCGCGCCGGCGAGGAGCAGCCGAGGGCGGCTGCGGACAAGGCCAGTCATGACGCGCGCCACGTCCGGCGCGCTTGCGCTTGAGCGACGGTAGGATCCCGACTCGGGCACGGTGCGCCTCGCTGCGTGCAAAAGTGGCAAGCTTGAGCGTCTCGGGCCGGCTCTTCAAGAAGTGCCGCGGCACGGCTCGCAGGATCTGCGCCCGCCTTAGCCGCCGCTGCGCCCGGACGGGTGGTCGGTCGAGCCCGTGGGGCTGCGGGCCTTCATCAGGATGCCCGCGTAGTAGAGGACGTAGTAACCGACCACGATCCCGAAGATGGCGAGGGTGAGCGGACTCTTCTGATAGCTCGCGAAGGGGTCGGCGTCGGCCTGCGCGGCGGCCTGTGCCGCCGGATACAGCGCCACGAACCGGTACGCCAGGCGCGCGAGCAGCAGAGCCGACACGGACACGCCGATGTACGTATGCGGGGTGTAGAAACTGCCCTCTTCCGTGCTCTCGAACTTCGTGTGCCTGAGGCCGATGAAACCGAGCGCAGCCCCGCCCAACAGTCCCGCGAGCAGTGCGCCGCCGAGCTCGGGGCTGTGCAGGGAGCGGGTGCTGACGAGCAGCGCCGCGAGCGCGAGTATCACGATTCGCACCTGCATCCGCCGCGGTCGCACCGGCTGGCGGCCGATATTGCGACGGATGCGCCGGTAGATGGCCCATGCCACGAAGACAGCGCCCAGCAGGAAGGTGATGGCTTTCTGATCCACGGGTGACTCCGAAAGAACCTCAGCGCGCTCGGTCGGCACGAGGCAGGCCGCCGCGCACTTTGGCGGGCAGGTGGGCAGTTAGCAAGCCCCGCAGCGGGCCCTCTGCGCGATGACGCGCGTGTCAGGAAGCTTCCGCGGACGCGCGTCGGGTGCGGAACGTGACCGAGTAGCGCAGCGCCGGGGTCGGCGAAATGGCGTGCTGCCAGTGCCAGCGGGCGGCGCCGCTTAGCAGGTAGACCGAGCGCGGCGCCAGGTCGAGAGCGAAAACGCCGCGCTGGCCTTTCTCGGGCGGGTATGGGCGGAAGCGCATGCGCGCGTATCCGAGCAGGGACACGCCGATCACCTCATCAAACTGCGGCACGTCGCGGTGCCAGCCGAGCTGCGTGCCGGAGCGATACTCGCTGATCGCCGCGTGGGTGAGCCGCTCGGCTGCGAGGCCGGCCCAGGCCGCGACCCGCAGCCGCAGAGGGCCGAGAAATTCCGGGATGGGTGGCGCGGTCAGCAGCTCATTGCGGCCAAAGTCGTAACGTCCGCCATAGCTGACGATGCGGCGCTTCGCGGTCCATTCCTTGTAAGGCGCCGAGCGAAACGGCAGCGGCGCGAGGTCGGCGAGCAACTGCGCCTCCTCGGCGACGCCGAGGAAGGATTCCTCGTATCGGAAGCCGTCCGGTTGGACGGACGGGCCGACTCTCACGGGGACTCTTTTCAACCGGGTGCTCACGTACCACGACGTGGGGGCAGTCTCGCGAACTTCGAGTCGATATCCCAGAACAGGCGGCGGCGGGTCGCGTGATGGGACGTGCTTCGCGAAGCGGACCGCGATTCGTTGGGCGCAAGCGCGTGCTGGCATAAGCTTGGGCCCGGCACGCCGCCGACCGGAGGTTGTAACAGACCGTGAGTAACGATGAGACTGCAGCCCGACTCAAAGCGCTCGAGGCGCGTCTCGCGGATCTGGAGCGCAGCGTCTACGGACCGGCCCGCTGGCACGCGCCGGCAGCCCCCGCGCCCGATGCCAGCCCGCTCGCAAAGCCCACCGCAGCCGCGGCCCCTCCACCCCCGCGGCCACCCGCACCGACGCCGGTGAGCGCGGCTGCACCATGGCGCGCGCCGGTCACGCCGCCCGCCGGGCGCGTCAGCGCCGGCGAGGACCGCGGGTCTGACTCGCTGGTGACCAATGCGCTCGGCTGGGGCGGCGCGGTGGCTCTGGTGCTGGCCGCGGCCTACTTCATCCGGCTCGGCATTGACGCGGGCTGGCTGACACCGGCGGTGCAGGTGGGGAGCGCCGCCGTGTTCGGCAGCGTGCTCATCGGCGTCGGGTTCGGGTTCCGCGCGTCGGACCGGCGCTACGCCGCGCTCCTGCCGGCCGCGGGCGTGGCCATCCTGTTCCTGTCGATCTACGGGGCGCACCTGCTCTATCACCTGACGAGCGCCAATCAGGCAATCGTCGCGCTGGTCGTCGTCTGCGCCGGCTCTCTTGGCCTGTGCGTCGCCTTCGACAGCGACCTGTACGCACTGTTCGCCGTAGCCGGCTCCTACTCCGCTCCCTTCCTGCTCAAGGACGCGAGCGGCGTCTTCGGCGAGATCGCGCTGTATTACTCGGCGTGGAGCCTGACCTTCACCATTTTTGCGATCGCGCGTGCGCGCCGGCTCGTCTACCTGCTCGCGCTCTACGTGGCGCTGCTCGGCTTTGACATCCTGGCCCGGCGGCACGAGGTCGACTGGCGGCTGCTACTTGAGTTCCAGACCATCCAGTTTTTCATCTTCGGGGTCGGGGCCGTGATCGCCAGCATCCGCCGGCGCGAGCCCATGGATGAGGGCGTGGCCATGGTGCACCTGCCGGCGCTGCTGCTCTTCTACGCGCTGCAGTACGTGTTGCTGAAGACGCACGTGCCCGGACTCGCGCCCTGGATCGCGGTGGGGAGTCTGCTCGTCCTCCTGGTGCTGTACGCCATCGTCACCACCGCCCTGAAGCGCTCCTCGCCGGGCGGTCAGCTCCTCCTCGGCAGCTACGCGGCTCTGGTGCTGTTCCATGCGGGTTATCTGGAGAGTGTGCCCGCCGCTGCGGGTCCCTGGGTCGCCCTCGGCCTGCTCGCGCTCGCCTTCGCGTCGCGCCGTTGGTGGGAAGCGGCGGGCGTGGGCCTGCGTCCGCTGCTGCTCGCAGTCGGCGTCACCTTCGTGATCAACTTCGTGCGCGTCGTGACCGGTACGCATCTGGACTCGGTGCCTGCCCACAAGACCCTCGGGCTGCTGTACGCGGCCATGCTGTACCTGGGCTACGTGCTGACACGTCGCGAACCGCGCCAGGCCGGATTCAGCGGACCGCTGCTGTACGTCGGTCACCTGACGGCCATGTCGGCCATCCTGCAGCTGGTCTCGGAGCGTATCCTGCAGTCGGTCGCCTGGGGCCTTCTCGCGCTGGGATGCATGGCCTGGGCGCTCGCCCGGCGCGAGCGCGTCGTCGGCCAGTCCTCGCTCCTGATCTTCGCGGCGACCGCGGTGAAGGTGATGCTCTACGACCTGGAGGGCGCCGCGCCCCTACCGCGCATCGCGAGCCTCGTCGCGCTCGGCATCACTTTCTTCGTAGCCGGCCTTTTCTACCGCAACCTCGCCCGCAGCGACACGGCGCGCGAAGCGAACGCGTGAGCCTGGGCGAGGGCTGAGACCTAGTCGCAGTCCTCGCCGGACGGCTCACGCCAGCGTTGGCCCGGGACGGGCTCGCCCGCGACGCGCCGGAAGAGGACACGGCCTCGCGGCTCGCGCTCGATGAGCCGCCAGTCGGGGACAACGAGCGCAGGGGTCTGTGCGCCGGGCTCATACGGTCGCGCGACCGCCGAGCCCAGGTCGAGCAGCCCCTCACCGTGCGGCCACGGGCCCGCGACGAGGACTCCCGCAGTGCCCGATGCGCCCGAGAGCAGCAGGTCCCCTGGCGCGGGCGACCGGTGTCCCGCGCTCCCGAGCTCGGCCTCCAGAACATAGGCGAGTTCGATCGCGACGACCCGCTCGCCCAGCTCGCGTCGTTCGAAGCGGACCAGCTCGCCGTGCAGACGGAACAGCCCCTCGATGACGTCGCCACGGGCCGAGAGCACATCACCCCGGATGCCGATCCCGGCACCGGCGGCGTCATCGGCCAGAAGCAGGAGCTGTCCGAGCTCGACCTCGCTTAAGCGCCGGGCCGTGAGTCGCGGGCTCAGCTCGATGAGCGGCTGGCGAGGCTGGTACATCCTTTTCTCTTCTTGGTGCCCCCGCGTGAGCGCATGATTCTAACGTACGCCAGGACAGCGAGCGCCTCCTGGTTGACCCACGCGGTCAAATGGGCGAGAAAGCTCGCGGGCCTCCGGTGGAAGGTCACGATGAGTCCACGAAAGAAGGCGCTGACGACACTCCTGCGGCCGCTCGCGCCGGTGCGCGCACGGCGTGTTCCGGGCACCGGCGCCCGTGCGGCGCTCGAGGCGATCTGGCACGTCGTGTGTGCGATCCCCCGCGGACGCGTGTCGACCTACGGTGCGGTCGCACGCGCGGCGGGGCTTCCCGGGCGGGCGCGCCAGACCGGCTTCGCGCTGCGCAACGCGCCCGAGGACATGAAGGTCCCCTGGCATCGCGTCGTGGGAGCGGGCGGCCGCATCGTTTTCCCGGGCGCCTCGCGCGCGCATCGCGAGCAGTCGCGGCGGCTGCGCGCCGAAGGGGTCCGGGTCTCGGCGGGGCGCGTGCACCCCTCAGCGCTCACCGACCTGGAAGACACGTGAGGGAACTTGCCGCCATGCGCCGGTCCAATACCGGACCTGCCGCGGTCCGCCCGGGAACAAAGTCAAATGGGCGCGGTGAGCTCCAGACCCCCCGGGCCGCGTCTGTGACCGGCGACAGAGGACCCAGGAAGACTCCTTGATTATGATGCGCGCGCAACCCCCGAGCACCGCGAGCCCGACGCCCTTGTCCGACATCCGTGCCACCAGCCGCCGCCGGTTCCTGAGCCGGGCCGCCGCCGCGAGCGCCGTCGCCCTGCTGCCCGCGCGCGCGCTGTGGGCGCGCACCCTCGAGCGCCGCTCGCTGTCCTTCGTGCACACGCACACCGGCGAGCGGCTGACGAGTGTGTACTTCGAGGGCGGCCGCTACGTCCCGGGTGAGCTCACGCGCGTCAACTACCTGCTGCGCGACTTCCGCACCGGCGACGTGCACCCCATCGAGCCAGCCGTGCTCGACATTCTCGCCGACCTGCGCGTGCTCGCCGATCGCGAGGACGCCTTCGAGGTCATCAGCGGCTATCGCTCGCCGCACACCAACGCCGAGCTGCATAGCCACTCGAGCGGTGTGGCCGAGCACAGCCTGCACATCAAGGGCCGTGCGATCGACGTGCGCCTGCCGGGTTTCCCGACCGCGCGACTGCGCGAGCTGGCCCTCGGCATGGGGCGCGGCGGCGTCGGCTTCTACGCGAGCTCAGACTTCGTACACCTCGACAACGGACGCGTGCGCCACTGGTAGGCGCGTCTCAGCTGACCGGCGGCAGCGCGAGCTGGCGTTCGAGCTTCTTGTCGTAGCCGTAGATATCGTCGAAGAACAACACCGGCCCCGCCTCGGTCGCGAGCGCGGTGGCGTAGAGAATCAACACCGTGATCGGGCGCGTGAGGTCGACACGCACCGTCTTCGTGCCGTTCATCGTCGCCTCGATCTTCTCGCGCGTCCAGTCACCGGGTGCGTCCTTCAGCACCAGCGTCGCGAGTGCCAGCGGGTCGCGCACGCGGATGCATCCGTGGCTGAAGGCACGCACGGACTCGTTGAACAGGTTGTGCGCCGGGGTCGAGTGCAGGTACACGTTGTAGCTGTTGGGGAAGATGAACTTGGCGAGGCCGAGCGCGTTGTCCTCGCCGGGCATCTGGCGCACGCGCAGTCTGCCGGCCGCGAGCGCCTCGATGTTCTCGGGCGTCGGCGGCACGACCGGCGAGGAGTCCGAGGGTCCCGCGACCAGCTCCAGACGCTGCGCCGCCAGATAGCGCGGGTTGGCGCGTATCTTCGGAAGCATCTCCCGCACGGTGATGCTGCGCGGCACGTCCCAGTACGGACGCAGCACGACGTACTTCATCTCGTCCTCGAAGACCGGCGTCTGCGTGCCGGAGTAGGTCTTGCCGACGATCACCTCCATGGCGAGGATGCTGCCCAGGCGATCCTGCGTGGTGCGGAAGGCGTACAGCTCGAACTCCGGGATGTTCACGATGATCGGCGGCGTCTCGAAGGGCTTGAGCCAGCGCCAGCGCTCGAGCGTGAGAACGATCTGCCGTACCCGTTGCGCGGGTCGGGCCTTGAGCGCCGCGTACGTCGCCTTGCCGATGAGGCCGTCCTCCGTGAGGCCGTGGCGAGACTGGAAGTTGCGTACCCCCAAGCTCAGGCTCGCATCGAAGGTCCCCTCATCCGCGTGATCTGCCTGCGCTTCGGGCAGGTCCCCGAGGGCCGTGAGCATGTGCCGTAACACCCCTGCGCCCGCGTAGGCATCGCCGATTCTGAGCTTCGCGGGCGGCGGCGGCAGCTGCTTCCAGTCGCTCGACTGGGCGGCGATCTTGCGGTACTGCGCGAGCGCCGTCTTCAGCAGCCCGTAGTGATAGAACGGCGGCTCGGCCGTCGTGATGTCCGCCGGTACGTCGGCGGTGGCGGCGAGCTTCCTGAGCATCTCCCCCATGTCGAAGGGCCCCCGCTCCTGCTGCAGCTTGAAGCCGGCGGACTGGGGCGTGACGCGCCCGTAGTGCAGGTCGGCGATGAAACGCAACGCGGCGCTCGTGAGCCGCACGTCGAAGCGCGCCCAGTGCGCCGCGTCCGTGCCACCGGTGGCGGGCGCCGCGGCGAGCTGCGCGATTTCGCCGCCGCGGTAATCCTGGCTCTCGAGGCCGTAGCTCTCGGCGTTCTCCAGCTCGTGCAACAGGGCCCGGGCCTGCGGCGTCTCCTGACCCTCGCGACTCCACCACTGCGGGCTACCGCTCGCGTAGAGACTCTGCAGCGCCTCCATACCGCCGTGGCTGAGAGCCGACGGGTCGAGGTAGGCACGGCTGCCCTGGATGAGGGGCGCCATGTCCACGCCCGCCGCATGCACCGCCGGCGCGAGCGACGCGCACAGGGCCAGAGCCGGCAGACGCCGCGCCACGCTGCGTGCCTCGCGGCCGCTCCCGGGATTCCTCGCGTCTGAGCGCATTCGCTTCATACCTCGCTTGGGTGGGACCCGGGAGGCCGCGGCCTGAGCGGCCGTGACGTTCCGGTGCCGCGTTCTAGCACAGAAGAATTCGCGCCTTCCATTGCCCTTTGGTCGCTGTCCCGCGCCCGGCGGTTAGGTTGTCGCCGGCAGGACCGAGGCGCAAGATGGAAAATCCGGGGAGGAAGGCCCGTGCGCTGCACCGCGGTGTGGCGCGTCGCGTCTGCGCCCATGGCAGGCAGCCCAAGTCGAGCGCCGACAGCAGCCCGCGATCGCCAAACAACAACCAGGACCGCAGCTCATGCCCGGTCACCGTCTGCCATCGAAGCTCCCGCGAGCAGCGCTCGTCGGTTTCCTTGCGGCCTCGACGCTCGCCGCCCTGCCCGGTTGCGGCCCTCACAAGAGCCCGCCGCCGCCGGCCCCGGAGGTGAGCATCCTCACCGTCAGGCCGGGGCCTGCCACGTTCAGCGAGGACTACGTGGCGCAGACCGAGGCGGTGAACACGGTGGACATCCGCCCGCGCGTGGGTGGGGTGCTCGAGAAGCAGCTGCCGATCGAGGGGGAGCGCGTCAAGGCGGGCGAGCTGCTCTTCGTCATCGATCCTCAGCCCTACATCGAAGCGCTCGCGGAGGCGCGCGCGAGCCTGGCGCAGGCCGAGGCGTCGCTCGAGCAGTCGCAGCGCGACCTCGGCCGAGCCCGCTCGCTCTCGGAAATCGACGCCGTCAGTCAGCAGGAACTCGATGCGACGGTCGCGAAGAACAAGGCCAACGTGGCCTCGGTCGCCTCGGCCCAGGCGGCGGTGAAGACGGCGCAGCTGAATCTCGGCTACACCAACATCGCGAGCCCCATCGATGGGGTCATGGGCCGGGCCCAGCTGCGCGTCGGCGGGCTGGCGGTCGCCAACAGCACACCCCTCACCACGGTGTACGAGACCGGCCGCATGTACGTCAACCTGAGCATCAGCGAGCAGCGCCTGCTCACCCTGCAGCGCCAGCTCGGACGTGCCCCGAGCCAGAACGCCAAGGACCCCCCGCCGTTCCGCCTGTTCCTCGCCGACGGCTCGGAGTACCCGCTCGCCCCGAAGCTGAACTTCATCGACCCCGCGGTCGATGCCCGCACCGGCACGCTCGCCATCCGTCTGGAGGTGCCCAACCCCGAGGGACTCCTGCATGCCGGCGAGTTTGCGCGCGTACAGGTCGCGACCCTGCAGGACCCGAATGCCATCCTGCTGCCGCAGCGGGCGATCCAGGACCTGCAGGGCAAGAACTACGTCTGGCTGGTCGACGGCGACAACAAGGTACGGCAGCAGGACGTGGCGATGGGACCGCGCATCGGCGAGAGCTGGCTGGTGCAACGCGGTCTGAAGGCCGGTGATCGTGTGGTCGTCGACGGCGTGCAGCGCCTGAAGCCGGGCATACCGATCAAGGGCCACGACTATGTGCCCGCGCCGGCGTCGCCGCCGCCGGCCATGGCGCCGGCGGGAACCGGCACGTGATCGACTTTTTCATCGACCGGCCCGTCTTCTCGACGGTCATAGCGATCGTGCTGACGCTCGCCGGGGCCATCGCGCTCTTCAGCCTGCCGATCGCGCGCTTCCCGCAGATCACGCCGCCGGCCATCGTCGTTTCGACGCGCTTCCCTGGTGCCGACGCGCAGACCATCGAGCAGTCGGTGGCCGCGCCCATCGAGCAGCAGGTGAACGGCGTGCCGCACATGATCTACATGGACTCCAAGAGCGCGAGCGACGGCAGCTACAGCCTCACCGTCACCTTCGAAGTCGGCGCGGACCAGGATATCGCCGCCGTCGACGTGCAGAACCAGGTCGCGATCGCACAGCGCCAGCTGCCACCGCAGGTGCTGCAGCAAGGCATCACGGTGGCCAAGCGGCAGCCGCAGATCCTCATGGTCGTGTCAATCGGCTCCGATGACCCGCGCTACGACTACCTGTTTCTGTCCAACTTCGCGACGCTGCAGGTGGTCGACGCGCTCGCGCGCGTCAAGGGAGTGGGCCAGGTGCAGGTGCTCGGCGCCCGTGACTACGGCATGCGCATCTGGCTGGAGCCGAAGAAGATGGCTCGCCTCGGAGTCACGACCCAGGACGTGAGCGGCGTCATCAACGAGCAGAATGTAGTCGCCCCCGCCGGCACGGTCGGCGGTGCGCCCGCGGTGCCTGGCCAGCAGATGCAGTACATCGCCTCGGTGCGCGGTCGGCTCGCGAGCGTCGAGGAATACAACAACATCGTCGTGCGCACCGGTCACGACGGCGCACTCGTACGGCTGAAGGACATCGCCCGCGTCGAACTGGCGGCGACCGACTACTCCCTCTCGGGCAAGCTCAACGGCGTCCCGACCGCGATGATCGGTATCTACCAGCTGCCAGATGCCAATGCCCTGGATGTCTCGCGCGGCGTACGCCAGGTCATGGAGCAGCTCGCGCCGAACTTCCCCGCCGGCGTGCGCTACCGGGTCCCCTTCGACACGACGCTGTTCGTGTCCGAGTCGGTGCGCGAGGTCGTCAAGACGCTGCTCGAGGCGAGTGCGCTGGTGCTGCTGGTCGTGTTCGTCTTCCTCGAGAGCTGGCGCGCGACTCTCATCCCGATGCTGGCCGTACCGGTGTCGCTGGTCGGCACCTTTACCGCCTTCCTCGCCCTCGGTTTCTCGATCAACACCCTGACGCTCTTTGCGCTGGTGCTCGCCATCGGCCTCGTCGTCGACGACGCCATCGTGGTCGTGGAGGCGGTGAGCGAGATCATGGAGACCCGCAAGCTCGCGCCGCGCGAGGCCACCAAGGCCGCGATGCGCGACGTCTCGGGCCCGGTCGTGGCGATCGCGCTGGTCCTCATCTCGGTGTTCGTCCCGGTCGCCTTCCTCGGCGGTCTCACGGGACAGTTCTACCGCCAGTTCGCACTCACCCTGGCGGTGTCGGTCGGCATCTCCGCGGTCATCGCCCTCACCTTCACGCCGGCGCTGTGCGCGCTTTTGCTGCGGCCACCTGAGCAGATGCACTACTCCGGACTGCTCGGCCGCTTCTTTGCCGCCTTCAACCGCGACTTTCACAGCTTCACCGGGCGCTATACGCACACGGTGGGGGGTGCGATCCGCCGCGGCACCCTCTCGATGACCATCTTTGCCGTGCTGACACTTCTGGCCTTCACACTGGTGTACCTGCGGCCGAGCGGTTTCATGCCGGAGGAGGATCAGGGCTACCTGATCACCCTCATCACGCTGCCACTGGGCGCGTCCACGCAACGCACCGAGGCGGTCGCGGACTCCTTCAGCCAGCAGTTGCGCGAGCAGCCCGAGGTGGCCTCGACCTTCGCCATCACGGGACTGAACGTGCTGACGGGCACGAACTCCTCGTACGCCGCAACCATGTTCACCATCCTCAAGCCCTGGGCGCAGCGCCACGGCGCGGCGCACGGCTCGCTCGCGCTCGCGGCGCGTGCCAACCGGCTCGGGGCGGGGGTAACGCAGGCGACCGTGCTCACCCTCAATCCGCCGCCCATTCCGGGCATCGGTACGGCGGGCGGCTTCGAGTTCGTCCTGCAGAATCGCGGCGGCGAGGACCTGCAGCGCTTCCAGGGGACCATCGGCGACTTTCTCGGCGAAGCCAATCATCAGCCGCAGCTCACACGGGTGTTTACGCAGTTCAATACCAACTCGCCGCAGATCGAGTATGTGCTCGATCGCGATCGCGCCAAGATGCTCGGCGTTTCCCTCTCGAGTGTGTTTGAGACCCTGCAGGCCTTCCTCGGCGGCGATTACGTCAATGACTTCAATCTGTTCGGCCGCACCTACCGCGTCACCGCCCAGGCGGAGGCGAGCGCCCGCAGCGAGCCGGAGGCGATCAGCGGACTGTACGTGCGCACGGCGCAGGGTGACATGGTGCCGCTTTCGACCCTGATCTCGATCAAGCCGAAGCTCGGCCCCGAATACATCGAGCGCTACAACATCTATCGCGCGGCCACCATCAACGGCTCGGCGGCCCCGGGCTACAGCTCCGGCCAGGCGGCGCAGGCGATGGAGCGGCTCGGCGGCAATCTGCCGCCCGGATACGCCTACGAGTGGACCGGCACCACCTATCAGGAAAAGCTGTCCGGCGGGGAAGCGGGCGCGATCTTCGCCATGGCGATCGTCTTTGTGTTCCTGGTCCTCGCGGCGCTCTACGAGAGCTGGGCGGTACCCTTCGCGGTCCTGCTGGGCATCCCGTTCGCGATGCTCGGCGCCTTCACCGGTCTCACGCTGCGCGGCATGGCGAATGACATCTACGCGCAGATCGGCCTGGTAATGCTGATCGGGCTGGCGGCGAAGAACGCGATCCTGATAGTGGAGTTCGCCAAGCTCGAGTACGAGCGGGGCAAGCCGCTCGCGGACGCGGCGATCGAGGGCGCGCGGCTGCGGCTGCGGCCCATCCTCATGACCTCCTTCGCGTTCGTGCTCGGCTCGGTGCCGCTGGCCCTGGCCACGGGCGCCGGCTCGGGCGCCCGCCTGGTGCTCGGCACCGCGGTGGTGTTCGGGATGAGCTTCGCCACGGCGATCGGCATCTTCATCATCCCGGTGTTCTACGTGCTGACGCAGTCGCTCGCCGAGCGGCTGCGCCGCAGGGCGGCGCCGGCGCCGCAGCCCTCGTGAGCGCGCGCACGGGCCTGCGGTGTCTGCCGCTCGCAGCCTCGCTCCTCGCCACGGCATGTGCGGTGGGCCCCGACTACCATCGCCCTCAGACCAGCGTCCCGGCCACGTTTCGCTTCGATACCCATCCCCCCGCGGACTCCTTTGCCGACCAGGGGTGGTGGCAGATCTATCAGGACACGACCCTCGAGGAGCTGCTGAAGGAGGCGCTCGCCAACAACCTCGACGTGCGCATCGCCGCCGCCCGGATCGAGGAGGCGCGCGCGGTACTCGGCGCGACGCGCATGCAGTTCCTGCCCCAGGTCTCACTCGGCGCCGAGGCGCAGCGCGGGCGGCTGCCGTTCTTCCAGGTGCCGGCCGGTACCCCGCCGATCAGTAACGTCTTCGAGGTCACCGGCAGCCTCTCCTACGAGATCGACTTCTGGGGCAAGTACCGCCGCATGGCGGAGGGTTCACGCGCGCAGCTGCTCTCCTCGCAGTACGCCCGCGATGACGTCGCGGCCGGACTGGTCGCGAGCGTCGCCACCGCCTATTTCACGCTGCAGACGCTCGATGAGCAGCTGGCCATCACGCGGCGGACCGTGGAGACGCGCCGCAAGTTCGTGCAGCTGACCAGCGCCCAGCACGAGCGCGGCACGGTATCCGGCCTCGACGTCGCGACTGCGCAGGCGCAGCTGTCGATCGCGGAGGCCACCATCCCGGATCTGCAGCGCCAGATCGGTCAGGCGGAGGACCAGTTGAGCGTGCTGCTCGCGCGCAACCCCGATGCGGTGCTGCGCAATCCCGACGGTCAGCTGCGGCGCGCGTCCGAGAGCGCTCCCAGCCCCGTGCCGCCGGCCGGCCTGCCCTCGAGTCTGCTCGAGCGCCGGCCCGACATCCACGAGGCGGAAGAGAATCTGGTCGCCGCGAACGCCCAGGTGGGCGTCGCGCGCGCCAACCTCTTTCCGACGATCAGCCTCACGGCCGGGGCGGGCGCGGCCAGCACGGCACTCGGGGAGCTGACCCGCAACACCTCGCGCACCTGGTCGCTCGCCGGTGGCCTGCTGCAGCCGCTGCTGGATCCGCAGCGCAGCTGGTACCAGGTGCAGCTCGCGAACGCGCAGAAGCGCGAGGCGCTGTTGCGCTACCAGAAGAGCCTGCAGAGCGCCTTTCAGGAAGTGTCAGATGCGCTGATCGCGCGCGAGAAGTTCGCCGAGGCACAGGTCGCGCAGCAGGCACAGGTGGACGCGCAGCGCAAGGCAGACACCATCGCGCTCGCGCGCTACCGCGTCGGCTACTCGTCCTATTTCAACGTGATCGACGCGGACCGCGACCTGTTCAACGCGGAACTGTCGCTCTCCTCGGCGCACCTGAACACCCTGCTCGCCATGGTGCAGCTGTATCGCGCCCTCGGCGGCGGATGGCAGGCGATGCCGGGGGACGCGCACGTCCCGGGCGCCTCGCAGTAGTATTCGGCCAGCGCCAGGCACCGGGTGGCGGCGCGCGTTGTAAATCACCCGGGCACAACAATACGGGGGAATCCGATGGGAGCCGCACTGCCACGCATGCTGAGCGTCAACGCCGGTTACGTCGATACCGCAGGTTTTCTGGCGCTGAAGGGGCTCTTCACCTCGCACGTCACCGGCAACTTCGTCACGCTCGGTGCGGCGCTCGTTTCGGGCACCTCCGGGGTTTTCGCCAAGCTGCTCGCCCTGCCGGTCTTCTGCGCGGTGGTGCTGCTCGCGCGACTGCTCGCGTTCCGCCTGCGCGCGCACTCCCGCCCGGTGCTACACACCATGCTGATCCTGCAGCTCGCGCTGCTGATCCTCGGCGCCGTGCTCGCCGTGCTTCTGGGCCCGTTCCCCGACGGCGACGGCTCGGCTGCGCTTGCGACCGGCATGACGCTGGTCGCGGCGATGGCGATCCAGAACGCGGCCCACCGGGTGCACCTCTCGGGCGCGCCGCCCTCGACCATCATGACCGGCACTACCACGCAGATCATGCTGGATCTCGGCGACGTCATTCACGGGCTCAGTCCCGAGGTGGCCGCCGCGACCAAACACCGCCTGCTGCAGATGAGCGTCAGTGTCGCCGCGTTCGCCGGCGGGTGCGCCCTGGGTGCCCTGCTCTACGCCGGCGTGAACGTCTGGTGCTTCTGCCTGGCACCGGTTCTGTCCCTGGCCGCGGTCATGCTGAGCGCGTCCCGCAGAGGCGGCGCGCCGGCGCCTGCGGCGCGCTGAGCGCGCCGCTCACACACCGCAGAGCACGACGATGGCGATCGACGGACTGACGACCTTAAGGAGCAGCTTCGCTGCGGCCGAGACGTCCGAGAGGCTCGAGGCGGCGCTGAAGGCGAAGGGCCTCAGCGTCTTCGCGCGCATCGATCACGCGGCGGGCGCCGCGGCCGTGGGGCAGGCGCTGCGGCCCACACTGCTCGTGATCTTCGGCAACGCGCGCGGCGGAACGCCCCTCATGCAGGCCCGGCAAAGCGTGGGCATCGACCTGCCACTGAAGGCGCTGATCTGGCAGGACGAGTCCGGCACGACCTGGCTGTCATACGAGGAGCCGGCCTGGCTCGCCGAGCGCCACGGCCTGGGGCCCGGCGAGCAAGGCGCGGTGCACGCGCTCGCGGCGGCCCTCGCCGCGCTCGGCGCGAGCGCCACACGGGGGTGAGCCGGCGGGGCGGCCTCACGGGTGTCCGTCGGGCGCCGCCGCGGGGGCGGTCTTCTGCGCCTCCGGAGTGGCCAGCAGGGCCGCGCAGTTCTCGTCCTTGGCCAGTCCGGGATCGACGAACGCGAGCAGCGCCGCGAGCGGGGTCGCGATGACGCCGAGCGCCGCGGCCACGACTCCCTGCTTCGCGGCGCCCTCGAGCCGTACGCCCACGTGCGGCTCGAGCAAATTCCCCGTGAGCTCGATCGGCGCGCGCACTCGTCCGATGCGCGGCTTCTTGGGATCTCCCTCGATCTCGAGCGCGTACTCTTCGGGACCGAGCCGGATGTCCCCGCGCGCGGTGATGTGCACGTTGTCGGTGTCCACCACGAACGTTCGGGCGTGCATGACACCCCCGTCCACCTGGAAGTCCGCCATTCCGCAGCGGATGGCCGCACGCTTGTCGTCTCCCTTGAGCAGCAGCCCGAGGCCGTCGGCGACGTCGATGCCGGTGAGCTCGGCGAAGGAGGAGCTGATCTCGCCGCGGGGCACCACCACGGTCACGGTGCCGTGAGCCCCACCGAGCGTGCGGTGCACGGAGTCCCCCGTCCCCACGAGCTGGATGCGCCCCTGCGCACGGCCGGAGAGCGGTGGCCGCGCGTCGCCCGCCTTGCCGTGCAGCTGCGCGAGCTCCAGGTTCTTGATGCGCAGGTCAAGGTGCGTGACCGGCAGAGGCTCGCGAGCATCCACGCGGACGACGCCCGCGACCTGGCCCTGCGACAGCTGCAGCTCGAGCGGGTCCACGGACAGGAACCCGCCCGTGAGGCGTACGTGCAGTGTGACGTCCTGCATCGGCAGGTTGCCGAGCTCGAGTGCGCCGGCGTGGTAGCGCAGGTCCGCGTCAGCCATGCGCACGCGCTCGACCTGCAGGTGCGAATCGGGAAACAGACGCCCGTTGTCCGCGCCCGCGCCCACGCTGCCGGCGCTCGCACCGCCGAGGAATGCACCGAGATCGCGCGCGAGCACCCGCTGCGAACGCAGCTCGCCCGTGACGACCGGGCGCTTGGCGGACACGTCGACCGCGAGCTCGCCGCCGATGTCGCTCGTGCCCAGGGTGCCGGAGAGCTTCGAGACCTTCACTTGCGAGCCCTCACGCGCGAGCTCGAAGCTGATCTTGTAGGGGGGCGAATTGGGGATCGGCACCTGCAGAAAATGGTAGAGGTCGGCGAGATCGCGGCCGCTGCCCTCCGTGCGCACCTCGAGCGTCCCGAAGTCAAACGCGCGGCGCAGCGCGCCGGCGAGCTGCAGCTTGGTGTCGCCGGCCGTGAGATCCACGGTGAACGGGTAGCGCGCGCCGGCGTTCAGGTGCACGAGCGGCGCGCCGGCGATACGCAACGTGAACGGTGCGCCGTTGAAGCTGCCATCACCGCTGATGCGCAGCGGCAGCTCGCTGCCGGGCTTTAAGCGCTGATGCGCCTCGAGGCTCGAGCGAACGCTGGTGTCGCGGATCTCGTCGATGAAGGTGACGCGCCCGGACTCGATGAGGAGGTCGCGGATGACCGGCAGGCGCAGCGGCGGGCCGGCCGGGGCGTTGCTCGGTGCCTCGCTCTCGCGCGTCCAGTTGGCCCGTCCCTGGCGGTCGCGATGCAGGTAGACCTGGGGACGGATGATCTCCAGGCGATGCATGATCAGTCGTCCGCGCAGCAGGGGCAGGAGTTTGAACTCGACGTGCACGCGCTCGATACCGGCGAGCGCCGCGCGGCTCTCCCACGGCGGATTGCCGATGGAGATCCCCTGTGCACTGATCGCCGGGGTGAACGAGAGAAGCCGCGCGTGCACGTCGCCGTCGATCTTCACCGGCACGCCGAGCTTGCGACTCGCGAGCCGCTCGAGAGGATGCTTCAGGTGCTCGCCGGCGAGGGCGAGCAGCAGCACGACCAGGACCAGCAGCGCGGCGAACGACAGGCCGATCCAGCGCAGCAGCGAGCGCGTCTGCGGGCTCATGTGCCGAAGACTCGCTCTTCGTGAAGCCGGTGTCACGAGAGATCGCAGCGCGGAAACGGCGCCGGGGCATCGGCGCGCCGCGCGCGCCACCGACGCGGCGCACTCCGACGCACGCTTAGGACAACACCGACAGATTTTCCCCCGCGGGCGCGAGCAACGTGGCCGCGGAGTCGGGGGGCGCGTGCGAAACAGCTGGTCGCTACTGAAGCAGACGTTCCTTTCCTGGAACGACCACGAGGCCGCGCGGCTGAGCGCCGCGCTGTCCTTCTACGCGCTGCTGTCGCTCGCCCCGCTCATCATCCTGGTGGTCGCCGTCGCCTCGCTCTTCTTCGGCCACTCCGGCGCGCAGGAGGCGATCGTGCGCCAGTTCGCGACGATGCTCGGAGTCGACGGCGCCCGGGCGGTCGCGGCGGTGATCGAACATGGCAAGAACCCGGCCGGCGTCGTCGCCTCCGTGCTGGGCTCGCTCACGCTGCTCGTCGGTGCGTCGGGGGTCTTTGGCGAGCTGCAGACGGCGCTCAACAGGATCTGGGAAGTGAACGATACGCCGCGCCGCCTGGTGCACAGCGTGATCCGCACGCGACTGTTGTCCTTCGGTCTCGCGCTCGGCGTCGGTTTCCTGCTGCTCGTCTCGCTCCTCGTCAGCACCGGACTGGCCGCCCTCGGCAGCTACTTCGGCGGCCTGCTGCCGCTGCCCGCCTTCGTCATGGAGCTCATCAACTTCGCGGTCTCGTTCGCCGGTATCTCGCTGCTGTTCGCCCTGCTTTTCAAGTACGTGCCGGATGCGCAGGTCGCCTGGCGGGACGTGTGGACGGGGGCGATCGCCACCGCGCTGCTGTTCACCCTCGGCAAGTCGCTCATCGGGCTGTACCTGGGCAAGGCCGCGGTCGGCTCCGCCTACGGGGCCGCGGGCTCGCTGATCGTGGTCATCGTGTGGGTCTACTACTCCGCGATGATCTTCCTGTTCGGTGCG
>DATBBQ010000179.1:0-5202 GCA_036270915.1 Steroidobacteraceae bacterium
AAGCCCCGCCCCGGCACCAGTCGTGTACCGGCCGCCGGGGAGCATCTGGCCCATCATCATGCCCATGAAGGTGTCGGTGCCAGCCGTGGAGATGATGTTGCCCGCCTGGCCGGGTATGACCTGACCGGCCAACTGCGCGCCGATCATGCCCGCGAACGGCGCCATCGGACTCGTCGCGAACGCCCTCAGCCTCGCAGCCGCGTTGCTGGTCATGTCCGTCATGCGTGCCCAAGCCGGGTTCTGTTCCGGGCCGATGGGCGGTATCAGCCCGGCGGTAGCGAGCACGCCCTGTTGACGAACGAGGTTTCGGTACGCCATCTCCTCCGGCCCCATCGGCGGCACGGTGCGCGCTGGCTCCGGCACCGGCTCCTCCACGCGCGGCGGCGCGTACCCCGTACCGAGAAACCGCCGTTGGCCCGTAAGCTGCATCGTGGGCGGTCCCGCCTCCTCGCCGACGAAGACGCGCGGGCGCTCGGCGAGAGGTACCGGCTCGTACGGAGGCAGCTCTTGCCCCGGCCGGACCGGCTCCCTGCCGGGCACGACCGGCGGGAGCGGCTGAGCGGCCTGAAGACTGTTCGTAAGCTGGCCGACCATCGCCGCGTCGCTGAGGACGCCAACGGCGACGGCACCGGCCGCAGTCGTCATGCCCGCCAGACCGGGCGCCATGCCCTCGGCGGTTGGAGCGCCACCGGCGATCGGCGCAGGTATTACCGGTGGGACACCGCCTCCGCCCCTGGCACCGGAGAGTATTTCGCGAGCGGCAACCGACGCTTGCTCGCGCGCCTCTACGGTTGCCTGCTGGGCGACGTACCCGCGCTCCGCAAGCGCAGCGGTCTTTGCCTCCCAACCAGCCTCCTTGTCCAGCGTGATGGCCAGGTCTTCGCGCAGCCGCGTGACACGCGCGGTGGCCAGGGAGTCACGTTCACCCGCCGAGACGGCGCGCTCCTGCGCCGCCACCATGCGGTTGGCCAATCGCTCGCGCTCCTCCTGACTGGCGTCGGCCGGTAGCGCCGCGATCTGCCGCGACAGATCACTGACCCGACCCCGCGCGATGGCCGCCTCCTGCTGGGCGGCGCGCTGTTCGGTTTCGGCCTGGGGCAGCAAGTAGGTGCGCAGCTCGGCCTGACGCTGGCGAATGAACTGCCGTGGCGTGTCGCGCACGTCCTCGAAGCCCGGCACGCGGCCCAGGAACTGCTGCGCCGCCGAGCCAAGGAACGTCCGCCGATACGCCTGCTGCGCGAACACGAGCGCCAGCGTTGCGGCGATCACGTTCTCAAGCGGCGTCGATAGCCGGTTGAATGCAGCGACCAGTGACTCGATCGGGCTTAGCACGGTCTGGAAGGCGTGGCCCATCGTGCGCAACACCCAAAACAGGTCCTGAATCGGCGTGAGCGCGCCAATCGACGCGAGCTGACTGCCGAACTGCTCAAGCGACGTACCGATGCGCTTGAATTGCTCCGTAACCGAGGACAGGACTTGCTTCAGGTCTTCGGTGTACGGGCGTGGGTCGGTCGCACCTGCCAGGAACCGCTGATATGCCCCCGGCCCCTTCTGCTCGGCCTCCAAGATCGGCAGGAGCGTGCGTGCCCCGATCTGCGGACTGGCCAGAGCGTTGGCGAGCGCTCGCATCGTCACCGGACTGACTTCTCTGCCCGCGCGCCGCTCGCGGTCGATGAAGGCGAATGCCCCGGAGTAGATGCTTCCCGCGTCCGTCAGAGTCGGTGTCGCGATGTGGAGCGAGGCGAACAGTTGCTGCGCGGCGGGACGGAACACGAAGTTGGCCAGCGAGCGCGCCATCGCGGTACCAACCTGTCCACCGGGAATGCCCGCGCGCACGCCCAGGCCGACGATGGCTTCCAGCTCGTTCAGCGGCATACCCGCCGCCACCGCCGCTGGTGCCGCGCGTGCCACGGCGGGCAGCGTCTGTGTTACACGCGCGCCGTAGTTCTGTAGTTGGTTGAGGCTGTTGACAATGCCAATCAGTCCTGAGCCAGCGCCCGGCCCGGCGGTCGGCATGCCGGTGGACTGTGCAATACCCACGAGGTACTGCGTGGACATCTCGACCGGAATCTGGTCAAGGCGTGACGCCGCCAGCGCAGCGCGCGTCGCCTCTCCGGCACCGCCCAGGTCGTGGAACACTCGCGCTGTGAGCTGCATGGTGTCGCCGACTTCCTTGATCGGCACGTTGAACTCACCGGAGATGCTGCGAAGCATCTCCTGCGCGCGAGGCACCTGACCGGTGCCGCCACCCTCCGGGCCACCCAGTCCAGGTATGAACCGGCCCAGGTTGGCGATGGCCTCGTTGGTATCGAGCGCGCCGCGCTTCAGGTCATCGAACAGCTTGATGACGCCGTAGATCGCGGCACCGGCGACTATCCACCCGCCGAACTTGCCGATCGTGGACACCATCTGACTGCCGAACTCCCGCAGCGTCACGTCGCCACGCGCCAGCGCCTGAATGAACTCCGTCGTCAGCGCGCCGTGGCGTGACAGTGCGTTTGAAGATGCGGCGTAACGAGCGGCAGCCTCCTGCTCGGCGAGATTGAAAGCATGCTGGCTGCCCGCCGCCTTCTCCAAGATGGCGTCGGTACGCGCCACCTTCTCGGCGTACGCCTCCTCCTCGGCCGTCATGGCGGCTCGTCCGCCTCCCGGTTCCTCGGGCGGCGGACCGCCGGGCGGCGCGGGCGGACGAGGCGGCGGGGGAGGTGGTCGGAACCCGCCGCCGGGAGGTGCACCACCTACACCCGCCGGTGCGAAGGGAAGATTGCGCAGGGCCTCCAGCCGGGCCGCCTCGCTCTGGACGGTGATGCGCTGCCACGGGGCCGGTGGCGCGGCTGCTGCCGCCTCGCGCTCGGCCGCCGCACGCTCGCTGACGGTCGCCAGGGAGTACCCGCCAGGGGCCGGGGCGCCCCGGCCCGCCTGCGCGTAGCTCTGGGCCTCCTGAGCGGCCCTGTAGTCGGCCTCGGCCTTGACCCGCGCCGCTTCGGCCGCGCGCTCGTCCGCGATGGCCTGTCGGTCGGCCGCCTCCGCCTCCCGATCGAGCGCCTGACGTGTCCGTGTCGTCGCCGTCGCGAGAGACGCCTGCTCGGCTGGCAATGCGCCCAGCGCCGCTCGGCCCGCCTCGGTTCGCACAAACGGGTGAAGCGCCCCGGCGGGTCGCTCCTCAAGCCGTTCGATCAGCCCACGTTGCTGAAGCGCTCGGAAGGTCCCAATGCGGGTCTGGGGGTCACCACTGAAGTACGGCGACACGGTTTCCAGGTCCCTCAAAACCCTCTGCTGAGCTGCCGTCAGCCTGCGCATCGCGGCCGTCTGCGCCTCCTGCACGGGCGCAGGCATCACGGTCACCGGCGCGGCGGCGCGCTCGGGCACGGCGGTGATCGGTGCGGTAGCCGGGGCAGTGACCGCGCCGAACTGCGACAACTCCCGACGCAGACGCAAGTTCTCCTGTAGCGCAGCGTTGTTGCTGCGCCACTCGGACGTGTCAGCCGCGATCAGGCTCTGCGCCCGTGTCAGCTCACCTGACAGGCTGCCCGTGGCCGTGGCCAGATCGTCACGCAGTTGGGCGTTGATGCGCTCGATGCGCTGAGTGCCCTCAAGCGTGTCGTCGTAGCGCTTGGTGGCATCGTTCAGCCGCTCGGTGGACTCGCCAAGCGTGCCCGCCTTGGCGATGGCATCGTCAAGGCGAAGCGCTACATCGTTTGCTTCAACCCTAGCCAAACTTCACCCCTGGGAACATCTCTTTGAGCGCTTCGTTCTGCGGCATCTCCGCTACCTCCTGGTCACCCGTGCGGCGCTCTTTGACAGCGCGCCACCAGTCGGCCATCTTCTCGCTGTCAAGCCAGATGCGCTTGGGCGGCCGGTCCTCTGGGTAGGGCAATTCATCGAATGTCAGGAAGTAGAGCGCGGACCTGATTGCTGTATGAATCGTGTGCGGAAGCTGCCACAGATGTGTAATACCGGGAGGGAACAGGGACGAGATGTCGCCGCAGTCCCGTGCCATGCGCACGGTGTCCAGCCACCCCTCGTCCACTAGGAGTTTCCCGCTGCATCGCTCCTCGCGGCGGTGGTGCGGTCTTCGAGCTTGCCGATCGTGTCACGCAGTGCCGTGACCACCTCGGGCGGCGCCACCTTCAGGTCCTCGGGCGACTTGAACTTACGCTGCGACGGAAAACCGCCGCTAACCGGCTGGCGCGTGCCCACGTAGATGGACCACGTGTAGTAGGTGTGCATGTACATCTCGCGCGAGACGGCCTCGATACGCGACTGCCGCTCGATGTCCAGCGCCCGGTCGGGGTCCTTCTCCAGCGCTTCGTGCTCGCGCTGCTCCTCCTGGTCCACCAGCTTCTCGAACGCCTCCGCGTAGGCCGCCACCTGGGCCTGGAGCCGCGTGTACTCCTCGCTGTCACGCTCCTCCTCGGGCAGCGCCTCCAGCCGTCGCAGCTCCTCGGCGTCCTGGTCCTGGTGTGCGAAGCGCTCGTCCTCCCTGACCGTCTCGATGATCTCGCCCAGACGCTTGTTGACATTGGACTTGGCGGCGCCGTCGATCACCTCGTCCATGCGCGTGCGCTTCAGGTCGTCCAGCGTGTCCTCCAGCACGGCGTAGGAGTCGGCCTCGGGGTCGCGCATGGCGCGTTTCTTGCGCGCCATCGCTGCCTGGGCCTTCTCGCCGATGTCACGCATCTGAAACGTGTTCGGCAGGCAGACCCAGGCGTGGAAGTGATGCGGGTCGGCGCACGCACCGTCCTCGCCGTGCTCACATTCGGCCGCACCTGCGCCGACATGCAGATGGGTGCTCCACTGGAACAGCTCCTCGGCCGAGCGGGTAGCCTCGGCGTCGCCGTCATACGTCGGCTCCGGGTTCGCAGGCGGGCTGGGCAACGCTGCAACTTCCATCTACTCCTCCTCGGGCTTGCGCCCTGTCTTCAGTTGTGTGCTAGAGCTATGCCAAGCCGTCAGGCGGTAGCTGGCCCTTGATCTCCCTGAACGTGCCCCTCTGGGACTCCCAGCGAATTGGGAACTGCGTGACCTGTTGGACACGCGCGTTCTCGCCCGGCGCCTGGAACACGGCGTCAGGAATGTAGATCGACTTGATGATGTTCGCCGGGTTCTTGGGGTCGTGAATGACGATCGTGAACGGGAAGCTGTAGGTGTTGATGTAGCCGAACACCTCGGACTTGTCGATGCCCATGAGCAGCGCCATCG
>DATBBQ010000180.1:0-6135 GCA_036270915.1 Steroidobacteraceae bacterium
TTACTTCAGGATCTTGGAGACCACGCCCGCGCCGACGGTCTTGCCGCCCTCACGGATCGCAAAGCGCAGTCCCTCTTCCATGGCGATCGGGCTGATCAGCTCGACCGTCATCTTGATGTTGTCTCCGGGCATGACCATCTCCACCCCCGCGGGCAGCTCGATCATCCCCGTCACGTCCGTGGTGCGAAAGTAGAACTGCGGCCGATACCCCTTGAAGAACGGCGTATGCCGCCCGCCCTCCTCCTTCGCCAGCACGTACACCTCGCACTCGAAGTTCGTGTGCGGGGTGATCGAGCCGGGCTTGGCCAGCACCTGGCCGCGCTCGACTTCCTCGCGCTTGGTTCCGCGCAGCAGCACCCCGACGTTGTCCCCCGCCTGCCCCTCATCCAGGAGCTTGCGGAACATCTCTACCCCCGTGCACACCGTCTTCACCGTGGGCTTCAGCCCCACGATCTCTACCTCATCGTTCACCTTGATGATCCCGCGCTCGATGCGTCCGGTGACCACCGTGCCGCGCCCGGAGATCGAGAACACGTCCTCGACCGGCATCAGAAACGGCTTCTCCACCTCGCGCTTGGGAATCGGGATGTACTGGTCCATCTCCTCCACCAGCTTCACCACCGAGGGCACCCCGATGTCGCTCTTGTCCCCCTCGAGCGCCTTGAGCGCCGAGCCAATGATGATCGGGGTCTTCTCGCCCGGGAACTTGTACACCGTCAAAAGCTCCCGCACCTCCATCTCCACCAGCTCGAGCAACTCCTTGTCATCGACCATGTCCGCCTTGTTCATGAACACGACCATGTAGGGCACGCCCACCTGGCGCGCCAGCAGGATGTGCTCGCGCGTCTGCGGCATCGGGCCATCCGCCGCCGACACCACCAGGATCGCCCCGTCCATCTGCGCCGCACCCGTGATCATGTTCTTCACGTAGTCCGCGTGCCCGGGACAGTCCACGTGCGCGTAGTGGCGGTTCTTGCTCTGGTACTCAACGTGCGCGGTGGAGATCGTGATCCCGCGCGCCTTCTCCTCCGGAGCCTTGTCGATCTGGTCGTACGCCACAAAGGTCCCGCCGTAGGTCTCGGCCATCACCTTGGTCAGCGCCGCCGTCAGCGTCGTCTTCCCATGGTCCACGTGACCAATCGTGCCTACGTTTACGTGCGGCTTGCTGCGCTGAAATTTCTCTTTGGACATGGAAGTTTCCTCGAATACCTTGCACGCGCGCGTCATCGCGCGGCATCTACAACACTTCAGATCAAACCAACACCGGCCGATCGACTGGAGCCCAGGAGCGGGATTGAACCGCTGACCTCGTCCTTACCAAGGACGTGCTCTACCAACTGAGCTACCTGGGCTCTTGCTTGGAGCTCAGCTCTGGGAGCAGCAGCGGACTTACGCTGGAGCGGGTAGTGGGAATCGAACCCACGTCATCAGCTTGGAAGGCTGAGGTTCTACCATTGAACTACACCCGCGAAGATGGCGCCCATCTGCCGGCCGCTCCTCACGAGGTCTCACCTCCCGCCCGACCGTCTTGGTGGAGGGGGAAGGATTCGAACCTTCGAAGGCGTAAGCCGGCAGATTTACAGTCTGCTCCCGTTGGCCGCTTGGGTACCCCTCCGCAAAACGAGCCGCGTATTGTGATTTCGCAGGTCGGGGGTGTCAATGCGTCCCTGGCCCGTTATTTGCTTGGGCGGCGCCGGCTTAGACCCCCCCGCAGCGCGGGCCGGGGCCCGGCGGGCGCGGCCCCGGGCGGGGCGGCGGGCCGCTCCGGCGGCCCCGCGCGAGCGAGCCGCTCCATGAGGCTCGCGTCGGCGAAGCGGGCCTGACCGGGGCGCATGTCCCGGGGGAGCTCGACGGGGCCGTAGCGGATGCGAAGCAGCCGGCTCACCTCGAACCCGACCGCCTCGAAGAGCCGCCGGACCTCGCGGTTCCTGCCCTCGTGGAGCGTGACCCTGAAGCTGGCGTGGCCGCCGTCCCCGGGGGTCTCCTCGGCCGGCACGAGGGTATCGAAGCGGGCGGGCCCGTCCTCCAGGCGCACCCCGGCCAGGAGCCGCCGCAAGACCTCGGGTCCCGGGCGGCCTCGCACCCGCACCAGGTACTCGCGGGGCACCTCGCCCGAGGGGTGCATCAGGCGGTGTGCGAGCGCCCCGTCGGTCGTCAGGAGCAGCAGTCCCGAGGTGTTCACATCGAGTCGCCCGACCGAGATCCACCGCCCGCCGGCGGGCTGGGGCAGCCGCTCGAAGACCGTCGGCCGCTGCTCGGGGTCGTGGCGGGTCGTGACCTCGCCCACCGGCTTGTAATAAAGGAGTAGCTGCCGGGGAGCTGAGTCGTCGCGGGGAAGCTCGAGCCGCCGGCCGTCGAGCCGTACGTCGTCGCCCGCGCCCGCGCGGTCGCCAAGCTGGGCCGTGCGCCCGTTCAGGGTGAGCCGACCGGCACGGATCCAGTCCTCGACCGCGCGGCGCGAGCCCAGGCCCAGCTCCGCCAAGAGCTTCTGCAGTCTGATCATGCCATCATAACAATCAGGTCTTTACAGATAGCGCGACGCCTGTTGCCCGTGAACGCACGCGCGGCGTAGAAGGAACATCATGATCTACGACAGCATCCTCGGCACGATCGGCAAGACCCCGGTCGTGCGCATCCAGCGCCTCGCACCCAAGAACGTCACGATGTACGTGAAGTGCGAGTTCTTCAACCCGCTCGCCTCCGTGAAGGACCGCCTCGCGATCGCCATCATCGAGGACGCCGAGCGCACCGCCGTCCTGAAGCCCGGGCAGACCGTGGTCGAGGCCACGTCCGGCAATACCGGCATCGCGCTCGCTATGGTGTGCGCCGCCAAGGGCTACCCGTTCGTCGCCGTCATGGCCGAGAGCTTCTCGATCGAGCGGCGCAAGATCATGCGCATGCTGGGGGCGAAGGTGATTTTGACGCCGACTGCCGAGCGCGGCACCGGCATGGTGAAGAAGGCCGAGGAGCTCTCGCGCAAGCACGGCTGGTTCCTGGCGCGACAGTTCGAGAACGAGGCGAACCCGGCCTATCACCGCAACACCACCGGCCCCGAGATCCTGCTCGACTTCGCCGGCCGGCGCCTCGACTTCTTCGTCACCGGCTGGGGCACCGGCGGCACGCTCACGGGCGCCGGGCAGATGATCCGGCTCGCCCGGCCGGAGGTGAAGGTCGTCGTCTGCGAGCCCGAGGGCGCGGCGATGCTCGCCGGGAAGGAGTGGACGCCGCACAAGATCCAGGGCTGGACCCCGAACTTCATTCCCGAGGTCCTCAAGCGCGACGTGCCGCACCGGATCGTGACCGTCAAGGACCAGGAGGCGATCGAGTCCGCGCGCTCGCTCGCCCGCAGCGAGGGCATCTTCTGCGGCATCTCCTCCGGCGGCACCTTCGCCGCGGCGCTGAAGATCGCGGGCGAAGCACCGGCCGGATCGGTCGTACTCGCGATGCTGCCCGACACGGGCGAGCGCTACCTGTCGACGCCGCTCTTTGAGGGCATCGTCGAGGGCGGCGACCCCGAGCCCTGAAGCGAGAGCCAGGATCCCCCGAGCGAGCGCATCGTCGGCCGCGCCCCGCACGCCCTCCATGGATGCGCGTCGCTACGCCGTGCTCCCCGATCCCTTCGCCATGTGGGGCGGCGGAGTGCTGCACGACGCGCGCATCGCCTACGAGACCTGGGGGACGCTGAACGCGAAGAAGGACAACGCCATCCTGCTCTTCACGGGGCTGTCCCCGCCCGCTCACGCGGCCGCCTCGCGGGAGGATCCGAGCGAAGGCTGGTGGGAGGGCATGGTGGGGCCGGGACTCGCACTCGACTCGCAGCGCTTCTTCGTCATCTGCGTGAACTCCCTCGGCAGCTGCTTCGGTTCGACCGGACCCGCCTCGATCGACCCCGCTACGGGACAACGCTATCGCCTCACTTTCCCCGACCTGTCGGTGGAAGACATCGCACGCGCGGGCTTCGAGACCGTGCGCTCGCTCGGCATCACGCGGCTGGACACCGTCATGGGCCCCTCACTCGGTGGCATGGTGGTGCTCGCGTACGCGTCCATGTTTGCGGGCGCGGCGCGACGCCTGCTGTGCATCTCCGGTACCGCGGCCGCCAACCCGTTCGCGATCGCGCTGCGCTCCATCCAGCGCGAGGCGATCACCCAGGATCCCGCCTGGAAGGGCGGCAACTACGCCGAGTCAGCCCCGCCGGCGACCGGGCAGCGCCTCGCGCGCAAGCTCGGCACGGTGACCTACCGCTCGGCCGCCGAGTGGCAGCAGCGTTTCGGGCGCGAGCCGATCCGCGCGGACATGGCGCGTAACGACCCGTTCGCGTCCGAGTTTGCCGTGCAGGGTTACCTCGAGGCGCTCGCGCAGCGCTTCGTCAGTGCCTTCGATGCCAACTGCTACCTATACATATCCCGCTCGATGGACCGCTTCGAGCTGGCCTCCCACGGCCCGCCCGTGGCGCTCTTCAGGCACGCCGAGCTCGAGGCGGCGCTCGTCATCGGTGTCGAGTCGGACCTGCTTTTCCCGATAAACGAGCAAAGGGCACTCGCGCAGCTGCTCACCGACGCGCAGGTGCCCACGCGCTTCGCACCGCTCCCCTGCATCGAGGGGCACGACGCGTTCCTCGTGGACCTGAAGACGTTCGGTGAAGAAATCGGGAGTTTCCTCGCCAGCGCCTGACGGGGAAGGGACATATAAAGAGGAGTCGCGCCCGAAGCGGCCGGAAAATCGTCGCTGGAATTAAGTTCAGTGGCCGCAGCAGGCCCTCCGCAGGAGGGCATAATGGTCTGCGGGACATTTACAACAACGAAGCGCGCCGAAGGCACCAGTGGAACGCCGTCTGCACACAAGGCACCGCGCCCGCACGATCGTCTACATCACCGTCCCCGGTGGTCGGCGCAAGCTGTGCAAGGCGGTCAATCTGTCGGCGACCGGCGTGTTCATCGAGACTTCCAACCTCGGCCTGCGCAAGGGTCAGCAGGTCGTGCTCTCCTTCGCGATCAATCTCGGCACCGTCACCAAGCTGCACCGCCGCACCGCGATCGTCGCGCACGTCTCGCGCGGCGGCACCGGACTCATGATGGAATCCTTCGCGCAGGCTTCTCACTGACCGCCGCGCGCTCGAGTGCCGCGGCAGCGGCGCGCCGCCGCGGTATCCGTTTTGCGCGTCCATTGCGTGTTGCATTTTCGGCGTACCAGTGAATATGGTAGCGACCCACCGTGGCGGCGGTCGCCCGGGAGCTGCACATGCCGGATCTCGCCTACGTCTTGGGGCACAGCGAGCGCGAGCTCGAGAGACTGCGTACGCAGGCGCGGCTCATCGAGCCGATCACGCGCGGGTTCTTCCGTGAGGCGGGGATCGCGCCCGGCATGCGGGTCCTCGACATCGGCAGCGGTGCGGGCGACGTCGCCTTCCTCGCCGCGGAGCTCGTCGGCCCGACGGGTGAGGTGCTCGGCATCGACCGGGCCGCGGTCGCGGTGGCGGCCGCGACGCGCGCGGCGCGCGAGCGCGGGCTCGCGAACGTTGCCTTCCGCGAAGGTGATGCGGCGCGCATGAGGTTCGAGCGGCCGTTCGACGCGGTGGTGGGCCGCTACGTGCTGCTCTATCAGGCGGACGCGGGCGCGACGCTGCGTGCCCTGTCCCGCCACCTGAGGAAGGGCGGACTCGTGGTGTTTCACGAGCCGGACTGGAAGGCCGCCCGCTCCTCGCCCGCTACGCCGGCCTACGACAACTGCTGGCGCTGGCTGCAGGAGCGCTTCCGGCGCGCGGAGACGGACGGCAACATGGCCGACCGCCTGTACGGCATCTTCGTGCGCGCGGGACTTCAGGCACCGCAGATGCGCATGCAGACCTTCATCGCCGGCGGCGCCGCGGCTCATCCCATGATCGAGGCGCTCGCGGAGCTCGTAGGGACGCTCGCCACCACGTTCGAGGAGCTCGGCATCGCGACCGCCGCGGAGATGGACGTCGTCACGCTCGCCACGCGCATGAAGCAGGAGATCGCCGCGGTGGATGCCATGGTCCTCGGCCGCTCCGAGGTGTGTGCTTGGGCACGGGTGTAGGGCGGCAGGCCACCGGCAGCGCGCGTCGTGGCGACGACCTCGACCTACCCGAGTGCCTTGTAGAACACCGTAGTCGCG
>DATBBQ010000181.1:0-16954 GCA_036270915.1 Steroidobacteraceae bacterium
GCGAAGCCCACCGCCGCCGTGCAGGCGCCCAAGGCCGAGGAGGTCGACCCCTTCGAGAAGCACCTGATGGCCGAGGGCTATCGCCCCGAGATGCAGGGCGGGGAGAAGGTGTATTGCCGCAAGGAAGCCCCGCTCGGCTCACGCCTCAGCGGCCAGAAGAGCTGCGGCTCGGCCGAGCAGTGGAAGCTGCGGGAAGACCAGACCAAGGAAGGCGTGAGCAAGGCCCAGCGCGCTGCGGTCAACCCGAAGGGTAGCTAGGCCCTCTTGGCTTCCGCGGCGTTCAGGTCGGAATTCGCGGCCTGTTCGCCGCGGCGCTCGCGCTCCTGCCGCACCGGCAACAGCCGCGCGCGCACCAGCTCCTCGATCTCGCGGGCCACCTCGCGGTTGGCCAGCAGGTACGCGCGCGCGTTGTCCTTGCCCTGGCCGATGCGGTTGCCCTTGTAGGCGTACCAGGCGCCGGACTTCTCGATGATGCCCTGGGCGCTCCCGAGCTCGATGATCTCACCCTCGCGCGAGATCCCCTGTCCGTACATGATCTCGAACTCCGCCTCGCGGAAGGGCGGCGCCACCTTGTTCTTCACCACCTTGACCCGGGTCATGTTGCCGGTGACTTCCTCGCCGTTCTTGATGGCACCGATGCGGCGGATGTCGAGCCGCACCGAGGCGTAGAACTTAAGCGCGTTGCCGCCGGTCGTGGTCTCGGGATTGCCGAACATGACGCCGATCTTCATGCGGATCTGGTTGATGAAGACGACGATGGTGTTGGAGCGCTTGATGTTGCCGGTGAGCTTGCGCAGCGCCTGGGACATCAGGCGCGCATGCAGCCCCACCTGCATCTCGCCCATCTCGCCCTCGATCTCGGCCCTCGGCGTGAGCGCGGCGACCGAGTCGATGACCACGATGTCCACCGCGTTCGAGCGCACCAGCATGTCGGTGATCTCGAGCGCCTGCTCGCCGGTGTCCGGCTGCGACACCAGCAGGTCGTTGATGTTGACGCCGAGCTTTTCCGCGTAACTCGGGTCGAGCGCGTGCTCGGCGTCCACGAAGGCCGCCGTGCCGCCGGCGCGCTGCACCTCGGCGATCACCTGCAGGGTGAGCGTGGTCTTGCCCGAGGCCTCCGGACCGAAGACCTCCACCACGCGCCCGCGCGGCAGGCCGCCGATGCCGAGCGCGATGTCCAGCCCCAGGGAGCCCGTGGAGACGGCCTCGATGTCGTAGCTGGCGGCCGCGGCGTCTCCGAGACGCATCACCGAACCCTTGCCAAACTGCTTCTCGATCTGACCCAGCGCGGCGGCGAGCGCCTTCTTGCGGTTCTCTTCCATCTGCACTTCCCGGGGATGTGGTGGTGGGAAAAAATCCGCCGCGATTATCACACAAAGAAGACGCGCCGAGCGCGCGCCGTGACGATCGTTTCGAGGCTAATCGGGCACTTTCTGTGTCTTACCCAGTACGAAGCTCTCACGGACACTGTATACGGAGCCGCCCGGACGCGTGTCGCTCTCGATCAGGGCGAAGCTCGTGAAGCGCCACGTGAGCTCGGGGAGTGAGCGCGCCGCGCGCGCCTGCATGACCTTGCGTGCCACGGTGACATGCGCGCGGAACGGCTTGAGATCCGGAGCAAAACCTCCCCGTACGCACGCGTCCTTGAGTGCGCGCGCGAGCGCGTGCGCGCGTTCGTCTTCGTCCTCGGCGGTGACGACGAGGATCGAGACGCGTGCCCAGTGCTCGATCTGCCGGAAGCGAAGACCAGGCGCGCCGCCCGGCCAGGCGGCGGCGACCTCGCGCGCGAGCGAGGCGAGCTCGCCGAGGCGCTCCTGCGGCACGGAGCCGAGGAAGGCGAGCGTCGCGTGCAGGTTGCGCGGCGGGAGGCCGCGGCCGGCAGCGTCCGCGACTTCGCCCGCGACGGCACGCGCGAGCTCTTCCTGTGCGCCCTCGTCCGGCCAGAGCGCGAAGAACATCCGCCGCGTGCGTGGCCGTGGCGAATCGCTCACGGGCGCTGCAGGCGCGCGCTCACCTCGTGTCGGACCGGCAGGTCGAGGCGCAGGATGAGACGCAGGGCGTGATGTACGCTGCGGCTGCGCACGAACTCGCGGTCGCCCGTGAACAGCTGCGTCTCGGCGATGATGTCGACCGCGCCGTCCTCGCGCGCCGCGGCGCAGAACCACACCGTGCCCACGGGCTTCCCGGGCGTGCCGCCCGCGGGACCGGCGATGCCGCTCACGGCGAGCGCGACCGTGGCGCCGGTCACCCGCAGCGCCCCTTCCGCCATCTCGCGCACCGTCTGCTCACTCACCGCCCCGAACTGCTCGAGCGTGCCGGCGGAGACCCCCAGGTCGCGCACCTTGGCGGCGTTCGAGTAGGTCACGTAGCCGCACTCGTACCAGTCGGAGCTGCCGGGTACGTCGGTGAGGGCCTTGGCGACCCACCCTCCGGTGCACGACTCGGCGGTCGCGAGGCGCCGCGCCGCGGCGTGGAGCTTGTGGCCGACGCGGGCGGCGAGCTCGTACAGCTCGGGGTCAGTGAGCATGGCGGCAGGCTAACGCACTTGCGGCGCCATCCGGTAGTTGCACGCCCCCGCGGGCGGGGGCTTACGGACCCTTCGCGCCCGTCAACGACCTGAGCGCCCAACCCCGGAGAGCGGCCGGCCTGGTGGATGCGGACAAATCTCGTTTGACCCGCGGTGACGCCCCGTTCTCGCACGGTACTGACGAGCGCCAATAACACAGCTGGCGGTCGGCACATGAAGTGGCGGCGGCCGCGCCACTGTCCAAGGACTCAAGGTGGGCGGCGCAGTAGCGTCGGCAGGTCCACCGCGACACCGAGCTGTCCCCCGATTTGCGGCGTGGCTCCATACTTGCCGCCGAGTACCCCGAGGGAAATCATCAGTCCGTCTCTTATCTCGTACTGGGCCCCCAGCATCGCTTGCAACTGCGTTCGATTCGGTCCGGCACCGTCAGAGACGCCTCCGTACAGCTCGCCGCCCACCGTAAGGCGCGGGCTGACGTCGTGAAGCAAGCAGACACCGCCCGTGTAGACCTGACCGCGACGGGTCTGGATGCCGATGGCGCCGGTACTGGTATTGCCGGCAAAGAGTATTCCGACATTGAAGTTGAAGCGGGTGCTCTGCGAGACGGGCTTCTGCATGATGAAATTCAGCGCGTAGTCGGTCAGGCCCGATCCGAGACCCTCCGAGACCTTTCCGGTGGGAAACTCAATGTACAGGCTGACGGCGTATGCCGGCCGCAGTGAATCCGGCGGCGTTTCCCTGAAGTTCCATTTGAGACCCATGTTCGTGTCACCGACCCCGCGAGAGGTCTCGGACCCGGCGGCCCGGTCGATGACGATGTAAGGCGCGTCGACGTCCAGCTCGAAGTGGCGCAGCGGCGAGAAGTTCACTCTTAAGTTTGTCGTGTTCTGCCGAAGATCGGGGTATCGCGAGGACTGTAGGCCGTCGAGCTCGTCAAAGACTTCGAGGTGCAGGATTCCCGGCTCCGTCACGCCCGGGTCGTCTGTATAGAACGGCATCTGGGCATGCGCTCGGCCGGGAGACAGGACCCCGGCGATCAGGAGCAGCGACAACCAGCAAATCGTGCGTCGCAGAACTTGCCCCTCATTGAGGTCACCGCGGCGCAGTTTCTTTCAAAGGAAGGCAGCCGCACAAGCGAGCGCTCAGGCACTGGGCCCTTGTACGACCGTCATCGGTTCGTCATACGTCGTCGGCCGCGCCTGCAGGAGACGACGCTCTGCAAAAAGGCAGACGGCGCGCCTTGCTGTCGGGCGAGCGCCGCAACGCACGGCGATGAATTCACACCATCGCGTCTCCAACCCAGGCGGGTGGGCTGGACCGTGAAGGCGACCGCAGACCTGAACGAGATCGCAGAGTTTCTGCAGAACAGCGTTGCGGACTCCTGGTGCACTGAGTTCAGTGTCCGACCGAAATATTTCTCCCTGCTGGACGTCGTCCGCGAACTGCGGAAGCGTCTTCTCAGGTGTCGCAATCAAGGTCGTCCCAGGCCACGCTACGCCCTGGAACCGCAGCTCCGGGAGGTCTGGATGAAGAACTCGCCGTCGGCGCGGAGCCTGATAAATTACGGCGGCCCTCCTCACCCGGCTTGCAGGCCAGTGCTTTTGACGGACGCGGCGGTAGTGGATGGAGCTTCGGCTCGACACCCGGGAAGCCACGATCGTTCTGAAAAGGTCTTAGATTTGTTAGACGCCAGCCCCAGCCAGAACAAGGACTTAGGCCATACGCCCGTGATGGCGCAGTACCTGCGCATCAAGAGTCAGTACCCGGACATCCTGGTCCTGTACCGGATGGGGGACTTCTACGAACTCTTCTACGAGGACGCCCGCCGGGCGGCGGCGCTGCTGGACATCACGCTCACCGCGCGCGGGCACTCGGCCGGCCAGCCGATCCCCATGGCCGGCGTGCCCTTCCACGCCCTCGACGGCTACCTCGCCCGGCTGGTGCGCAAGGGCGAGAGCGTCGCGATCTGCGAGCAGCTGGCCGAGCCGAAGGGCGGCAAGGGACCGATCGAGCGGCAGGTAGTGCGCATCGTCACCCCCGGCACCGTGACCGACGGCGCGCTGCTCGAAGAGCGGCGCGAGACGCTGCTCGTGGCCCTCGCGCGCGAGGGTGAGCGCTTCGGCCTCGCCTGGCTCGACCTCGCCGCCGGGCGCTTCACGGTGCTCGAGTCCTCGGGAGAGGCCGCGCTCGGTGCCGAGCTCGAGCGCCTCAGGCCCGCGGAGCTGCTCGTGGCCGAGGACGCCGAGGCCGATTTCGTCGCGGCGGGCGCGCTCAAGCGCCGACCTCCCTGGCACTTCGAGCTCGCGAGCGCGTCGCGCCTGCTCACCGAGCAGCTGGGCACGCTCGATCTCAAGGGCTTCGGCGCCGGTCACCTGCCGCTCGCGATCCGCGCCGCCGGCGCGCTCCTGCAGTACGTGCGCGACACGCAGCGCTCGGCGCTGCCGCACATCCGCGCACTCGGCGTCGAGGAGCGGGGCGAGTCGGTGCTGCTCGATGCCGCGAGCCGCCGCAACCTCGAGATCGACGCGAGCTTGAGTGGCAACGAGGGGGCCACCCTCTTCGCCGTCCTCGACAGCTGTGTCACCGCGATGGGCTCACGGCAGCTGCGCCGCTGGCTGAACCGGCCGGTGCGCGCTCACGAGCTCCTGCGCCGCCGCTATCAGGCGCTGCGCACGCTCATCGATCGGCGCCGGTTCGAGCGGCTGCGCGAGCATCTCGCGGGCGTCGGCGACGTGGAACGGATCCTCGCACGCGTGGCGCTGCGCTCGGCGCGGCCGCGGGACCTGACCGCGCTGCGCAGCTCGCTCGCGGCGCTGCCGCCGCTGCGCCGCGCGCTCGCAGCCCTCGAGGCGCCGCTGCTCGCCGAGCTCACCGCCCGCAGCGCCGAGCACGGCGAGGTCGTGGCGCTGCTCGAGCGGGCGATCGCCGTAGAACCGGCCGCGCAGCTGCGCGACGGGGACGTGATCGCCGGCGGCTACGACGAGGAGCTCGACGAGCTGCGGCGCATCGCGACGCACACGGACGACTTTCTGCTCGAGCTCGAGGGGCGCGAGCGCGAGCGCACCGGGCTCGCCGGCCTCAAGCTCGGCTACAACCGCGTGCAGGGCTTCTACATCGAGGTGAGCCGCCGCGACGCCGAGCGCGTGCCCAAGGACTACGTGCGCCGCCAGACGGTGAAGTCCGCCGAGCGCTTCATCACCGAGGAGCTCAAGGGCTTCGAGGACCGGGTGCTGGGGGCTCGTGAGAAGGCCCTCGCGCGTGAGCGCGAGCTGTACGAGGCGCTGCTGACGCGCCTGGTCGATGAGCTCGCGCCGCTGCAGTGCACCGCCGCCGCGCTCGCCGAGCTCGACGCGCTCGCGGCACTGGCCGAGCGTGCCGCGGCGCTCGAGTGGAGCGAGCCTGAGCTCACCGACGAGTCACGCCTCGCGATCACCGCCGGGCGTCATCCGGTGGTCGAGCGCTTCTCGAGCGCGCCGTTCGTGCCCAATGACCTGCGCCTCGAGGGCGAGCGGCGCATGCTGATCATCACCGGCCCCAACATGGGCGGGAAGTCCACCTACATGCGCCAGGCGGCGCTCATCGTGCTCCTCGCCCACGTCGGCAGCTACGTGCCGGCCGAGCGGGCCGAGCTCGGACCCGTCGATCGCATCTTCACGCGCATCGGCGCGGGTGATGACCTCGCCGGCGGCCGCTCGACGTTCATGGTGGAGATGACCGAGGCCGCCAACATCCTCAACAACGCGAGCGCGCAGAGCCTCATCCTGCTCGACGAGATCGGCCGCGGCACCAGCACCTACGACGGCCTCTCGCTCGCCTGGGCCATGGCGCGCGACATCGCCCAGCGCGTGCGCGCCTTCACCCTCTTCGCCACGCACTACTTCGAGCTCACCACGCTCGCCGCCGAGGTCGAGGGCTGCGGCAACGTGCACCTGGACGCCACCGAGCACGGCGACGGCATCGTCTTCCTGCACGCCGTCAAGGACGGGCCCGCCGACCGCAGCTACGGGCTGCAGGTGGCGCAGCTCGCGGGCGTGCCGCGCCCGGTGATCGCCGCGGCGCGGCGCTACCTGGAGGCCCTCGAGGCCGAGCGCGACCGGCGTCGCGCCGCATCCGGCGCCGCGCAGAGCGAGCTGCCGCTCTTCGTGCCGGCCCCGGCCGGGGACGAGCTCTGCGCCGCGCTGCGCGAACTCGATCCCGATCAGCTCACCCCGCGCGCGGCGCTCGAGGCGCTCTACCGCCTCAAGGGTCTCGCCGGCAAGAGCTAGGACGCGGGGGTGAAGCGCCCCTCGGTGAGGAAGCGCCCGGTCTCCTCGGCGACGCGCGCCGAGAGCAGCATGCCGACGTGGCTCACGGGCAGGACGAGGTGCGCGCTCGCCCCGGGCATGCGCGTCTCGCTCACCGCCACGGTGCCGTCGTTGTCCTCCTTGAAGGCGGCGAGGAACTGGCCGACGCCGAGCGGCTGACTGCCGGCGATGATGCCGAGCGGCCGCGGCGCGCTCCAGCGCCGCTCGTGCGGCTTCAGCAGCTCGGCTGCGACCGAGGGACCCATGAGCTGCGCCACCGGAGCGAAGCGGCCGGCCTGCTCGGCCGCGCGGCTCGCGACGCACGGGGTGCCGAGGAACACCGCGCGCCCCGGCGGCTGCTGCGGGTAGCGCTCGATGAGGCGATGGATGATGAGCCCGCCCAGGCTGTGGCCGAGGAAGTGCACCTCGGTGGCGCGCAACTCGGCGACGAAGGCGGCGAGGCGCTCGAGCGTGCGCTCCAGGCTCGCAAACGCGGTCGAGTAGCGAAAGGTGTGCAGCGTGAGCGGGAAGTCGTGCCCGAGGCGGTGGCCGAGGAACAGCGACTCCTCGCCCGGCATCCACAGTCCGTGTACGTAAACGACGGGCGTGGCCGCGCCCGCGCCCTTCACGGCGGCGGCACCCGCACGCGCACGTGCAGCTCGCGCAGCTGCGCCTCGCTCACCGCGGTCGGCGCGTCGGTGAGCGGATCGGCGGCGGTCTGGGTCTTGGGGAAGGCGATCACCTCGCGGATGCTGTCGGCGCCGGCCATGAGCATCGCCAGGCGGTCCAGGCCGAAGGCGATGCCCCCGTGGGGCGGGGCGCCGAACTTCAGCGCATCGAGCAGGAAGCCGAACTTGTTGCGCGCCTCATCGGGGGCGATGCCGAGCAGCCCGAACACCGTCGACTGCATCTCCTCACGGTGGATGCGCACCGAGCCGCCGCCGATCTCCGAGCCGTTGAGCACCAGGTCGTAGGCCTTGGCGAGCGCCTCCCCGGGCGCGGCGGCGAGCGCGGCCGGATCGTCGTTCCTCGGCGCCGTGAAGGGGTGGTGCATGGCCACCCAGCGCTTCTCGTTGGCGTCCCACTCGAACATCGGGAAGTCGACGACCCACAGCGGCCGCCAGCCCTCCTCGAGAAGCTTCAGGTCGTGCCCGACCTTCAGCCGCAGCGCCCCCAGGGCATCGCCCACCACCTTGGCGGAGTCCGCGCCGAAGAAGACGAGGTCGCCGTCGGCGGCACCGGTGCGCTGCAGGATGCCCTCGATTGCCGCATCGCTCAGGAACTTGACGATCGGGGATTGCAGGCCCTCGCGGCCGGCGGCGAGCTGGTTCACCTTGACGTAGGCGAGGCCCTTCGCGCCGTAGCGGGCGACGTAGGCGGTGTACTCATCGATCTGCGAGCGCGGCAGCGCGCCCCCGCCCGGCACGCGCAGCGCCGCGACGCGCCCGCCGGGGTTCTGCGCCGGCACGGCGAACACCTTGAAGTCACACCCGCGCACGAGGTCCGCGACGTCGACGAGCTCGAGCGGCACGCGCAGGTCCGGCTTGTCCGAGCCGAAGCGGCGCATGGCCTGCGCGAAGGTGAGGCGCGGGAAGGGATCGGGCAGGTCGACGGAGAGAACCGCGGCGAAGAAGTGCCGTACGAGGCCCTCCATGAGCTGCATGATCTCCTCCTGCGTGAGGAAGGAGGTCTCGATGTCGAGCTGCGTGAACTCCGGCTGCCGGTCGGCGCGCAGGTCCTCGTCGCGGAAGCAGCGCGCGATCTGGTAGTAGCGGTCGAAGCCGGCGATCATCAGCAGCTGCTTGAAGATCTGCGGCGACTGCGGCAGCGCGAAGAACTTGCCCGGGTGCGTGCGGCTCGGCACGAGGTAGTCGCGGGCGCCCTCGGGCGTCGCCTTGGTGAGCATCGGCGTCTCGAGGTCGATGAAACCGTGGCGGTCGAGGTAGGCGCGCATGGCGCGCGTGAGCTGGTGACGCAGCCGCAGGCGCTGACTCATCAGGTCGCGGCGCAAGTCGAGGTAGCGGTAGCGCAGGCGCACCTCCTCGCCCACCTGCTCGTCGTCGAGCTGGAACGGCAGGGGCTCGCTGCGGTTAAGGACGGTGAGCTCGCGCGCCAGGAGCTCCACGCGTCCGGAGGCGAGGTGGGCATTCACGGTGCCCTCGGGGCGCGCGCGCACCAGCCCGCGCACCGAGATCACGTACTCGTTGCGCAGCCGCTCGGCGTCCGCGAACACCGTCGCGACGTCCGGATCGCAGACGATCTGCAGCAGGCCCTCGCGGTCGCGCAGGTCGACGAAGATCACCCCGCCGTGATCGCGCCGCTTGTGCACCCAGCCGGCGACGGTGACTTCCTGGCCGAGGAGCCGCTCGTCGACGAGTCCGCAATAGTGTGTACGCATGAGGCGCGCGATGTTACGGAGGCGATGGCACCCCCGCAACCGCCGCCGGCGGCGCGGATCAGACGGCCGGCTTGGCCGCCGGGACGCCCTCGTGGGCGGGGGCCGGCGGCACCACCACCCCGCAGGTGATGATCATCTTGAGCGCCGCGTCCACCGACATCTGCAGCTCGATCACCTCGCGCCGCGGCACCATGACCAGGTAGCCCGCGGTCGCATTCAGGGCGGAGGAAATGTACACCGCCGCGTGCTGCTCCCCGAGCCGCTCGCTGACCTCCGGGACGTCCTCGGCGGTCATGAAGCCGATGCTCCAGGCCCCGGCGCGCGGGTACTGGATCATCACTACCTTGCGGAAGGAGCTCGACTGCGAGAGCACGCTCTCGGTGAAGCTCTTCACGCCTCCGTACACGCTGCGCACCACCGGCACGCGGTTCAGGAGCTCCTCGCCCCAGGCGATGAAGCTTCGCCCGAAGAGGTTGGTGACCATGAGGCCCGTGAGGAAGACGATGACGAGCGCGAACAGCGCGCCGAAGCCCGGAATGGAGAAGCCGACCAGTGCCTCGGGCCGGTACTGCGGCGGCAGCGCGAGGAGCGTGCGGTCCATGATGTGCAGCATGAAATACACCACCCAGATGGTGGCGAGGATCGGCAGCCACACGAGGATCCCGGCGACCAGGTAGCGCCGCAGCGCCCACTTCTTGGGCGCGGCGCTCTTGGCTTCGGCGTTCACGGTCCTAGCGGCGCGCGCGCCGCGCACCCTTGCCGCGCGCGCTGCGGGCGCGCGGCGCGGGCTTGCTCACCCGGGCGCGCCGCGACGCGCTCTTGGCTTCGGGCCGGGCCTCCTTCCCCGCCTTGCCCGCCGCCTGCGCCTCCTTGGCGTGCGGCTTGCCGTCGGCCTTCGCGTCCGCCTTGGCGTCCGCCTTGGCGTCGGCTTTGGCCTCGCCCTTCGCCTCGGCTTTCGCCTCGCCCTTGGCTTCGGCCTTGGCCTCCTCGCGGTCGGCGCCGTGGAGGTTGCGCTTCCCCTCCTTGTCGGACTTGAAGTCGGTCTCGTACCAGCCTCCGCCCTTCAGGCGAAAGACCGGCGCCGACAACAGCTTCTTCAGCGCGCGCTTGCCGCAGGACGGGCAGGCGACGAGCGGTGCGTCGGAGATCTTCTGCATCACTTCCGTGTAGAACTTGCAGGCCTGGCACTCATATTCGTAGAACGGCATGGAGGCTTTCGCGGCTGTGGCTGCGCGTGATTATAACGAAGCCGACTTCAGCCGCCGCGCGCGGCGCGCCGCTCCTCGACCTTGGCGAACCTGAGCGCCCCGTCGTGGACGCTGACCCGGATGCGATCCCCGGGGACGAACTCGTTCTGCAGGATCTTCTGCGCCAGGGGATTTTCGATCTGCTGCTGGATGGCGCGCTTCAGGGGGCGCGCCCCGTACACCGGGTCGAAGCCCGCCTCGCCGATCAGGTCGCGGGCGCCGTCCTCGAGCACGAGGTCCATGTTGCGCTCCTGCAGGCGCTTGCGCAGGTAGGTGAGCTGGATGTCGACGATGGCGCGGATCTGCCGGGTGCCGAGCGGGTGGAACACGACGATGTCGTCGATGCGGTTGATGAACTCGGGTCGGAAGCTCTGCTGCACCACCTCCATGACCGCGCTCTTCATCTTCGCGTAGTTCTGCTCGCCGGCGTACTCCTGGATGATCTGCGACCCGAGGTTCGAGGTCATGATGATGACGGTATTGCGGAAGTCGACCGTGCGCCCCTGCCCGTCGGTCAGGCGCCCGTCGTCGAGCACCTGCAGGAGCACGTTGAAGACGTCCGGGTGGGCCTTCTCGACCTCATCGAGCAGGATCACCGAGTAGGGGCGGCGGCGCACCGCCTCGGTGAGATAGCCGCCCTCCTCGTAGCCGACGTAGCCGGGGGGCGCGCCGATCAGGCGCGCGACCGAGTGCTTCTCCATGAACTCCGACATGTCGATGCGGATGAGTGCGTCCTCGGTGTCGAACAGGAACTCGGCGAGCGCCTTGCACAGCTCGGTCTTGCCGACGCCGGTGGGACCCAGGAACAGGAACGAGCCGTTAGGCCGGCGCGTGTCGGCGAGCCCGGCACGTGAGCGGCGGATGGCGTTCGAGACGATGCGCAGCGCCTCCTCCTGGCCGACGACGCGCCGGCCGAGCGCCTCCTCCATGTGCAGCAGCTTCTCCTTCTCACCCTGGAGCATCTTCGAGACCGGGATGCCGGTCCACTTGGAGACCACTTCCGCGATCTCCTCCTCGGTCACCTTGTTGCGCACCAGCGTCGGCGCCTTGTCCTCGGCCGCCTGGGCGGCGGCGAGGCGCTTCTCGAGCTCGGGGAGCTTGCCGTACTGCAGCTCCGCCATGCGCCCGAGGTTGCCGGCACGGCGCGCGGCGTCGAGCTCCAGGCGCGTGCGGTCGAGCTCCTCGCGGATCTGCGCCGCGCCCTGCAGTGCCGCCTTCTCGGACTTCCACACCTCCTCGAGGTCGGCGTACTCCTTGCTGAGGTGGGCGAGCGTCGCCTCGAGGGTGGCGAGGCGCTTGCGCGAAGCCTCGTCCTTCTCCTTCTTCAGCGCCTCCTGCTCGATCTTCAGCTGGATGATGCGCCGCTCCAGCCGGTCCAGGGCCTCGGGCTTGGAGTCGATCTCCATGCGGATGCGTGCCGCGGCCTCGTCGATGAGGTCGATGGCCTTGTCGGGGAGCTGGCGGTCGGTGATGTAGCGGTGCGAGAGGGTCGCCGCGGCGACGATCGCCGGATCGGTGATCTCGACCTTGTGGTGCACCTCGTACCGCTCGGCGAGACCGCGCAGGATCGCGATCGTGTCCTCGACCGAGGGCTCGTCGACCAGCACCTTCTGGAAGCGCCGCTCGAGGGCGGCATCCTTCTCGATGTACTTGCGGTACTCATCGAGGGTGGTGGCGCCGACGCAGTGCAGCTCGCCGCGCGCGAGCGCGGGCTTGAGCATGTTGCCGGCGTCCATGGCGCCTTCCGCCTTGCCCGCGCCCACCATGGTGTGCAGCTCGTCGATGAACAGGATGATCTGCCCCTCCTGCTTGGCGAGGTCGTTGAGGACGCCCTTCAGGCGCTCCTCGAACTCGCCGCGGAACTTGGCGCCGGCGATGAGCGAGCCCATGTCCAGCGCGAGGATGCGCTTGTCCTTCAGTCCCTCGGGCACCTCGGCGTTGACGATGCGCTGCGCGAGGCCCTCGACGATGGCGGTCTTGCCGACGCCCGGCTCGCCGATCAGCACGGGGTTGTTCTTGGTACGCCGCGCGAGTACCTGGATGGTGCGCCGGATCTCGTCGTCCCGGCCGATGACCGGGTCGAGCTTGCCGGCGGAGGCGCGCGCGGTGAGGTCGACGGTGTACTTCTCGAGCGCCTGGCGGCCCTCTTCCGCGTTGGGATCGGCGACCTTCTCTCCGCCGCGCACCTCGTCGATCGCCTTCTCGACCGCGCCGCGCACCACGCCCGACTCCTTGAAGAGCCGGGCGAGGGTGCGGTCCTCGAAGGCGGCGAGCACGAACAGCTCGCTCGGGATGTACTGGTCGCCGCGCTGCTGCGCGAGCTTGTCGGTGACGTTGAGAATGCGGTTCAGGTCCGAGGAGACGTGAATGTCCCCCGGCGTCCCCTCGACCTTCGGCAGCGAGTCCAGCGTCGCGAGCAGCCCCGCGCGCAGCTTGTTGACGTCGGCGCCCGCCTTCATGAGCAGCGGCCGCACCGTGCTCCCGGTCCCGTCGAGGAGCGCGAGCAGGACGTGGGCGGGCTCGAGGAACTGGTGATCGCGGCCGAGCGCGAGGGACTGCGCGTCGGAGAGCGCCTGCTGAAAGCGGCTGGTGAGCTTGTCCATGCGCATGGCGGTAGACCTTGGATTGTGGTCGCTTTGTGGGGACAAACCGCTGTCCGTTCAAGGGACTGCGGCGCCTGGGACGCGCGGGACGGGCGGTGCCCGTGACCACCGCCCCGCAAACCCAGAGCCTCGCGCGCGGCTAGGAGTGAGTCAACCGCTCGGCGAGCGCAATGACGGCGACGCCCGCGGCCATGAGGAGGACCTGCGCGGCGCTGGTCCTGGGGTCGGCCCGCTTGTGCAGCCCCGGGATGAGACCGGCGACCGCGATGTAGAGGAACCCGGCGGCGGCGAAGGCGAGCGCGTACGGGAGCGTGGCCAGCGCCTGGCGCAGCGCGAAGTAGGCGAGCACGGCGCCTGCGACCGAGGCGAGACCCGTGGCGAGGTTCAAAAGCAGCGCCCGCTCGCGCGAGTACCCGGCGTGTACCAGGAGCGCGAAGTCCCCGACGCGGTGCGGGATCTCGTGCGCGGCCACGGCGAAGGTGGTGAGGAAGCCGAGCCCGCGGTCGTTGAGGAAGGCGGCGGCGATCAGCACGCCGTCGAGCGCGTTGTGCAGGCTGTCGCCCACGAGGACGAGGGTGCCGGAGGCGTGGACGTGCCCGTGGCGGGCGCCGTTCTCCTGATCGTGCGAGTGCCACCACAGCACGAGCTTCTCGATCACGAAGAACACGCCGAGCCCGGCGAGGAGTGCGACCCCCAGGCCATGCGCAGCTCCCGGGCCGGCGGCCGCGATCGCCTCCGGCAGGAGCGCCAGGAGCGCCGCCCCGAGCAGTGCCCCGGTCGCGAAGCTCACGAAGTGCGGCAGGAGGCGCTCGGTGCGCGCCTCGGGCACGAGCAGAAAGGCCACCGCGAACGCGGCGCTGGCGATGCCGCCGAGCGCGGCGCAGAGCACGACGAGGCCGAGGAGCACGCGGTCAGCTTCTCGCGGGTGACTTCGCGCTCATCCTAGCACGCGCCCATCGCACCCTCGCCTACTCGCGCCAGATGAGCGCCGCCATGCGCCCGCACTGCCCGTCGCGCCGGTAGGAGAAGAACCGCGCGGGATCGGTGTAGGTGCACCAGCTGCCCCCGAACACCCGCACGCCGAGCCGCCCGAGCCTCTGGCGCGCAAGCGCGGGCAGGTCGCACTGCCAGCGGCCGCGCGCGTTGGCCGTGAAGGCGCAGGCCGCGCGCGCATCCTGAGCGAGGAACGCCGCGCGCACCTCCTCGCCCACCTCGAAGTGCTCAGGTCCGATGCAGGGACCGAGCCACGCGAGGAGCGAGCGCGCGGGGCTGCCGAGCCCGCGCACGGTCGCCTCCAGCACCCCGGCGGCCAGTCCCCGCCAGCCCGCGTGCGCACACGCGACCGCCGAGCCCGCCTCGTCGGCGAGGAAGACCGGCAGACAGTCGGCGACCTGGATCACCGCGACCCGCCCGGGACGGCGGGTGATGAAGGCGTCCGCGGGAGCGAGCGGGGTTGCGGCGCCGTCCGGATCGAGCACGTGCGTGCCGTGCACCTGCTCGATCCACGCGGGCTCCTCGGGCAGACCCAGGTGCTCGTGCACGCGCCGGCGGTTCTCGCGCACCGCATCGGGTACGTCCCCGACGTGCAGGCCGACGTTGAGTGAGTCAAAGGGCGGCGCGCTCACCCCGCCCGCACGCAGCGTGAACGCCGCCCGCACGCCCTTCGGCGCCGGCCACTCGGGGGTGAGGACCTCCGGGCCGCCCGCCCTCTTCATCCGGCCTCGCGCCCGAGCAGGGCGATGAGCGCGGCGAGGTCCGCGGGCGGGGCCGCCTCGAAGGCGAGCGCGCGGCCGCTCGTCGGGTGCGCGAGCTCCAGGCGCGCCGCGTGCAGCGCCTGGCGGGAGAAGGCGGCGAGCGCCTCGCGCAGCTGCGCCGTCGCGCCGGCCGGCAGCCGCCGTCGCCCGCCGTAGACCGGGTCGCCGACCACGGGGTAGCCCGCGTGGGCGAGGTGCACGCGGATCTGGTGCGTGCGCCCGGTCTCGAGCGTGACGCGTACCAGGGTGTGGGCGGGGAAGCGCTCGAGGACCCGGTAGTGCGTGACCGCCGGACGGCCGTCGGCGCGCACCGCCATGCGCGTGCGCACGCTGCGATGCCTCCCGATCGGCTCGTCGATCGTGCCCCCACCGGTCATCACGCCCGTGCACAGCGCGAGGTACTCGCGCCGGATCTGCCGCGCGGCGAGCGCGGCGACGAGCGCGGTGTGCGCCTCGAGGGTGCGCGCCACGAGCAGCAGCCCGCTCGTGTCCTTGTCGAGGCGGTGCACCAGACCCCCGCGCGGCAGCAGGGCGAGCTTCGGATCCAGCCCCAGGAGCGCGTTCTGCAGCGTGTGGCGGGCGTTGCCGGCGCCGGGGTGCACGACCATTCCGGCGGGCTTGTTGATGACGATGAGGGCGCGGTCCTCGAACACCACGTCGAGCGGCAGCGCCTCGGCCTGCGCGACCCCCGCGGGCGGCAGGTGCGCCTCGATGCGTACCGCCTCCCCTCCGAGCACGCGGTCCTTGGCCTTGAGGCGATGGCCGTCGAGCTCGACGGCCCCGGCCTCGATCCAGGCCTTGAGGCGCGCCCGCGAGTACTGCGGCAGCTGCCGCGCCAGCGCCTGGTCCAGGCGCAGCCCCGCCGCCTCGGGGGGGAGCCTCAGGGCATGGGAGCGGAACTCCCCGCCCTCCCCGCCGGTCGGAAGGGGGTCCCGGGGATTCGCTATAATCGGCCGCTTCAGACGGCTCCTAGGCAAGAGAGGTCCTTTCCAGATGTCCGTGTCCGCTCCGGCGCGCGCCGGCGTGCTCGCCTTGTGTGTCGTGCTCGCGGCCCTGTGCGGCTGCCACCGTAGCACGCGTCCGCAGGCCCCCAGGGAGACTCCCGAAACGCTCTACAAGAGGGCGCACAAGGAGATGAACAACTACAACTGGAATGGCGCCATCAAGGACTTCGAGAAGCTGACCGCCACCTTCCCCTTCACCGACGAGACGCGCCAGGCGCGCCTGGATCTCATCTACGTATATTACCGGGCGAACGAGAAGGAGTCCGCGATCGACGCGGCCGAGACCTTCATCCGCGAGAACCCCACCCACCCGCGGGTCGACTACGCCTGGTACATCAAGGGGCTCGTGAATTTCGAGAAGACGCCCAACGCCATCGAGGGCCTCTTCCGCGCCGACATGACCAAGCGCCCGCCGAGTGACGCGAAGAAGTCCTTCGCCGCCTTCAAGGTGGTGGTCGAGCAGTACCCGAAGAGCGCGTACGCGCCCGATTCCATGCAGCGCATGATCTACCTGCGCAACCGCCTGGCGAGCTACGAGGTGCACGTCGCCCGCTTCTATCTCAAGCGCCGCGCCTATGTGGCCTCCGCGCAGCGCGCCCGGAATGCGATCCAGGAGTACGACGGGGCGCCGGCGGGCAAGGAAGCCCTGCAGATCCTGATCGCCAGCTACGATCACCTGGATCTGCCGCAGCTCGCGCAGCAGAGCCGCGAGGTCTACGCCTACAACTACCAGTCGGACGTGCGCGTCGCGCAGGCGGACGAGAACAAATCCTGGTGGAAGTTCTGGTAGCGACCCGGGTCGCCCGCTCCCCTAGCGGCGGTAGCCGCTCGTGATCGGATAACGCCAGTCGCGGCCAAAGGCGCGGCGGCTGACGCGCACCCCCGGCGGCGCCTGGCGTCGCTTGTACTCGTTGCGCTTCACCAGATCCAGCACCCGCGCCACCGTCGCACGGTCGAAGCCGCGCGCCTCGATCTCGTCCACCGAGAGATCCTCCTCGATGAAGGCCTCGAGGATCGGATCGAGCACCTCGTAGGGCGGCAGGGAGTCGGAATCCTTCTGCTCGTGACGCAGCTCCGCCGACGGGGCGCGCTCGATGACGCGCTCCGGGATCACCGCGCCGAGCGTGTTGCGGTAGCG
>DATBBQ010000182.1:0-6394 GCA_036270915.1 Steroidobacteraceae bacterium
CGCGCCCGTAATCGCTGTGCATGCACAACGAGGACCTCGTGCGCTACACCTACGCGACCCACCTGGAATGCAGTCTCACCCAGGAGCGTTACGACATCAGTAAGCTCCAGGGCCTGTCGGCCGCTAAGAAACCGCTGCTCGCGCGCTATGACCTCGCGGCCCTCACACGCGAGGTGCCGCGCGCTGCGATCGCGGCGCGCGCGCCGGGACTGTGGCGCTGGCAGGAGCTGCTGCCGGTACCCGACGCCGCCCACGCCGTCAGCCTCGGGGAAGTCGAAACTCCTCTCATCGCGCTCGCGCACAGCGAGCGGCCGGCAGGTTTTCGCGCCCCGCTGGTCAAGGACGAGGGGCGTCTGCCCACCGGCTCCTTCAAGGCACGGGGCCTGTGTCTCGCGGTCTCGATGGCCAAGGTCTTCGGCGTACGGCGCCTGGCCATCCCGACCAACGGCAACGCCGGGGCCGCGATGGCCGCCTATGCGGCGGCGGCCGGGATGGAGGCCTTCTGCTTCTGCCCCGAGGACACCCCCGAGATCAACCTGAGCGAGATCGCCCTGCAGGGGGCCACCGTGTGGCGCGTGAACGGACTGATCAACGACTGCGCGAAGCTCGTGCAGGCGGGCCAGTCTCGCTTCAACTGGTTCGACGTCTCCACCCTCAAGGAGCCCTACCGCATCGAAGGCAAGAAGACCATGGGGCTCGAGCTCGCGATTCAGCGGGACTGGCGACTGCCCGACGTGGTGTTCTATCCGACCGGCGGCGGCACCGGTCTCATCGGCATGTGGAAGGCGTGGCAGGAGCTGCGCGAGCTCGGCTGGATCACCGGGCGCCTGCCGCGTCTCGTCGCCGTACAGTCGACCGGCTGTGCACCCATCGTGCGCGCCTTCGACGCCGGCGCCGAGAGCGCGACGCCCTGGGAGAACGCGCACACCATCGCCGCGGGTATCCGCGTGCCGGCCGCGCTCGGTGATTTCCTCATCCTGCGCGCCCTGCGTGAGAGCGACGGATTCGCGGTGGCCGTGAGCGATGAGTCGATCGACGCCGCGCGCGAGCACGTCGGCAAGCGCGACGGGCTGCTGCTCAGCCCGGAGGGAGCCGCGACCTGGGCAGCCTACCTGCAGGCAGCGCGCGACGGTCGTGTCGGCGCGGCCGACGAGGTGGTGCTGTTCAACTGCGCGAGCGGACTGAAGTACCCGATGCCGCCGGTCACCCAGCACATGCGTCTCGAGCAGCCGTTCGCCGGAGTAGACCTATAGCCCCGCGCCGGGGATGACCGGCAGGATGATCCGCGAGGGGTGCGCCGGATCGAGGTAGACGGCGTTGCGGGCCACGCGCCAGCGGTGATTGTCGTTGAGCGGTTCCCCGCTGTTCGGGTTGACATCGAAGCGCGGAAAGTTGCTGCTCGAGATATCCAGCCGGATACGGTGGCCGCGCTGAAACACGAGTGAGGTCGGGTACATCTCGATCGTGAATTCGTAGGGTTGCCCGGGATGCAGCGGCCGTTCCGCGGCGCGGGCGCCGCCGCGGTAGCGTGCGCGCACGATGCTGTCACCGATGTTGAGCGCGATGCCGTCGGGAAAGTCCGTGCTCGGCGGGTAGACGTCGATGAGCTTCGCGGTGTAGTCGGTGTCGGGGCCGTCCGAGGACGCCCAGAGCTTGACGATCAGCCTGCCGGTGACCTCGAGGTCCGCGTCGAGGGGTGCCGTCTGGAATACCAGTACGTCCTTGCGCTCTGCCAGCGGCTGCTCGTCGCGGCAGCTCCAGAGTGCCTGGTGGCAGCGCTGGTCGATGGCTCCCGCGCTGGCGAGCGCCCCCTGAGAGGAAATGTTGCCGCCGAGCGTCGGCACCGGGTCGCGCGGGTCGAAGCGGTAGGCGAGTGGGGCGTGCGCCGCCGGCCGCTGTGTCGCGAGCCCGCCGTCACCGTGCAGGTAGTAGGCGGTCGCGCGCGTGCGTGCCAGCGGCCATTCCTGTTCGTCGCGCCAGTGGCCGCCGACAAACACCCGCCCCCGCTCTGTGCGGTGCGCGTCCCCTCCTCCCATGACGTAGATACGCACCGGTGCCTCGCGATCGACGCCGTTGTCCATGCCCTTCAGCCAGCGATCAAACCAGCGCAGCTGGAAGGCGTTGAGGTCGATCGCCGCGTCGGGGGTGAACTGCGCGTCGCCCGCGTAGTCGGCGTTCGGCCGACTGTGGGTCCACGGGCCGACGATGAGGTGCTGCGGACTCTTCTTCGCGGCCCGCAGGGTCGGGTAGTTGAGGTTGGCCACCTGCAAGCCCCAGGAGTCGTACCAGCCGGTCACGTGGTAGACAGGTACGTCCTTGTAGTCGCCGACGTGATCGGGCACGTCGATGCCCATGCCGCTCAGCACCTCGTCCCCGCCGCCGTGGCTCATCGCGGCGATCAGCCACTGCTCGTAGTCGGGCGCAAACTTCAGCGGCGTCGCCCCGGGACGCAGCGGCAGCTGGCGCACGTACTCGGTGACGTGATTCACCAGCCCCGCCAGGGCGGGCGCCTCGGCGGGATCGGCGGCGGCGCGGGTGGCGGCTACCAGGTTCGGTTTGCCGGACGGGTCGCCCATGGAGAACACCCAGTTGAACCAGCGCAGCTCGAAAGCGCCGTTGTGTCTCAGGCCGTAGCGACCGACGTCCGACATCGCAAAGAGCGGCACCATCGCCTTGAGGTACGGGGCCCCGGAGATCGCCAGCGCGTGTTGCGTGGCGCCCTCGTAGGAGGTGCCGAGCGTGCCAATGCCGCCGTCGCTCCAGGGCTGATGGCCGATCCAGTCGGCGGTGTCGTAACCGTCGCGGCCGTCGTCGTACAGGGGGCGCCAATGCCCTTGCGACTTGTAGCGTGCGCGCACGTCCTGGACGACCACGACATAGCCGCGCGCAGCGAAGTACTGCGCAAAGGAGCCCGCGCGCTCGCTCTTGTCGTAGGGCGTGCGCATCAGGAGCGCCGGGAAACGTCCCGCGCCAGCGGTGCCGTCCTGAGAAGGCCGGTACACGTCGGTGGCGAGCTTGGTCCCGTCGCGCATCGGAATCATGACGTCGGTCGTCACGATGACGCTGAAGGGCAGCTCTGCGGCCTGCAGTGGCCCCGGGGTCAGGACGGCGATGCACGCCGCGCACGCGCACGCAGTCAATGCTCTTTTCAACACGCGCAGTTCACCTCGTGGATACGCGGAATCTGACGTCGGGCAATGCGCGCCCGCCGCCGGTGGCCGCGTGCCAGCCGGACGCGTATCAGGGCACGTCGCGGAACTTCACCGTGGCGTGCGCACCGTCGCAGAACGGCTTGTTCTTGGAGGCCCCGCAGCGACACAGCGTCTGGCGGTTACGTACCTCATAGGTGAAGCCGTCCGCGGACACCACCGGGATCCCGCCGCGCAGCCACAGTGGTCCGCTCGAGTTCTCCGCCGGGTCCTCGACCAGGCCGATGGACACGGGGAGCTTGTGTTCGATCGGCTGCCCGCTTGCGCGATCCCACGCCACCAGCCGCCCGGCCGGACAGTTGTTCACCTGGCGCACGAACGTCGCGCGCACCTCTGGATCGTCGCTGCGCTCGACCTGACTCCACACCTGGCCGTGCGGATCACAGAAGCGCGCGAAGGCGCACAGGCCCTCCGCGTCACTCAGCGCCAGCGTCGGACCCTCCAGGACCTGGGCCTGTTCGCGGTAGGGCGCGCGGCTCGCGGTCTCGGCGCCGTCGAAGTGGATCTTGGCGTGCGTGCCGTCGCAGAAGGGCTTGTTGTGGGAGTGTCCGCAGCGACAGAGCGCGTAGCTCGGCTGCATCGGAAACGGATCGCTCTCGCGCCACTCCTCCGAGCCGCCCTCGCGGTCCGTGACGATAGTCTGGCGCGCGAGCGGGATCGAGCCGGTCACGAGGTACGGTCCGTTCTTGGTGACGACGACCTTCACGTCGGTTTTGGGCCTGTTCATGGCGGTCCCCCGGGGTGAGGCGCGGGCGGCGCTGACGAACCGCTAGCGTGAACTCCCGGCCGATTAAGAACAAGATGTGGCCGCGGCCTCGCCGAGATGTGAATAATTGGACCGGCGGGCGCCTGAGCCCGACGAGGAGCACGCCGATGGGCAAGAAAAAGAAGCGCGCAAGCGGGCACGGACGCACGCCGGACATCGCCAAGAAGGACTACGAGCATGAGCTGCGCCGTCTGCAGATCGAGCTGGTCAAGCTGCACCACCACGTCATCGCCAAGAATCTCAAGGTGTTGATCATCATCGAGGGGCGTGACGGCGCCGGTAAGGATGGCACTATCAAGCGCATCGTCGAGCACCTCAGCCCGCGCGAGACACGCGTGGTCGCGCTCGGCAAGCCGAGCGACCGGCAGGAAAGTGAGTGGTACTTCCAGCGCTTCGTGCCGTGGCTGCCCGCGGGGCAGGAAATCGTGCTCTTCAACCGCAGCTGGTACAACCGCGCCGGTGTCGAGTACGTCATGAAGTTCTGTACCGCCGAGGAGCACGAGGAGTTTCTCGAGGCCGCACCGCGTTTCGAGCGCATGCTGGTCCGCTCGGGCATTTTCCTGCTCAAGTACTACCTCGACATTTCTCGCAAGGAGCAGGCGCGTCGCCTCGCCGATCGAGAGCGCGACCCGCTCAAGCAGTGGAAGATCAGTCCCGTGGACCAGGCCGCCCAGAAGCACTGGCGCGACTACAGCCGCGCGCGCGACAGCATGTTCCTGCGCACCCATAACGAGGATGCGCCATGGATCGTTGTGCGTGCGGACAGCAAGCGGCAGGCACGCCTCAACGTGATCCGCGACATTCTCATGCGGGTGCCGGGTAAGGGGCGCAAGCAAGGAGACATTTGTCCCGATCCACGGGTGGCGCGTGAGTTCACCGAGACCCTGCTGAGCTCACAATGGGTGGCGCGTTAAGGGTACGCACGCATTGTCCGATCGGGAAAATCCGCCTGCATGGCTGCCGAGTTGAGTAGAATCCTCGCATAAGCGGCACAGCCGCACTCGCCGTGGGCGCTTTCGCCGGCGGGCAAGAAATTGAGAGGGTTCATGGGGGCCGCAACACTCGATGCCAGTCGGCGCGCCGTGCCGACGAGCGGCGGTGAGCGATGAACGCAGCCGCTCCGCTGCGTTCGGTCACACCGAGCCTCGCCGCGCAGGCGCTCGCCTTCATCGGCCTGGGCCTCGTCATGTTTGGCAACTACTACGTGTACGACGGGATCGGGCCGGTCGCGGAGTTGCTCAAGCAGCAGCTGCACTTCAGCGACACCCAGATCGGCACGCTGAACGCCATCTACAGTCTTCCGAACATCCTGCTGGTTCCCGTGGGCGGGATTTTGACGGACCGGTTTGGCGCGCGCTTGGTGGTCATCGCGTGCACCCTGATCTGCCTCGTGGGCGCCGTGATCACCGCACTCGGTGATCACTTCCCTGTGATGGCGCTCGGGCGGCTGGTGTTTGGTGTGGGCTCCGAGATCCTGGCGGTTTCCGTGCTCGTGGCGCTCGCGCAGTGGTACAGCGGCGGCTACTTCGCCCTCCTCCTCGCCTTGAACCTGAGCCTCGCGCGCCTGGGTTCCTCGACCGCGGACCAGTCGACCTCGTTCGCCCGCTCGTTGTACGAGCAGGGCTGGCAGGCGCCCCTGTGGCTCGCCGTAGGGTTTGCGCTGCTCTCACTCGCCGGTGGGGTCGTGTACGCTCTCATCGACCGGCGCGAGGCGCCGCGCGGCACGCTCGCGATGCCGCCGCCTCCCGAACACATTGAGTGGCGTCAGCTCTTCAGATTCCCCGAGGCGTTCTGGCTGTTGGTGGCCACCTGCGTCGCCTTTTACTGCGTCATCTTTCCCTTCCGCAGCACTTTCGCCATCAAGTATTTTCAGGAAGCGCTGGGCATGACGAACGCGGCGGCCGGCAACCTCAACAGCTACGTGTTCTACGCCGCCGCCTTGGCGACGCCGATCTTCGGCCTGCTCCTCGATCGCATCGGTCGCAACGCGGGACTGCTGGCGCTCGGGGCGCTCTTCCTGCCGCTGAGTTTCCTGGTGCTTGCGACGATCCCGGGGAGCGCCGGGCTGTCGACGGCGCTCCTGGGACTGAGCTTCGCATTCCTGCCCGCAGTGCTCTGGCCGACTGTGGCGCGCTATGTCGCCCCCGAGCACCTCGGCACGGCCTACGGCGTCATGACGGGACTACAAAATCTAGGCCTGACGCTCGCCAATCTGGCGGCCGGCTACATCAACGACGTCAGCGGCGCGAGCGCAGAAAACCCCGGCGGCTATACACCCATGCTTTGGTTCTTCGGGATCCTGAGCCTCGCCGCCTTCGCGTGCACGCTGCTGCTGTGGTTGCGTGATCACGGCGCCGCCGCCCGGAGGGCCGCCATCAGCGCGGCGCCACCGTAAGCTCACGTGCGCGCCGCCGTGGCG
>DATBBQ010000183.1:0-10313 GCA_036270915.1 Steroidobacteraceae bacterium
CACCTCGTGGTGGTGCACCTCGACCTTGAGGCCGAGCTCCTCGCAGGCGAGCGACATCGCCGAGCGGATGTCCTGGTAGGCATCGACCGGCGGCACCGGGAAGTAGCCGCCCTTGACGCCCGGGCGGTGGCCCTTGTTTCCGTCCTGGTACTCGGTCCAGGAGTTCCACGCGCCCTGCACCGAGTCGATCTGGTAGGAGGCGCCGCGCATCTCGTTCATGTAGCGCACCGAGTCGAAGATGAAGAACTCGTTCTCGGGCCCGAAGAGCGCGGACTCGGCGATGCCGGTGGACTTGAGGTACGCCTCGGCCCGCTTCGCGAGCGAGCGCGGGTCGCGCTCGTAGCCCTGCATGGTCGCCGGCTCGATGACGTCACAACGGATGTTGACGGTCGCCTCCTCGAAGAACGGATCGAGGACCGCGGTGGGGGCGTCGGGCATCAGGATCATGTCCGACTCGTTGATTCCCTTCCAGCCGGAGATGGAGGAGCCGTCGAACATCTTGCCGTCGCGGAACAGGTCCTCGTCCACGAGCCGCGCCGGGATGGTCACGTGCTGCTCCTTGCCGCGCGTGTCGGTGAAGCGCAGGTCCGCGAACTTCACCTGCTTGTCCTTGATGAACTTGAGTACGTCACTCGGTGTCATGTCGCCTCCGGGAAAGGGTAGAGACTCGCCGCCCGCGGCGCTGCAGGGAGCGCCTGCCGTGCAGGCGGGACGAGATGCGCCGGTATTGCAGGGCCCGTGCCAGCTCACGGCCTCTGCAAAATCAGTCGCTTAGGAGCCCCGCCGCCGCCGTTTTCGCACTACCTTGGTGCAATAAACTCGCCCATTGCACCAAGTCTGTGCATCCAAGGCAAGGAGGGGCGGGCCAAGATCGGGATCTGCCCGGTGTTGGTGCGCCGGGTCCCCGCCGCAGCGCCGGGCAGGCCGCACCGCTACGAGCGTCGGGGGCGTGCCGGGCGCCCGTCGCCGCGCCAGTTCGAATAGCGCCCGCCGTATACTCGCGCGCTCTTTGACTCAACTTCACGCCTTATGACGAACGGCCGCGCGCCGCGCACCTTCCAGGAGCTGATCTTCGCGCTGCAGCGCTACTGGTCCGATCAGGGCTGCGTGATCCTCGAGCCCTACGACATGGAAGTGGGCGCGGGCACCTTCCACGACGCGACCTTCCTGCGCGCCGTGGGACCGGAGCCGTGGCGGGCCGCGTACGTGCAGCCCTCGCGCCGGCCGACCGACGGGCGCTACGGCGACAACCCGTTCCGCCTGCAGCACTACTACCAGTACCAGGTCGTCATGAAGCCCTCGCCGCTTCAGATCCTCGACCTCTACCTCGGGAGCCTCGCCGCGCTCGGCCTGGATCCGCTCGTGCACGACGTGCGCTTCGTCGAGGACAACTGGGAATCCCCCACGCTCGGGGCGTGGGGCCTGGGGTGGGAGGTGTGGCTGAACGGGATGGAGATCACCCAGTTCACCTACTTCCAGCAGGCGGGCGGCCTCGACTGCCGCCCGGTCACCGGCGAGATCACCTACGGCCTCGAGCGGCTCGCGATGTACCTTCAGGGGGTCGAGAGCATCTACGACATCCTGTGGAGCGAGGGCGAGGCCGGGCGCATCACCTACGGCGACCTCTTCCACCAGAACGAGGTCGAGCAGTCCCGCTACAACTTCGAGCAGGCCGACGTCGCGACACTCCTGCGGCACTTCGACGATCACGAGCGCATCTGCAAGGAGCTCCTCGCGGCGCGCCTGCCGCTGCCCGCGTACGAGCAGACGCTCAAGGCCTCGCACACCTTCAACCTCCTCGATGCGCGCCGCGCGATCTCGGTCACCGAGCGCCAGCGCTACATCCTGAGAGTCCGCGCGCTCGCCTCCTCGGTCGCCCGCGCCTACCTCGAGAGCCGCGAGGCGCTCGGCTTTCCGCTGCTGCGCACGGCAGCGGACGCCACCCGGAGCGCGTAGATGAAGGTCGGGCACCACGACTTCCTCATCGAGATCGGCACCGAGGAGCTGCCCCCGCGCGCTCTGCACGCGCTCGAGCGCGCACTGGTCGCGAACCTCGGTGCGGGTCTGGACAAGGTCAGCCTCGAGCACGGCGAGCTGGTCGGGTACGCAACGCCCCGCCGGCTCGCGGTGTGGGTGAAGCGCCTCGCGGTGCGTCAGCCCGAGCAGCACGTGCGGCGCCGGGGGCCGCCCGTGAGCGCCGGCTTCGATGCGCAGGGCCAGCCGACCCGCGCGGCGCTCGCCTTCGCCGAGAGCTGCGGCACCGAGGTCGGCTCGCTCGAACGACTGGATGAGGGCAAGGGGACGTTTCTTTTCTATACCGGCAGCCGGGCGGGCGAGCGTGCCGTCGATCTCCTGCCGGGGATCGTGCAGGCGGCACTCGATCAGCTGCCGGTGCCGCGCCGCATGCACTGGGGAGAAGGCCACGCGCTCTTCGTGCGGCCCGTGCACTGGGTGCTGATGCTCTTCGGTCAGGACGTGGTGCCGGCGACGCTGCTCGGGACCCCCGCCGGCCACGTCACCTACGGGCACCGCTTCCATGCCGGCAAGGCGCTGCGCATCACCAGCCCGGGCGCCTACGAGCGCACGCTGCGCGAGCGCGGCCGGGTCATCGCCGACTTCGGCGCGCGCCGCGAGAAGATCCGCGCCGAGGTCAGCGCGCTCGCGGTGAGTCTGGGCGGCCGGGCGCTCCTCGGCGAGACGCTCCTGGAAGAAGTCACGGCGCTCGTCGAGTGGCCGGTCGCGCTCGCCGGGGCCTTCGAGGAGCGCTTCCTCGCGTTGCCGCGCGAGGTGCTGATCTCGACGCTGCAGGATCACCAGCGCTGCTTCCCGCTCGAGGACGCGGACGGGCGGCTGATGCCGCTGTTCGTCGCGGTCGCCAACATCGAGAGCCGCGACCCGGCCAAGGTGCGCGAGGGCAACGAGCGGGTCGTGCGGGCACGGCTGGCGGATGCCGCCTTCTTCTGGGACCAGGACCGGCGCGAGCCGCTCGCCTCCCGCATCCCCTCGCTCGACGCCGTGACCTTCCAGGCGAAGCTCGGCTCGCTCGGTGACAAGACGCGCCGCATCGTCGCGCTCGCGACCGACGTCGCCGCCGCGGTCAACGCGCCGCCCGATGCGACGCGCCGCGCGGCCGAGCTGTGCAAGTGCGACCTGGTCACCGCCATGGTGGGCGAGTTCCCCGAGCTGCAGGGGGTCATGGGCAGCTACTACGCGCACGCGGACCGGGAGCCGGCCGAGGTGGCCGCCGCGATCCGCGAGCACTACCTCCCGCGCGCCGCGGGGGACGAGCTGCCCGCGAGCCCGAGCGGGGTGGCGGTGGCGATCGCCGACAAGCTCGACACGCTCGCCGGCATCTTCGCGATCGGCGAGCGCCCGACGGGCAACAAGGACCCCTTCGGGCTGCGCCGCGCTGCGCTCGGCGTGCAGCGCATCCTCATCGAGAAATCCCTCGACCTCGATCTCAAGCGCCTCATCGATCTCGCCGTCGCCGGCGTGCGCGCCGACATCGACCGGGTGCGCGGCGACGCGGCCCCCGCCAAGGCGCACGTCGGCGCGGACGTGGTCGCGGGGTGGATCTACGACTTCCTCATGGAGCGCCTGCGCACCTACTACCTCGAGCGCGCGACGAGCGCGCCCGGGCGCGCCCCGGTGAGCACCGAGATGTTCGACGCCGTGCTGGCCGCGCGCCCCGCCTCGCCCCTGGACTTCGACGCGCGCCTCCGGGCGCTCAGTGCCTTCCTCGACCTGCCCGAGGCGGCGAGCCTCACCGCCGCCAACAAGCGCATCGCCAACATCCTGCGCAAGGCGCCCGCCGGGGCCGCCGGCGCGGTCGACGTCGAGCACCTGCGCGAGGAAGCCGAGGTGCGCCTGTTCGACGCGATGCTGGCGCTGCGCGACTCGGTCGCGGCGGCGACCGCCGAGCGCCAGTACACCGCCGCCCTCGGGCGCCTGGCGCAGCTGCGTCCCGTGGTCGATGCGTTCTTCGACCGGGTGATGGTCATGGACGAGGATCCGCTCCTGCGCGCGAACCGGCTGGGACTGCTCGCGCAGCTGCAGGGCCTGTTCGGCGGGGTCGCGGACCTCTCGCGACTGCCCGGTTGAGCACCGCGGCAGCAGGGGCCGCCCGCCGTCCCCGGGTGGTGCAGTTCGCCGGCTCCCTCATCTTCACGGGATTTCTGTTCGCGTGGACCTTTCTCTACGCGATCCCGTTCGTGATCGTGTGCCTGTTCGTGCCCTTCCCGCGCCGCTTCGCGCTGGTGCGGGTGTACGCGGCCGCCGTGCTGTTCGTGCTGCGCCTGTGCTGCGGGCTCACCTACCGCATCGAGGGCGAGCCGCTGCCCGCGGGCTGTCACGTGGCGCTCTGGAAGCACTCCTCCTCGTGGGAAACGATGGCGATGATGGTCACCTTCCCGCGCCAGGTGTGGGTGCTGAAGCGCGAGCTGGAATGGATCCCGGTGGTGGGCTGGGGCGTCATGCTGCTGCACGCCATCGCGATCGACCGCAAGGCGGGCCACGGCGCCGTGGCGCAGGTACTCGAGCAGGGCAAGGCGCGCCTCGCGGAAGGCGACTGGGTGATCATCTTCCCGGAGGGCACGCGCATGCGTTCCGGGGAGACGCGCCGCTACGGCGTGAGCGGCACTTTGCTCGCGCAGGAGAACGGCAAGCTCATCGTCCCGGTGGCGCACAACGCCGGGTTCTACTGGCCGCGCCGCGGGCTCATGAAGAAGCCGGGCACGATCCGCGTCGTCATCGGCAAGCCGGTCTCCCCGGCCAGCCGCGACGTGCGCCAGGTGAACGAGGAGATTCAGGGGTGGATCGAGGCGACCGTGCGATCTCTCGATCCGGATGCAAAGAGCCCGCAGATCCCCTGATTTCTGATCGAATCAACCTGTAGGACGGGTCGACTGTCTCGTGGATGCGCTAATACGCCTTAGGGCTCGGAAGCGAGGACGCGCTCGAGTGAGTCGACGAAGCGCTTCCAGCCGTAGTTCGCCCCCTCGATGTTGCGCTCCTGCCCGGCCGTGAAGCCGGACTGCTCCATACGCACGAGCACGCCCTTCGGCGTCGGCTTCAGCGTCCAGGTCACGACGGTCTTCGGCCCGCGGGCCGCTTCCTCTCCCGAGGCCGACCAGCTGTAGGCGAGCCGCGTGTGCGGCTCGACGACGAGCACCTCGCACTCCGTGACGCCGTTCCAGTAGGGCGTCGCGGGCGCGCGGAAGGTGAAGCGCCGGCCGACGAGGGGCTCGAAGTCATTCGCCATCAGCCACTCCCCGAGGAGCGCCCCCTGCGTGAGGGCGCGCCAGAGCTTCTCCGGCGGGTAGGGCATCTCGCGCTCGATGACGACCGAGCGCGCGGCGGGGGCGGTGTCCTTCATGTGTCCATCCTTTTGAGCACAGTCTCGCGGCGGTCGAACCGCTCTTCCCAGAATCCGGTGTACAGGCGCAGCCACGCGGCCACGGACCCGAGCGCCCGCGGCTCGGCGCGGTAGTGCACCGCGCGCCCCTCGGGGCGATCGCGCACCAGGCCCGCGGCCTTGAGGAGCCTGAGGTGCTTGGAGACCGCGGGCTGCGAGACGCGCGCGGCGCGGGTCAGCTCACCGACCGTGCGCTCGCCGTGCTTCAGCAGCCGCTCGAGCAGCGCCCGGCGCGTCGGGTCGGCGAGGGCACGGAAGATGCGGTCCTGGGAAACGGCCACGGGCAAATCATAACCATATGGTTATATATTGGGCAAGCGTGAGCGCGCGGTGGCGCGGGCGGGCTCGCCTCAGACGTCGAGGTTGCTGACCGAAAGCGCGTTCTTCTCGATGAATTCGCGGCGCGGCTCGACCTGATCGCCCATGAGCGTCGTGAAGATGTCGTCCGCGGCGACCGCGTCCTCGATCTTCACCTGCAGCAGGCGCCGCGTCTCGGGGTTGATGGTCGTCTCCCAGAGCTGCTCGGGATTCATCTCGCCCAGGCCCTTGTAGCGCTGGATCGATTGGCCCTTCTTAGCCTGCTCGTACAGCCACTTCATCGCCTCCTTGAAGGAGCCGATCTCCTGGCGTTCGTTGCCACGCGTGACGAACGCGCCCTCGCCGATGAGGCCCGCGAGCGTGCGCGCGAGGTCGGCGATGCGCTGGTACTCGGCGGACTCGAAGAACTCGCGTGGCAGGTACTTGTGACTCGGCGTGCCGTGCTCGGTCTTGTGCACGATGACGCGCGTCGCGTGCCCGTCGCCCGCGCTGCGCACCTCGACGCGGTAAGTGCGCGTGCCGTCGGCGAGCGCGTTCAGACGCGCGTTCAGATCCTGCGTCCAGCCGCGCAGCCACTCGGGGCGGTCGAAGTCGGCGGGGGTGACTTCGGGCATGTAGATGAGCTGGTCGAGCAGGCGGTCATCGTAGCGCTGCGACCAGCGCTTCACGATCGCCTGCACCTCCATGTACTTGCGTGCGAGCCCCTCGAGCCCGGGGCCGGAGAGCGGCGGCGCGGCGCCATTCACGTGCAGCGACGCACCCTCGAGCGCGCTCGCGAGCAGCAGCTGATTGAGCTCGGTATCGTCCTTGACGTAGGTCTCCTGTTTGCCGCGCTTCACCTTGTAGAGCGGCGGCTGTGCGATGTAGATGTGGCCGCGCTCGATGAGCTCGGGCATCTGCCGGTAGAAGAAGGTGAGCAGCAGGGTGCGGATGTGACTGCCGTCGACGTCGGCGTCGGTCATGAGCGCGATGCGGTGATAGCGCAGCTTGCCGATGTCGAAGTCGTCGCGGCCGATGCCGCAGCCGAGCGCGGTGATGAGCGTGCCGACCTCCGCCGAGGCCAGCATCTTGTCGAAGCGCGCGCGCTCGACGTTCAGGATCTTGCCCTTGAGCGGCAGGATCGCCTGCGTGCGCCGGTCGCGCCCCTGTTTGGCCGAGCCGCCGGCGGAGTCGCCCTCGACGATGAAGATCTCCGAGAGCGCCGGGTCCTTTTCCTGACAGTCGGCGAGCTTGCCGGGCAGTCCCGCGATGTCCAGCGCGCCCTTGCGGCGGGTCATCTCGCGCGCCTTGCGCGCGGCCTCGCGCGCGCGCGCCGCCTCCACCATCTTGGCGACGATGGCGCGCGCCTCCTGCGGGTGCTCGAGCAGGAATTCCTGCAGCTTGGTGCCGACCGCCGTCTCGACCACGCCCTTCACCTCGGAGGACACCAGCTTGTCCTTGGTCTGCGAGGAGAACTTCGGGTCCGGCAGCTTCACCGAGAGAATCGCAGTGAGTCCCTCACGCGCGTCGTCGCCGGTCATCGGCACGTTGTCCTTGCGTCCCGAGAGCTCCTTCTGCACGTAATCGTTCAGCGTGCGCGTGAGCGCACTGCGAAAGCCGGCGAGGTGCGTGCCACCGTCCTTCTGCGGAATGTTGTTGGTGTAGCAGAACATGCTCTCCTGGTAGGAGTCGTTCCACTGCAGCGCGACTTCCACCGCCACCGGCCCGTCCTGGGTGCGGAACCAGATTACCGACGGATGGACCGGCGTGCGGGTGCGGTTCAGGTAGGCGACGAAGGCCTGCAGGCCGCCGGCGTGCGCGAACACGTCGGACTTGTTCTCGCGCTCGTCGATCAGCTCGATGCGCACGCCGGAGTTGAGGAAGGACAGCTCGCGCAGCCGCTTGGCGAGGATCTCGTAGTTGAACTGGATGTTGGTGAAGATCTGCGAGCTCGGCTTGAAGCGCAGCACCGTGCCCCGGTCGTGCGTCTCGCCGATCGCCGCGAGCGGCGCGGCCGGCTCGCCCAGGTGGTACTCCTGGCGGTGCCGCTTGCCGTCGCGGGCGATGGTGAGCTGCAGGTAGTCCGAGAGCGCGTTCACCACCGAGACGCCCACACCGTGCAGGCCGCCGGAGACCTTGTAGGAGCTGTCGTCGAACTTACCGCCCGAGTGCAGCACGGTCATGATGACCTCGGCCGCCGAGCGCCCCTCCTCGGGATGGATATCCACAGGAATTCCACGACCGTTGTCGGAGACGGTCACCGATTCGTCGGCGTGGATCGTCACGATGATGCGGTCGCAGTAGCCGGCCAGGGACTCGTCGATCGAGTTGTCGACGACCTCGAAGACCATGTGGTGCAGCCCGGTCCCGTCATCGGTGTCGCCGATGTACATTCCGGGGCGTTTCCGCACCGCGTCAAGACCCTTTAAGACTTTGATTTTACTGGAATCGTAGACGTCGTCGCCGGCCATGAAGGGTCTCAGTTTTGTGACGCGTCATTATACCGGTTGCACCCTCCCCTGATCCATGTGAAACGTGCGGTCAGGTGCGCCGAACAGCTGCGATTCTGAGGTCAAAGATGTAACAACTAGCTGACATCTGAGCGCCCGGACCTGGGCGATGAAAGCCCCGAGATGCACGCCGTCCAATTCGGCCGCGGGATCATCGAGCAGCAGGGTCGGCGTGGTCTGAGCGCGGTCCCGGAGGAGCTGCAGCTGAGCGATCGTCATCGCGACCGCGGTGAGCTTCTGCTGGCCGCGCGAGAGCACCTCGCGGGCCGGCCGTCCATGGACCCGCAGGGAGATGTCGCCACGATGAGGTCCGGCGTGGGTAAGTCCGCGGGCGGCATCTCGGGCGCGCGAGCTCTCAAGGGCCGAGGCCAGTGTCAGGTCGGCGCCCCATCCCCGCACGTAGTGCAGCTCCAGGGGCAACCCCGTCAGCGCGGCAACCGCATCCTGCCAGTAGAGCTGGAGGCTCTGCACGACCCGGGAGCGGGACTCTGAGATCAGCTCGCCCAGGCGAGCGACTTCGGGGTCCCAGAGGCTGGCCTCGGACGCCTGGCTCCTGAGTGCCGCGTTACGCTGCTTGAGCGCGCGCGCGTACCGGACCCAGACGTCGACGAACTGTGGTTCCACGTGGAACACCGCCCAGTCGATCCAGCGACGTCTGCGGTGACCGCCTTCCTCCACGAGGCGATGGATGCCGGGCTCGATGACCTGTACCGGGAATGCCTGGGAGAGCTCGGCCAGCGATTCGACCGGACGGGCCGCGACGCGGGCGGTCACGGAGCCCCGGCGGACCTCGAGGCCAAGCGGCAGGGACTCGATCTCTCCGGCGACCTGCCCAGTGACTCTCAGGTGATTCTGTCCAAGCCTTATGAGCCGCTCAGTGTTGCGTGTGCGGAACGATCGGCCACGGCCGAGCAGGAATATCGCCTCGAGAAGGGACGTCTTCCCGGAGCCGTTGGGGCCCCAGACGAGCGTGAGGGCCGGCGCCAACTCCAGGTGCGCATGCTCAATGTTGCGGACGTTTTCCGCGGCGAGCTTCAGCAGCGTCATGCGGGCTGCCCGCTGATCGGCCGATCCGCAGGCCGCCTGTCCCGGCCGGCAGCGGCGCCGCCGCTGCAGGTTCTAGCTGCTGGGAGTGCGCCTTCCGGTTCCACGTGGAACATATAGTCCGCCGCGTGCCTTTGCCTGCTGCGCAGCGGGCGCCGTCGTCGAGTTGCCCGCCTCCCCTGGACGCCGGCTGCCCCGAATGACGTGATGCGAGTGCTCATAGCAAATCCGCGGCCGGCCGACTCGCCCGCACCCCGCGGGGCGCGTGGGTGCCTGACCGCCGCAGGCAGTCCGTCAGGTTCCACGTGGAACATGAAGCAGGGCTCCGAGCTTTCAGGGTCGGGCCGAGCCGGCGCCGCTCGCGCGCAGCCCCGGCAAACGCCCCGAGGGACCCGCCGCCGGTGTCACCCGTCCCAAACGCGTCAGCCCGCAGCAGACATCGAGCGTCCACGAAGGGGCGCAGCTCGTGCCTCCGTCGACGAGCCTCTGTGCAACCCAAGGCCGGGGCCGCGGCCCCCATGGGCGCTCGAGGCCACCACCCTCGAGCGCCACTCAGGGAAGCTGGGGAGCGTGCTTGTTCCACGTGGAACGTGGCCCGCGCATCCGCTACCGAGACCGATCGCAAACAGGGAGCGCGCACCGCGCATCGGAGATTGGAACCAAGGCCCGGCGGAGCCGGGCGACGCGGCGCGAGACCCCGACGCCCGCGATCGCGGATCTGCATCGGCGCAGGCATCTTGCGCCGGATCCCAGCCTGCGAACTCCCTCCGCGCGTCTCCGGGGCTGGCACAGGTCCGTGAGCTGGCGTCCGCAAGCCCTGTGGAAACGTCACCCGAGCCCCAAAGCGAGTGCGCGGTCCTGATTGGCATCCTGCTGTTCCACGTGGAACATGGCGGTCGGCGGGTGAAGCACGGTAACCGGCGTCCTGCGGCAGGCCGAAGCACACGCGGGGAGCATCGGCCCGGCGTGCGCGCACGCCGTGGAGACAGTCCGTAAGTGATCCGTGCGGCCTAGAGCCGCATCGGCATGACGACGTACCGCGTGTGGAT
>DATBBQ010000184.1:0-33249 GCA_036270915.1 Steroidobacteraceae bacterium
GCTTCGGGATCTTCGGGCCGCCGACGATCGCCTTTTATGGCGCCGACGGCCATGAGCGCAGCCAGTACCGCGTCGTCGGCTACATGAAGGCGGACGCCTTCGCCGCCCGCACTCGCGCCGCTCTCGACGCCTCTTCGTGAGCGGACCGGCCCCGGGCGCCGACGCCCGCCGCAGGATCACCGCCGTGGCGGGCGGGGGCGTGCTCCTCCTGAGCGCCCTGGGCGGCTTTCTCCTGTACCACCTCGCCCGCCCGCGCCAGCCCGCCCTGCGGGCGACGACCGTAACGGTCCAGGCGCCGCCGGAGCCAACCGTAGCGCCGCCCGAGCCCGCCGGTCCCAGGATCCCCGAATCCCTCCCTGAGATCGCCCTGCCGGCGCCCGACGGGGTCCTGCATCGTCTGTCCGACTACCGGGGCAAGCTCCTCGTGGTGAATTTCTGGGCCACCTGGTGCGAGCCCTGCCGCCGGGAGATGCCGCTCCTCTCCAGTCTCAAACGCGAACATGCCAAAGATGGCTTCGAAATTGTGGGTATTGCGATCGATCAGCGCGCTGATGTGGCCAAATACGTTTCCGACCACCCGACCGGCTACCCGATCCTGGAGGGTGAGAAAGGGGGGCTGCGGGCCGCCAACGCGTTCGGGATGGACGTGGTCCTGCCGTTCAGCGTCTTTGCCGACCGTTCGGGGCAGATCATCACGCTCAAGGTCGGGGAGCTGCATCCCGATGAGGCCCGCCTCATTCTCGAGCGCATGCTCGACCTCGACCGGGGACGGCTGACGGCGGCCGCCGCTCGCGAGGCAATCGCCTCGGGGATCGCACGCCTGGGAGCCGCGCGCGCCCGGGCTCCGACGGCGGCGGAAAACTAGACTCAGTCCCACCAGATAGCCGTAAATCGCGACCGCTGGTACCCGGATTGACGCGAATTGCGGTACATTCGCGCCGCGTCGCTGCTGATCGTCCGTCCAAAACCAGAACATTCATGGCCCGAGTGCTGTTACTTAACGGCCCGAACCTCAATCTGCTGGGCACCCGGGAACCGGCCGTCTACGGCAGCGATACGCTCGAGACGATCGAGAAGCGTGCCGCGGCGGTCGCGCGGGAGTGCGGGCACGAGCTGCTCACCTTCCAGAGCAACGCCGAGCACGAGCTCATCGAGCGCATCCACCGGGCGAAGGCCGAGGGTGTCGCCTTCCTCGTCATGAATCCGGGCGCCTTCACGCACACCAGCATCGCGCTGCGCGATGCGGTGCTCGCGACGGGGCTGCCGCTGATCGAAGTGCATCTGTCGAACACTCACGCCCGCGAAGCGTTTCGCAAACACTCATATTTCTCTGACATCGCAGTCGGCGTCATCCTGGGACTGGGCGCATACGGCTACGAGGCGGCGATCCGCGCCGCCGCGCAGCGGCTCGCCCGTTCCGCCTGACGCAGCAAGAGAAATCCTTTCGGTTTTACGATTCTGGGGGCATCCGCGTGGACATTCGGAAGATCAAGAAGCTGATCGAGCTGCTGGAGGAATCCGGCATCGCGGAGATCGAGATCAAGGAGGGTGAGGAGGCGGTACGGATCAGCCGCATGCCGGTGCCGGGCACGGTGACGCACGCCGCCCCGCAACCGATGCACGTACCCGCCGGGGCGCTCTCGCCATCCGCGGCCGCGACGGCCGCCCAGGCGGGGGCTGCGGCGGAGGCACCGCCGCCCAAGCCGAAGAGCAATGAGCACGTGATCACCGCCCCGATGGTGGGCACGTTCTACGGCTCGCCCTCCCCCGGGGCGAAGGCCTTCGTCGAGATCGGCGACGAGATCAAGCTCGGCCAGGTCCTGTGCATCATCGAGGCCATGAAGATGATGAACCAGATCGAGGCCGACAAGGCCGGACGCATCACCTCGATCATGGCGCACAACGGCGACCCGGTCGAGTTCGGCCAGCCACTGTTCGTCGTCGAATAGCCCCGCATGCTCGAGAAGGTCGTCATCGCGAACCGTGGCGAGATTGCGCTGCGCATCCTGCGCGCCTGCCGCGAACTCGGCATCAAGACCGTCGCCGTGCACTCCACGGCCGACTACAGCCTCAAGCACGTGCTGCTCGCCGACGAGTCGGTGTGCATCGGCCCGCCGTCATCGGCGCAGAGCTACCTCAACATGCCGGCGATCATCTCCGCGGCCGAGGTGACCGACTCGGTGGCCATCCACCCCGGCTACGGCTTCCTCTCCGAGAACGCCGACTTCGCCGAGCGCGTCGAGAAGAGCGGCTTCGTGTTCGTCGGACCCAAGGCCGAGACCATCCGCGCCATGGGCGACAAGGTCTCCGCCATCCGCCTCATGAAGGCCCAGGGCGTACCGTGCGTGCCCGGCTCCGACGGCCCGCTGAAGGACGAACCCGACGAGAACCTGCGCATCGCACGCGACATCGGCTACCCGGTGATCATCAAGGCCTCGGGCGGCGGCGGCGGGCGTGGCATGCGCGTGGTGCACGCCGAGGCCTCGCTCCTGAACGCCATCGGCATCACCCGCGCCGAAGCGCGGGCTGCCTTCGGCAACGACCAGGTGTACATGGAGAAATTCCTGGAGAAGCCCAGGCACATCGAGTTCCAGGTGCTCGCCGACGGGCACGGCAACGTCATCCACCTGGGCGAGCGCGACTGCTCGATGCAGCGTCGCCACCAGAAGGTCATCGAGGAGGCCCCGGCTCCGGGGATCACCGCCCGGCAGCGCAAGTTCATGGGCGACCGCTGCGTCGAGGCCTGCCGCGCGGTCGGCTACCGCTCGGCGGGCACCATGGAGTTCCTCTATCAGGACGGGGAGTTCTACTTCATCGAGATGAACACGCGCATACAGGTCGAGCACCCGGTGACCGAGCTCATCACCGGTATCGACCTCGTCAAGGCGCAGCTGCTCGTGGCCGCCGGCGAGCGGCTGCCCTACACGCAGAGCGACGTGCAATTGCGCGGCCACGCGATGGAGTGCCGCATCAACGCCGAGGACCCGAAGACCTTCCTCCCCTCCCCCGGTCCGATCCGCCTCTGGCACGCCCCCGGCGGCCCCGGAATCCGCGTCGACAGCCACGTGTACTCCGGCTACAACGTGCCGCCCTACTACGACTCACTCATCGGCAAGGTGATCGCGCACGGGGACACGCGCTACGCGGCGATCGCGCGCATGAAGAACGCGCTCGCCGAGATGGTCATCGAGGGCATCAAGACCAACGTGGCCCTGCACCAGGAGATCTGCAACCACGCCGCCTTCCAGAAGGGAGGCACCGACATTCATTACCTGGAGCGGCGGCTGGGTCTGCGATAGGCGCCGTGCCTGACTCGCTGGAGCTCTCCTTCGACCTGGGCGCGCTCGACGCGCAGTCCGCGGAGGACGCCTGTTTCTCCTGCGGCGCGAGCGCCGTCACCTTCGTCGACGCTCAGGACGAGCCGGTGCTCGAGCCGCTCCCGGGCGAGTTTCGCCTCTGGCGTCACACGCGCCTCAAGAGCCTCTTCGCCGTGCCGCGGGAACCCGAGGCACTGATCACCCGTCTCGCGGCAGCGCTCGGCATCACGCCCGGGCAGATCCAGGCCGCGCGCCTCGCCGAGCGGGCCTGGGAGCGTGAATGGCTCAAGGAATTCCACGCGCTGCGCTTCGGGCCGCGCCTGTGGGTGTGTCCGCGGCACGAGACGGTGGCCGACCCGGAGGCGGTCATCGTGCGACTGGATCCCGGTCTTGCCTTCGGCACGGGCACGCACCCGAGCACGGCGCTGTGCCTCGCCTGGCTCGACGCGCACCTCGCGCCCGGGTCGAGCGTGATCGACTACGGGTGCGGCTCGGGCGTACTGTCGCTCGCCGCCGGCGCACTCGGAGCGCGCGCGGTGCACGCCTTCGATATCGACCCCCAGGCGCTGCTGGCGACGCGCGAGAACGCCGCGCACAACGCGCTCGCGCAGCTCATTCGCGTGCACGCGGACGCCGATACGCTGCCCGCGGGCGCGGACCTGCTGTGCGCAAATATCCTCTCCGGCGTGCTGTGCGCGCTCCTGGGCCGCTTCGCGCGCCTCGTGCGGCCCGGCGGCGAGGTGCTCCTCGGCGGCCTTCTCGAGCACGAGGCGGCGGACGTGACAGCCGCGTATGCCCCATGTTTTGATGTCATCCCGTGCGGCGCCCGCGACGGCTGGGTGGCCCTCGCCGGGCGGCGCCGTTAGGGCTCGCAGCTGTCTGCCGCATGTTCACCGTCTGTCCCAAATGCGCCCTCACCCTCGTCGTGACCGCGGCGGACCTGCGCGTGGCGCAGGGCTACGTGCGCTGCGGGCGCTGCTCGAGCGTGTTCAACGCACTCGCGCGCCTGTCCGAGGAGCGCGGCGCGCAGCCGGCTGTCGAGGCAGGAGCCACGGCCGCCGCGGTCGAGGAGGACACCGCGCCCGCCCCGGCCGCCCTGCCGGAGGTGCCGCAGCCGCAGGCGGCCGCGCCGCCCTCCGCGGCGGCCGAGCCGGAGGAAGCCGCCGAGGCGCAAGAGATCTCCGCGGACGAGCTCGAATTTGATCCCAACCGCACGGACGTGAATCAGGTGTTCGTGCAGCCGCCCCCGGACCCACAGTGGACGGCCGCCACCGGATCGTTCAAGGCGCTGATCGCCGCCAACCAGGAGCCGGAGCTGCCCGACTCACAGGTCGACGTCGAGATCGACGCGGACTTTCTCGCCTCGATCCTGCAGGCGGAGAACCTCTCCCCCGCGTCCGAGCCGCCGGCCGCGCCCGCCGGGGCGGCGCAGCCGTCGACGCCCGAGCCCGCGCCCGCTCGCGCGCCCACGCGGCCCGCGGCCGCCCCCGCCGCGGCACGCCCCGCGCCGGCACGTCCGGCGGCCCGTCACGCCGCGGCGCGTCCGCGCCCCCTGTCGCAGGCGGCAAAGTCGCAGCCGCCCCCGGCGCGTGCGCGGCGCGCGCCGCCGAGCACCCCGCCCGCGGGCGCGCGGCCGCGCCCGCCGCAGCCGAGAGAGCCCAGGAGCGAGCTCGCCGACGAGCTCGTCGAGGACCTCGCGCAGGACAGCCGCGTACCTGCCGAGGAGAGCCGCGTGCCGGCGGTACTGCGGCGACATGCCTGGGCGATCGGTGTCGCGCTCGCCTCGCTCGTGCTCGTCGCGCAGATCCTCAATCACTATCGCGACGATCTCGCCGTCAGTGCGCGCTTCAACCGGCCCCTCACCGCGCTGTACTCGGCCTTCGGCGTGAAGCTCTCCCCGCACTGGGACCTGCACGCCTACGACGTGCGCCAGCTCGGTGCCGAAGTCGATCCGGCCGGCGGCGGTCTGATCACGGTGCGCGCGAGCATCAAGAACGGCGCGCCGCAGCCCCAGCCGCTGCCGCTGCTGCGGGTGACGTTCCAGGACCGCTTCGGCAACCGCGTCGCCGCGCGCGACGTGGCACCGATGTCCTACCTGCCGCGCAACGTGCCGGCGACCTCGTTCCTCTCTGCGGGCCAGCGCATCGATGCGGAGATCGGCTTTGCCGATCCGGGCACCGAGGCGGTCGGGTTCGAGATCGACGCATGCCTGCCGGCGAGCGGCGGCGGGATCGCCTGCGTCAACGACGCGGCCCTGCGCTGAACAGTTAGGAACGAGCTCTTGCGGATCGGTCCGTACCTGCTGCCGTCCGAGGTCGTGCTCGCGCCGATGGCGGGCGTCACCGACCGGCCGTTCCGCATCCTCTGCCGGCGCCTGGGGGCGGGACTCGCGGCCTCGGAGATGATCAGCTCCGACCCGCGGCTGTGGAACACGTCCAAGTCACTGAAACGTCGCGACCACGCCGGTGAGCCCGAGCCGCGCGTCGTGCAGCTCGCGGGCGCCGATCCGGAGGCGCTCGCGCAGGCCGCGCGCGCGAACGTCGCACTCGGTGCGCAGATCATTGATCTCAATATGGGATGCCCCGCCAAGAAGGTATGCGGGCGCCTGTGCGGCTCGGCGCTGCTCACCGACGAGCCGCTCGTCGCGCGCATCCTGGACACGGTCGTCAGGGCGGTGGACGTGCCGGTAACGCTCAAGATCCGCACCGGCTGGGACCGCGAGCACCGCAACGGCGTGAAGATTGCATGCATCGCCGAGGCGAGTGGCATCGCGGCGCTCGCCGTGCACGGACGTACGCGCGCGGATTTCTACGAGGGCATGGCGGAATACGACACCATCCGCGCGATCAAGTCGCGTGTGCGCATCCCGGTGTTTGCGAACGGCGACATCGACGGCGCGCAAAAGGCGCGCGAGGTACTTGATTTCACCGGCGCGGACGGAGTAATGCTCGGACGCGCGAGCCACGGCGCACCATGGATCTTCGGCGCTGTCAACGCCGTGCTGCGCGAGGGCAAAACGCCGCCGCTACTTCAGCGCGGCGACGTGCGTGATATTATCCTCGCGCATCTCGACTCCCTGTACCTCTTTTACGGCGAGGAGACCGGAGTTCGGATCGCGCGAAAACATCTCGGCTGGTATTGCGAACAATTGCTGAAGTTTCCGGCGCTCACGCGCCGCGAGCTGATGGGGGCAGCGAACACAGCCGCACAGTTCGCGCACGCGGTAAAGCATTTTGACGACTGGGTGAGCGAGGCCGCCGTGGCGGCCTGACGATCGGTTTTCTTTTTCCTGGGGGTCTCGCATGACGGCAAAAAAGAAGACTCGCGCTCGTGACGCCAGCGCCGCCAGAGTCCACGGAAGGGAGTTGCCGCTCCGCAACCACGCGGAGCGTGCCCTGAGCGATTACTTCACGAGTCTGAACGGCCACCGCCCCGCGCACCTGTACGATCTGGTGCTGCGCGAGGTCGAGGAGCCGCTGTTCCGTGTGGTGCTCAACTACGCCGAAGGCAACCAGAGCCGGGCGGCGGGCATTCTCGGCATCAATCGCGGTACGCTGCGCAAGAAGCTCAAGCAGTTCGGACTGGGCGGCAGCTGAGGCGTGCCGCCGGTCCGCCGGCCGCAGGCCGGTGAGGATTGAGGTCAAGCCATGCCGCTGCCGGTCCGCCGCGCGCTCCTGTCCGTTTCCGACAAGACCGGAATCGTCGAGCTCGCGCGCGCGCTCGCCGCGCGCGGCGTCGAGATCCTCTCCACCGGCGGCACCGCCGCGCTTCTGGCGCAAAACGGCATAACGGTGCGCGAAGTGGCCGCGCACACCGGCTTCCCGGAGATCATGGACGGGCGCGTAAAGACGCTGCACCCGAAGATCCACGGGGGACTTCTCGGGCGGCGCGGCACGGATGAGGCCGTGATGGCCGCGCACGGAATCGCGCCCATCGACCTGCTGGTCGTGAATCTCTACCCCTTCCCCGCCACCATCGCCCGTCCGGGCTGCACCTACGAGGAGGCGGTCGAGAACATCGACATCGGCGGACCTGCGATGCTGCGCGCCGCGGCCAAGAACCACGCCGCCGTGCTCGTGGTCGTCGACCCGGCCGACTACGGTGCGCTCACGGAGGAGCTCGCACGCCACGGGGGCGGGAGCGAGTTCGCAACGCGCGCGCGGCTTGCGGCGAAGGCCTTCGCGCACACGGCACGCTACGACACCGCGGTCGCGGACTACCTCGCGGCCCGTCACGGGCTCGCCGCCGAGGCCTTCCCGCAGACCCTGCCGCTCGTCTTCGCGAAGGTGCAGGACCTGCGCTACGGCGAGAACCCGCACCAGCGCGCCGCCTTCTACCGCGAGCTCGCCACCCGCGGCAGCGGCGTGGCCCAGGCGAGCGTGCTACAGGGCAAGGATCTCTCCTACAACAACATCGCCGACGCCGACACGGCCATTGAGTGCGTTCGTCAGTTCGCGACCCCTGCCTGCGTCATCGTCAAGCACGCCAATCCCTGCGGGGTCGCCCTCGGCGCCGACGTGCGTGCTGCCTACGAGGCCGCGTACCGCACCGACCCCACGTCCGCCTACGGCGGGATCATCGCCTTCAACCGCGCGCTCGATGCCGCCACGGCGGGCGCGATCCTCGAGCGGCAGTTCGTCGAGGTGCTGGCCGCCCCTGAGGTGAGCGCGGAGGCAGCCCGCCTCCTGGCCGCGCGGGCCAACGTGCGCGTGCTCGCCTTAGGGCCGCTCGCGGCCGAGCCAGGCGCGCCGCTCGAGCTGCGCAGCGTGACGGGGGGCCTCCTCGTGCAGGAGCGCGACCTCGCCGACCTCCAGGAGGAGCAGCTCTCCGTGCCGACGCGGCGCAAGCCGAGTGCGGAGGAGCTCGCCGACCTGCGCTTCGCCTGGCGGGTGTGCAAGTTCGTCAAGTCAAACGCCATCGTGTTCGCCAAGGGCGCCGCCACCCTCGGGATCGGCGCCGGGCAGATGAGCCGCGTGTACTCGACGCGCGTCGCCGCCATGAAGGCGAGCGACGAGAAGCTCGCGCTCGCCGGCGCCGTCATGGCCTCGGACGCCTTCTTCCCGTTCCGGGACAACCTCGACGTCGCCGCCGGCTACGGCATCGGCGCCGTCATCCAGCCGGGCGGCAGCAAGCGCGACGCCGAGGTCATCGCCGCGGCCGACGAGCACGGCATGGCGATGCTGTTCACCGGCATGCGCCATTTCCGTCACTGATGAAGGTTCTGATCGTCGGCGGCGGGGGTCGCGAGCACGCGCTCGCCTGGAAGTGCGCCGCCGAGGCGCGCGTCAGCGAGGTGCTGGTCGCCCCCGGCAACGCCGGCACGGCGCGTGAGCCCAAGGTACGCAACGTCGCCACGGGCGCCGAGGACGTGCCCGGCCTCGTGCGGCTCGCCGCCGCCGAGCGCGTCGACCTCACCATCGTGGGGCCCGAGGCACCGCTGGTCGCGGGCATCGTCGATGCCTTCATGGCGGCGGGCCTCGCCTGCTTCGGCCCCTCACGGCGTTGCGCGCAGCTCGAGGGGTCGAAGGCCTTCGCCAAGGACTTCCTGAGTCGTCACGCCATACCGACCGCCCGCTCGCGCACATTCAGCGCGGCGACCCTCGACGAGGGCTGGGTGCGCGCGCAGCGCGCGCCGCTCGTCGTCAAGGCGAGCGGGCTCGCCGCCGGCAAGGGCGTGGTCATCGCCGCGAGCATCGCAGAGGCGCTCGCGAGCGTGCGTGCCATGTTCGCCGGGCAGTTCGGCTCCGCCGGGAGAGAAGTGGTGGTCGAGGAATTCCTCGAGGGCGAGGAGGCGAGCTTCATCGTGATGGCCGACGGCGAGCACGTGCTGCCGCTCGCCACCTCCCAGGATCACAAGCGCCTCCTCGACGGCGACCGCGGGCCCAACACGGGCGGTATGGGCGCCTACTCGCCCGCCCCGGTGGTGAGCCCGGCGCTGCACGAGCGCGTCATGCGCGAGGTCATCGCGCCCACGGTGCGCGGACTCAGCGCCGAGGGCACCCCCTACACCGGCTTTCTCTACGCCGGGCTCATGATCGCCCCGGACGGCACGCCGAACGTACTCGAGTTCAACTGCCGCTTCGGCGACCCGGAGACCCAGCCGGTGCTCGCGCGCCTTACGTCCGACCTGACACCGCTGTGCGAGGCGGCGCTCGCGCGCCGGCTCGATACGGTGCAGGCCGACTGGGATGCGCGCGCCGCACTCGGCGTCGTGCTCGCCGCCCCCGGTTATCCGGAGGCGGTGCGCCGCGGGGACGTGATCACGGGCCTCGAGCAGGCAGGGCAGCTGCCCGGCAAGGTGTTCCACGCCGGAACGCGCCTCGAGGGCGACACGGTCGTCACCAGCGGCGGCCGCGTGCTGTGCGCGGTGGGCCTCGGCGTCGGCGTCGCCGAGGCGCAGCGGGCCGCCTACGCGCTCGTGGACCGCGTGCACTTCCCGGGCATGCAGTACCGTCACGACATCGGCTACCGCGCCCTCGCGCGCGAGTCGCCGGCGCGCCCGTGAACGACTGGGAGCTGCCGGCCCCCCACGTCATCGAGCTGGGCGTCGAGGCGCAGGACATCGACGCCTATGGCCATGTCAACAACGCCGTCTACCTCACCTGGTTCGACCGGGTCGCCTGGTCGCACTCGGCCGCGCTCGGGATCCCGATGGCGAGTTGCGTCGCGCGGCGGCGCGGCATGGCCGCGCACCGCGTCGAGATCGAGTACCTGAAGGCGGCCTTCGCCGGCGAGCGGGTCCTGCTCGGCACCTGGATCGTCGCCAGCGATCGGCGCGTGCGGGTCGCGCGGCGCTTCCAGGTGCGCCGCGGCGCCGACGGGGCCACCCTCGCCCGCGCGCGGGTCGACTACGTGTGCATCAATCTCGACTCGGGGCGCGCGGTGCGCATGCCCGAGGCCTTCGCACGCGCCTACACGCCGCCCGCCCCCGCCTAGGGCGACGGCGCGTGCCGGTCGGCCGGCGCCGGTCGCACCCGGAGGCCGCGCGCCCGCGGCGGCGCGCTATATTGCGCTTCGTCGACGGCGGTGAGTGAAGCCATGAACACGCAGCCCGGGGTCGCGCTCTACGAGTTGGTGCTCGAGGACGGCCGTTCCGCGAGTCCCTACGTCTGGCGCATCCGCTATGCGCTCGCCCACAAGGGGGTCGCCTTCCAGTCGCGCCCCCTGGGCTTCACCGATATCCCCGGGCAGTTCGGCGGGCGCTTCAAGACCGTTCCCATCCTCGAACACGGCGACACGGTCCTCAACGAGAGCTGGCAGATCGCCGAGTACCTCGACCGCGCCTTCCCGCAACGGCCGCTGTTCAGCAGTGCCGCCGAGAACGCCACCGTGCGCCTGGCGGAGGCCTGCCTCGACGCCGACGTGCTGCGGCGCATGTTCTTCATCTACGTGCTCGACGTGCACGACGCCGCCCGTCCCGCCGACCGCGCCTACTTCCGCACGAGCCGCGAACGGTATCTGAAGGCCACGACGCTGGAAGCCTTCACGGCCGAGCGCGCCTCGCACCTGCCGAAGCTGCGCGCCGCGCTCGCGCCGCTGCGCAGCCGTCTCGCCCAGCACCCGTTCCTCGGCGGGACTGAGCCCAACTACGCCGACTACATCGTGCTCGGCTACTTTCACTGGGTGGCGAGCGTCGCGACGCTGCCCCTGCTCGCGCGCGATGACGAGGTGCTGCGCGCCTACCTCGAGCGCGGCTTCGATCTCTACGGGGGCCTGGGACGCGACGCGCGCATGCGCCCGTTGTTCGAGTGAGGCGGCGCGCCTAGAAGCTGAAGCGGATGAACGCCTGCGGTCCGGAGGCGCTCATCGCGAAAACGCCGGGGTTCACTCCGGAACTGCGCTCGAGCGAGGTGCGGATCGCGGCCCATCCGGCGCCGACGGCGAAGTTCGGGTTCCAGCGGTACTGCGCATCCACCTGGTAGTCGACGTACCAGCCGTCGAAACCAGCGAGGTGCGCCCGCAGGTACGCACCGTGCGCCGTGAGCGCCCAGCGGCTGGAGATCGCCCAGACGAAATCGAGCGGCAGGGCCGGGAAGGGTGTCGCGGCGGAGACCTCCTGGCGCTGGTTGGTCGCGGGCACGAAGCCGATGGCGTCCGCCTGCAGGAAGTACACGGCGATGCCCGTGCCGAGCTCGACGTGCGCGCTGCGGATGAAGGAATAGGTGTAGGTGATGTCGAACTGCTTCCAGTCGAGCGAGCTCTGCGTCACGGAGCCGGAGAGGAAGGTCTCGTTGCCGAACACGACGTCGCGGTTGAGCACCGCGGTTCCGGAACGGTCGGCCTCGAAGTAGTCGAGGCGGATCTTGTTGCGGTCGCGCATGCGGAACATGAGCTCCACGCGTCCCTGGTGCATCTTGTCCGGCAGTCCCAGGTCGCTCTCGGCGTTCACCGGGGTGCCGGTGACCCCGGGCGGCGGATTAGTGGGATCGACGCGCAGGTTGGTGTTCATCCCCGGAGCGTAGAAGGCGGCGCGCACCGAGAAGTGATCGGTGATCGGACTCGCCGGCTCGCGCTTCTTCGGCGGCAACGGCGCCCCGGACTGCGGATCGCGCTCGGCGAACGCCGGCGCGGCGTAGATCGCCAGCAGCAGCGCGACGACCGTGAGAGAGAAGCGCATGTCTTCGGACACTCCCGAAGCGCCGCAGGCGGCGCGGGTCGTCCGGATCTTACTGAGCGGTGGGCGCCCCCGGCCAGCGTCGCCGGGTGCCGACGTGACGGCGCGCACACAGGCCATGCGGCTTTCGCGTGTCGGCGACAGGCCAACGGGCCGGCCGGAGCCCGTGCGGCGGGCTCCGGCGCGGCGTCAGTGCGTCAGCGCTTCATGGCCTCGAAGAACTCGCCGTTCGACTTGGTGTCCTTCATCTTGTCGAGCAGGAATTCAATCGCGGCGAGCTCGTCCATGGGGTGCAGGAGCTTGCGCAGGATCCACATCTTGGCGAGCTCACCCTGGTCGGTGATCAGCTCTTCCTTGCGCGTGCCGGAACGGTTGATGTTCACCGCCGGGAACACGCGCTTCTCGGAGATGCGCCGGTCGAGGTGGATTTCGCTGTTACCGGTGCCCTTGAACTCCTCGTAGATGACGTCGTCCATCTTCGAGCCGGTGTCGATGAGCGCCGTGGCGAGGATCGTGAGGCTCCCGCCTTCCTCGATGTTGCGCGCCGCGCCGAAGAAGCGCTTCGGGCGCTGCAGGGCGTTGGCGTCCACGCCGCCGGTGAGCACCTTGCCGGAGGACGGCACCACGGTGTTGTAGGCGCGCGCGAGACGGGTGATCGAGTCGAGCAGGATGACCACGTCCTTCTTGTGCTCCACCAGGCGCTTGGCCTTCTCGATGACCATCTCGGCCACCTGTACGTGCCGGGCGGCCGGCTCGTCGAAGGTGCTCGAGACCACCTCGCCCTTCACCGTGCGCTGCATCTCGGTGACTTCCTCCGGACGCTCATCGATCAGCAGGACGATGAGGATGACCTCGGGGTGGTTGGAGGTGATGGCGGTGGCGATGTTCTGCAGCAGCATCGTCTTGCCGGCCTTCGGCGGGGAGACGATGAGGCCGCGCTGCCCCTTGCCGATCGGCGCCACGAGATCGATGGTGCGTGCGGTGAGGTCCTCGGTGGACCCGTTACCGCGCTCGAGCTTCAGACGCTTAGTCGGGTGGAACGGCGTCAGGTTCTCGAACAGAACCTTGTTGCGCGAGCTGTCCGGTGAGTCGAAGTTGATCTCGCCGACCTTGAGGAGCGCGAAGTAGCGCTCGCCGTCCTTGGGCGGGCGGATGAGTCCGGAGATGGTGTCGCCGGTGCGCAGGTTGAAGCGCCGGATCTGGCTCGGGCTCACGTAGATGTCGTCGGGGCCGGCGAGGTACGAGCCGTCCGCCGAGCGCAGGAAGCCGAAACCGTCCTGCAGGATCTCGAGCACGCCGTCGCCGTAGATGTTCTCGCCGTTGCGTGCGTGCGCCTTGAGGATCGAGAAGATGATGTCCTGCTTGCGCGAGCGCGCCAGGTTCTCGAGCCCCATGGACTCGGCCATCTTCACCAGCTCGTGGATCGGCTTGGCCTTCAGCTCCGTCAGGTTCATCGAGCTGCGCGACTGCGTCAGCTCGGCGGGACTGATGATCTCGGAGTCGTCGGCCTCGAAGACCTCCGGCTCGTGCATCATGTCGTCGGGACGTCCGCCGCCGTTATTTCCGCGGTTGCCGTCACGGTTGCCGTGGCGCGGGCCCTTGTTGGGCCGGTTACGGCCCTGATTACCGAGGTAGCCTCTCATTTTCTCGCCTGCGCGCCCGCGGCCGCGTCCAGATTGCTCTCCAGGAATGCCGCTAGCTGGGACTTGGAGACCGCGCCGACCTTCTGCGCCTCGACCGTGCCGTTCTTGAACAGAATCAGCGTCGGGATGCCGCGGATGCCGAACTTGGGTGGGGTCTGCGGGTTCTCGTCGATGTTGATCTTCGCGACCCTGATGCGGTCGTGATACTCGCTCGCGATCTCATCGAGGATCGGGGCGATCATCTTGCATGGGCCGCACCATTCCGCCCAGAAGTCCAGCAGCACCGGTTTGTCGGATTTGAGGACGTCCTGTGTGAAAGTGGCGTCGGTAGTGTGCACAATGTGCGGGCTACTCACGCGGTTCAACCTCCGTCAACGCAGAAGCGTGAAAAATGCAGTGGGAAATGGGCGGGTCCGAAGCGGATCGGCAACGGGGAAGCGAAAAGCGATGCCAGGAACACCCGCTAAACGGTTACACTAATAACTCGTGATTGAGTACAAACCCTAAGGGAATTAAGGAAACCTGGCTGGCAGGTACGGGCCTGCTGGCCCGCAGACTTGAGATACTTTGTAGCTCTTCCGGGGCGCTTTTGCAAGTCTCCGGCGGTTTTCCCCTCACCTTTCAGACCCAATTTGATGACTGACGCACGCTCTGATCCAGTTACCTTTGCATCACTCGGCCTCTTAGATGAGGTCATGGCGGGCATAAAGCAAGCCGGCTTCGTCGAGTGCACGCCGATCCAGGCACAGACGCTGCCGCTCGCGCTCGCGGGCCGCGACATCGCCGGTCAGGCGCAGACCGGCACCGGCAAGACCGCGGCCTTTCTGGTGGCGCTCTACCAGGCACTGCTCACACGCCCGGCGGCGGCGAGTCGCACCCGCACCTCGGTGCGGGCGCTGATCGTCGCACCGACGCGCGAGCTCGCGGTGCAGATCCACCGCGACGCGCTGGTGCTCGGCGCGCACACCGGCTTCAAGCACACCGTGGTATTCGGCGGCATCGACTACGAGAAGCAGCGCTCGGAGCTCGCCGCCGGCTGCGACGTGCTCATCGGCACCCCGGGACGGCTGATCGATTACTTCAAGCAGCACGTGTTCGACCTGCGTCACGCCCAGGTGATGGTGCTGGACGAGGCGGACCGCATGTTCGACCTCGGCTTCATCGCCGACATCCGCTACATCCTGCGTCGTCTGCCCCACCCGGAGCGGCGCCAGTCGATGCTGTTCTCGGCCACGCTCTCGCAGCGCGTGCTCGAGCTCGCCTACGAGCACATGAACAACCCCGAGCTGGTGCGCATCGAGCCCGACAAGATGACCGTCGATCGCGTGCGCCAGCTGATGTACTACCCCTCGATGGAGGAGAAGGTGCCGCTGCTCATCGGCCTGCTCCATCAGAGTGAGGCCGTGCGCACGATGGTGTTCGTCAACACCAAGCGCACCGCCGAGCGCCTCGAGGCGACCCTGAAGGCCAACGGCTTCAACGCCCAGGCGCTCTCCGGCGACGTGCCGCAGAACAAGCGCCTGCGCTTCCTGCGCGACTTCCACGAAGGCAAGCTCGCGGTGCTGATCGCGACCGACGTCGCCTCCCGCGGCCTGCACATCCCGGACGTCAGCCACGTGTTCAACTTCGACCTGCCGCAGGACCCGCCCGACTATGTGCACCGCATCGGCCGCACCGCACGCGCCGGCGCCGAGGGCGACGCCATCAGCTTCGCCTGCGAGGAATACGCCGTGTCGCTGCCGGATATCGAGACGTACCTCGGCCATAAGGTCCCCTTTTCGCCGATCGCCCCCGAGCTGCTCGCCCAGGGCGTGGTTCACGCGGCGCCGCTGCATCGCACCCACGGCGGGGGGCCTCGCCGTCACGGCGGGGGCGGAGGTGGCGGCGGCCGTCGCGGCGCAGGTGGCGGTGGCCGCGAGCGGCGCGCAGGCGGGCGCGGACACGGCACCCGCGGCCGGGGACGCTGAGCATGGCACTCGGCAGGCCGCTCGGCTAAGCTCGTGTAGGGTGGCCCGCCGCTCCAGGCCAACCCAGAGAGCCCATCCTTCGCACACCGTGGGCCTGCCCGCATGGCGGAAATCGAAGACAACGTCGACCGCGAACTGTTCCGCAACATGGAGAAGCTCCGTCAGTTGCGCATCGAACATCGCGACCTCGACGAGGTGATCGGACGCCTGTGCCTCGACCTGCATATCGATGAGCTGCAACTCAAGCGCCTCAAGAAACGCAAGCTGATGCTCAAGGACCAGATCTCACGGCTGGAGAGTCAGCTGATCCCGGATCTCAATGCTTGATGAATAGCGCCAGCAGCGCCCTGCGCGCCGCGGCGGCGCAGCTCACCTCGCCCGAAGCGCTCACCGCGGCGTTCGTCATCCTGATCGCCGCCATCGTCGCGCTCATCGTCTCGCGCGTGCTGCGCACGCGCCGCGGCCGGCCGCTGGCGCCGGCGGTCACGGCACGCGCCGCGCACTGGCTCGATCACGCGCTCGAGGGCGCGGTGCGCCTGGCGCCGATACTCGCCGCCCTCGCCACCCTCGGCGCCGGGCACGCGGTGCTCGCCGGGGTGGGCGCCTCGACGCAGCTCGTGGACGCGGCCATCCAGATCCTCATCGCGCTCATCGTGGTGCGCATCGCCGTGTACGTGCTCGGGCTGCTGCTCGGGCCGAAGTCCTGGGTGCGCACGCGCGAGAGCCGTATCACGCTGCTCCTGTGGCTCATCGTCTCGATCGCCATCCTCGGCTGGCTGGACGTGATCGAGGCGAGCCTGAACCGCATCAGCCTCGTCCCGGGCCGCTCGCAGTTCAGCCTCTGGGCCCTGCTCAAGGGCCTGGTGGTGGTCACGGCCTTCGTGGTGGTCGCCAGCCTCATCGCGCGCGCCATCGAGCGGCACGTCATGCGCCTCGACCAGCTGGCGGTCTCGACGCGCGTCGGGGTCTCGAAGTTCACCTACTTCCTGCTGGTCGGCCTCGGCGTCCTGCTCGGCATCAACGCCGCCGGCGTCGATGTCACCACCCTCAACGTCCTCACCGGCGCCATCGGCATCGGCCTCGGCTTCGGCCTGCAGGCGGTCGCGAGCAACTTCGTGAGCGGCTTCGTGCTGCTCATGGACAAGTCCATCAAGCCCGGCGACGTCATCAGCTTCACCAGCCACAGCGGGGCGAGCACCGGCAACTTCGGCTGGGTGCAGGAGCTGCGCGGCCGCTACGTCGTGGTGCGCGACCGCGACGGCGTCGACACCCTGGTGCCGAACCAGAACCTGATCACCAACACCTTCATCAACTGGAGCTACTCGGACCAGCGGGTGCGCCTGAAGCTGCCGGTGAAGATCAGCTACGAGGACGACCCGGAGCTCGCCCTCAAGCTGCTCGTCGAGGCGACCGAGAATCACCCGCGCATCCTGCGCGATCCGGTCCCGGTCTCGCGGCTGATCAGCTTCGAGGACAACGGCATGGCGCTCGAGATCCGTTTCTGGATCGCCGACCCCGTAAATGGCGTAAACAACGTGCGCTCGGACGTGAACCGTGCGATCTGGCGCATCTTCCGCGCCCACGGCCTGACGATCCCGGTGTCGCGCCAGGACAATCGCCTGCTCGACCCGCGAGCCCCGCGGCTTCCCGGCCCGCAGCCCCTGCCGGGCGCGGACCGGGCCGCAGACTGAACGCTCCCGGCGCCGGTGCCGCTGCGGATCCACTCCGGTCTCGAGCTGCCCGACCAGGACCTCAGCCTGTCGTTCGTGCGCTCCTCGGGTCCCGGCGGCCAGAACGTCAACAAGGTCGCGAGCGCCGCGCAGCTGCGCTTTGACCTCGCCGGCAGCCGGGCGCTGAGCGAGGCGGTCAAGGCGCGCCTGCGGCCGCTCGCCGGGCGTCGCCTGAACAGCGACGGCGCGATCCTCATCATCGCCCGCAGCCAGCGCACCCAGGAGGGCAACCGCCGCGACGCCGAAGAGCGCCTGGCCGAGCTCGTGCGCCGTGCGCTCGTCGTGCCGAAGGTGCGCACCGCGACGCGTCCGACGCGCGCCGCGCGCGAGCGGCGCCTGGAGCGCAAGGTGCGCGTCGCGCGCACCAAGCGCCTGCGCGGCAGTCCGGGCTGGGACGAGTAGACTGGCGCGGGTTTTAAGGAGTCACGCCCATGCCCGCGTCCGCGCTCATGGCCTTCCTGCATCACCTCGCCGCGTTCACGGTGGTGGCGGCACTCGCCGTCGAGGTCGCGATGTTCAAGCCGCCGCTCACGGTCGTGCAGGCGCGGCGCCTGCAGCGCACCGACCTGATCTTCGGCATCGCGGCGACCGTGGTGCTCATCGTCGGATTGCTGCGCGTGACCTACTTCGAGAAGGGCCCGCAGTACTACTGGCACGACGCGTACTTTCTGCTCAAGTTCGCCGCCTTCGTCATCGCGGCCCTGATCTCCATCTATCCGACGGTCACGTTCCTCGCCTGGAACCGCACGCTCAGCGAGAACAAGCCCCCCGAGATCCCGGCCGAGCGCGTGCGCAGCGTGCGCATGTGCCTCATGTTGGAGCTGACCGCGCTGGTGGTGATCCTGTTCGGCGCCGCGTTCATGGCGCGCGGCTTCGGCTACATGCGCTGAAGGCACGCGCGTCGTCTGGTCCGTGGCTTGCCGGGCAGCCCTAGCGCTCGCCGAGCCACTCGAGGCGGTTCGGCTCGTAGTCGGCCGGCAGGCGCCTGAGGGCGAAGTCGGTCGGCCTGGGCTCCTGACTCTGCAGCCCCGTCGCCAGGTAGGCGCCGGTCTTCACGTCCATGACGAGCTCGAGGTCGGTCCACAGCGCGGGCACCTGGTAGTAGCTGATCGCGTGGCCCTCCTGCACGCGATAGAGCTCCCCGCCGTCGTCGTAGCAGTCGACGATCAGGATCTGCCAGGAGTCCTCGTCCACGTACAGCGTGCGGCGGCTGTAGGGCGCGTGCGCGCCGGGCCTGCGGACCCCGTCCACCACCCACACGCGGTGCAGCTCGTAGCGCGCGTACTCGGGGTTGATGTGATGCGCCCGCAGCAGGTCACCGTAGCTGAGCGCCGCGCTTTGCAGCCGGTAGGCGTTATAGGGGACGTAGAGAGCTCTCTTGCCCACGAGCGTCCACTCGTAAGGCGCCGGGCTGCCGCTGTACATGTCGAACTGGTCCGCGCTGCGCAGATTCGACCCGCTCAGCTCGGCGCTCAGGTACGTGCCCTGCGGTGCGCGGCGCACGCGGCGCTGCCCCGGCACGTACACCCAGGCGCGCCGCGGCTCGCGCGCCTGATCGAGGGTCTGCTGCACCAGCAGCACCTCGCCGTTCAGCCGGGCCGGCACGACCGCCGTCTGCATGAAGTAGTAGAGGATGTTGTCGAACGTCGCCGGGGTCATCGCCGGCTGGTAGTACGGAAAGTAGAACTCCTCGCGGAATCTCACGAGCGTGAAGACGCCGAGATCGTTGACCGCCGCCTGTCCCGTCGCGAGCGCGACGCCGGCGCCGCGGAAGCGCGCCAGGTGATTCCACAGCACCTCCAGACCCGACCCCGGTATGGGGAACGGGATGCCGCCGAACGCGCCGCCGATCCCCTCGCCCGCGCCGACCAGGTGCGCCGTCGTGGCGTTGCGCCGGGTGGCCCGGTAGACCTCCTCGGGGGCCGCGGCACTGCGGTGCGAGGGGTACACCGGCATGCGGTAGTCGGGATAGGCGCGAAGCAGTGCCTGGTGCGCGGCGCTGAGCTGCGCGGCGTAGGCGTCCACATTCGCGGCGCTGATCACGAACAGCGGCTGCTCGGACTCGTAGGGGTCCTTCAGGTGCTCGCCCGGACGGTAGTCGGGAAAGCCCGCCACGGCCGGGGAGCTCAGCCCGCCGCTCCACTCCGGAATACCAGCCGCGCCGGCGCGCTCGGCCCCGAGGGGAGTGAGGTCGCGACCGAGCCGCTCGGCCTCCTCGTCGCTCACGCCGCCGAGCGCGACGCCGGCGAGGCCCGCCGCCGCGGCGAGCAGCACGGCCCGCCAACGCGGGACGACGCACGCGCGGGAGTGCCGCAGCCGGTACGGTATCGCCGTTATGATGCCTCCCTCGCCGCGAACGCGGCAGCGCCCTGGGCATGGTGGCAAATGGGCACATTCGCCGGCAAGACGGTGCTGATCACCGGCGCCTCCGAGGGCATCGGTCGCGCGCTCGCGCTCGCGCTCGCGCGCGAGCGGCCCCGGCTCGCCCTGAACGCCCGTAGCGGGGAGCGCCTCGCGCAGCTGGCGCGCGAGTGCGAGGGCCTCGGCGCGACGACCGAGACGATACCCGGGGACGTCTCACGCCCGCAGGACTGCCGCGAGTTCGTCGCGCGCGCCGTCGCGCGCTTTGGCGCCATCGACTACCTGGTGAACAACGCCGGCATCACCATGTGGGCGCGCCTGGACGCGGTGAGCGACTTCTCGATGTACGAGCGGCTGATGGCGGTCAACTACCTCGGCGCCGTACATACCACCGCGGCGGCTCTGCCCTACCTGAAGGCTTCCCGCGGCCTGATCGTCGCCGTCGCCAGCATCGCCGGGCTCACCGGCGTGCCCGAGCGGACCGGCTACGCGGCGAGCAAGCACGCCATGGTCGGCTTCTTCGAGTCGCTGCGCATCGAGCTCATGGGCAGCGGCGTCGACGTGACGATCATCGCGCCGGACTTCGTCGTCAGTCAGATTCATCGCCGCGCGAGCGGCGCGGACGGCAAGCCCCTCGGCGTGACGCCGATGCAGGAGGCGCACCTCATGACGGCCGAACAGTGCGCCGCCCTGATCGTTGCGGCGATGCGCCGCCGCGAACGCCTGCTGATCACGTCGCGGCGCGGGCGGCTCGGTCGCTGGGCGCGGCTCATCGTGCCGCGGCGCATCGACGTGCTCTCGGCGCGCGCGATCCGCGAGCGCCGCTGAGATCCGCAAGGCGCGCGGCGCGTGTGCACGACCGTCCCGGGCGTCGACCAGCGCTGCGGACCGGTGGCTCCAGCGGTGCGTGGCGCGACGGGTTCTCAAGGCGGAGCGCGCGGCCGGCGCGGCGCTATTCGAAGGCGATGGCGGGCAGGTCGAGGGCGATGAGGAAGTACTCGAACAGGTACTGGATGACACGCAGCTGGTTGTGCAGGCGATGATCGCTCTCGAGCAGATGCAGCGCCGCCTTGTAGGTCTGCGCAAAGCGTACGCTGTGCTCGAACGGCACGACGTCGTCGCGCCAGCCGTGCACGATGGTGGCCGGGCAGTCGAGCACACCGGCGCGCAGCTCCGCCAGGCCCTGCATGTACAGCGCCGGCGCCATGAGGAACACCCCGCGCGCGTGCAGAAGCGAGGCCGAGGCCACGGCGACGTAGCCGCCGAGGCTCGAGCCGACCAGCACCAGGTCCCCGCCGAGCTCCTTGCAGAAGTCGACCAGCTTGGCGACGCGCGCGCGCGCTTCGTCGAGGCCGCGATAGTCGACCGAGTGCGCATCGTAGCCCTCCGAGCGGGCGACTTCGGCGAGCGCCGAGATCTTGCGCCCCCAGGGACCGCTGTCCTTGCCGTGGGAGAACACCACGTGGCGGGACGTCACAGGCTCATGCATGGGCTGACCGGTGTTGCCGCGAGCGCCTCTCGCATGCGCGAATAATGCAGGCAATGGAAAGGTTAAGCCAATCAGACGCGGCGCGTGCGGGCTGGCAGTTCTGGATCGATCGCGGCGGCACCTTCACCGACGTCATCGGACTCGCCCCGGACGGCGCGCTGCACGTGCGCAAGGTACCCTCGGTGGCCGGCCCGGGCGCGAGTGGCGATCCGGGACTCGCGGCCGTGGCGGCGATCCGCGCCGCGGCCGGGGGCGCCGAGGCCATCGAGCTCGTCAAGGTCGGCACGACGGTCGCGACCAACGCGCTGCTCACGCGCAGCGGCGAGCCGGTGCTGCTCGTGACCACGCAGGGCTTTGCCGACGCGCTGCGCATCGGTTACCAGAACCGCCCCGACATCTTCGCGCGCCACATCGTCCTGCCGAGCCGCCTGTACGCGGCGGTGATCGAGGCACGCGAGCGCATCGACGGCGACGGGCGCGTGCTCGTGCCGCTCGACCTCGCGCACCTGCGCGAGGAGCTCGGGCGGGAGCGCTCCGCCGGGCGGCGCGCGCTCGCCATCGTGTTCCTGCACGGCTGGCGGCACGCCGCACACGAGCGCGCCGCGGCGCTGCTCGCGCGCGAGCTCGGCTTCGAGGAGGTCTCGGTGAGCCACGAGCTCTCCCCGCTGGTGCGCTACGTGACCCGCGCCGACACCACGGTGCTCAACGCCTACCTCTCCCCGCCGCTGCGCCGCTACGTCGGCTCGCTCGCCGGCGAGCTCGGCGCGCTCGACGTCCGCGCGCGGCTCGCCCTCATGCAAAGCAACGGGGGACTTGCGGCCGCGGAGAACTTCCACGCCATGGCGAGCGTGCTCTCCGGCCCGGCCGGCGGACTCATCGGCATGCGCTGGGTCGGCGAGCGGCTGAACCTCCCGCGCCTCATCGGCTTTGACATGGGCGGCACCTCCACCGACGTCTCACTCATCGACGGGGAGCTGCCGCAGCGCTTCGAGCACCTGATCGCGGGCGTGCGTTTGATGCAGCCGATGCTCGACGTGCATACCATCGCCGCCGGCGGGGGCTCGATCCTCGCCTACCGCGACGGGCGCTTCGCCGTGGGTCCGGCGTCCGCGGGCGCGGACCCCGGCCCGGTGTGCTACGGCCGCGGCGGGCCGCTCACCCTCACCGACGTGCAGGTCCTGCTCGGGCGCCTGCGCGCGGACACCCTGCCGGCCGTCTTCGGCCCGGGGGGAAATGCGCCCATCGACGAGGCCGCGGTCGGGGTGCAGTTCGCCGCGCTCGCCGCGCAACTCGGCGGCGAGGCCGGGCGGAGCCTGTGCGCAGAGGAGGTCGCCGAGTCCTTCCTCGAGGTCGCCGTGGAGGCGATGGCGAACGCCATCCGCCAGGTCTCGACACGCCGTGGCCTCGACGCCGCGGACTTCACGCTCTTCTGCTTCGGTGGCGCCGCCGGACAGCACGCCTGCCGCGTGGCGCGGGCGGCGGGCGTGCGTCGCATCCTGGTGCACCCGCTGGCGAGCGTGCTGTCGGCCTTCGGGGTCGGCGTCGCCGACCGGCTCGCGGTGCGGCGCGCGAGTCTGCGGGTGCCGCTGGATGCGGCGGGACTCGAGCAGGCCGAGACGCAGTTCGGCGCCCTCGAGGAGCAGGCGCGCGAGGAACTCGCCGGCGAGGGCGGATTAGCGGCGCGCGTGCGGGTCACGCACCTGCTCGAGCTGCGGGCGGGCGACAGCGACATCAGCCTCTCGGTGCCCGCCGGGGCGCTCGCCGCGGTGCGCGAGCGCTTCCACGCCGAGCACCTGCGGCGCTTCGGCTTCGCTGCGCACGCGCTCAGGGTGATCGTCGAGGCGCTGCGCGTCGAGGCGCGCTGCGCGTCGGTCGATGCCGAGGGCCTGCGCATGCCGCGCCTCGCCGTGCACGCCGGCCTGCCGGGGCGGGTGCGCTCCTGGTTCGGCGCGTGGCGCAGCGTGCCGCTCTACGACCTGAGCCGCCTCGCCGGTGAGGTGGCGGGGCCCGCGCTCATCGTCGAGCCGCACAGCACGCTCGTGCTCGAGGAGGGCTGGCGGGCGCGCGCGCTCGCCGACGGGCAGCTGCTGCTCGAGGAGCATGCCGCCCCAGCGCGCGTCGGGGTCGCGACGGCCGACCCCGCGCGCCTCGAGATCTTCAATAACCTCTTCATGCACATCGCCGAGCAGATGGGCGAGGTGCTCAAGGCCACGGCGCAGTCGGTCAACATCCGCGAGCGCCTCGACTACTCCTGCGCGCTCTTCGACGCCGACGGCGGCCTGGTCGCGAACGCGCCGCACATGCCGGTGCACCTGGGCTCCATGGGGGCGAGCGTGCGGGCCGTGCTGCACGCCCGGGCGCAGCTGCGGCGCGGGGATGCGTGGCTGCTGAACAGTCCCTACCACGGTGGCACACACCTGCCGGACATGACCGTGGTCACACCGGTGTTCCTGACCGAGGCTCCGCGTCCGGACTTCTTCGTCGCCTCGCGCGCCCATCACGCCGACATCGGCGGCATGACTCCGGGCTCGATGCCGCCCTTCAGCCGCACGATCGCCGAGGAAGGCGTGCTCTTCGAGTGCTTCCACCTGGTGAGCGAGGGCGAGCTGCGCGAGCGCGAGCTGCGCGCGGCGCTCGCCGCGGCGCAGTGGCCGGCGCGCAAGCCGGATCAGAACGTCGCCGACCTGCGCGCGCAGCTCGCCGCGAACGCCCGCGGCATCGCCGAGATCGAGCGCGCCGTGCGCCGCCACGGCCTCGCCACGGTGCATGCCGAGATGCGCGCCGTGCAGGACAACGCCGCCGCGTGCGTCCAGCAGGCGATCGCGCGGCTCACGCCCGGTGAATTCCGCTACGAGATGGATGGCGGCCAGGTGATCGCGGTGCGCGTGGACATCGAGCGCGCGCACGGCCGCGCGCGCGTCGACTTCACCGGTACCTCCGCCGCCGGAGCGCACAACTTCAACGCCCCGCGCGCGGTGTGCCTCGCGGCGGTGCTGTACGTGTTCCGCACCCTGATCGAGCAGCCGATCCCGCTGAACGAGGGATGCCTCGAGCCGATCGACATCGTCATCCCGCCCGGCTCGATGCTCGACCCCTCCCCGCCGTGCGCGGTCGCGGCCGGTAACGTCGAGACCTCGCAGTGCATCGTGGACGCGCTCTACGGCGCGCTCGGCATCCTCGCCGCCTCGCAGGGCACGATGAACAACCTCACCTTCGGTGACGAGCGGCTGCAGTACTACGAGACGATCTGCGGCGGCTCGGGCGCGGGGCCCGACTTCCCGGGCTGCGACGCGGTGCAGACCCATATGACCAACTCGCGCCTGACCGACCCGGAGATCCTCGAGGGCGAGTTCCCGGTGCTGCTGCGCGAGTTCGCGATCCGCCACGGCTCGGGCGGCGCCGGTCGCCAGCGCGGCGGCAACGGCACCGTGCGGCGGCTCGAGTTCCGCGCGCCGCTCTCCGGGGCGCTGCTCGCCAATCACCGCCGCGTCGCGCCCTTTGGCCTCGACGGCGGGCGCGACGCGCTCCCCGGTGCGGCGAGCATCCGCCGTGCGGACGGCACGCTCGAGACGCTCGCCGCGACCGCGCGCTTTGACGTCGCCCCGGGTGATGAGCTCACGATCCTGACGCCCGGCGGCGGAGGCTTCGGCGCCGGCTGATCCTCAGTGCCGCAGGATCGCGGTCTCGATCTCCCATTCGACCCGATCCTTCGCGGTCACCGAGCGGTTGACCGCCACGGGGCGCACGCGGCTCGCCCCGGCACGGTGGGTGACCAGCCAGGTGTCGAAGGCGCCGGGCTTGCTGGTGGCGAAGCCGAACAGCAGGTTGAACTTGCCCTCGGCGAGGGTCTGGGGCCGGTTGACGCGCTCGTCGGTAATCACGAAGTGGCTCTCGTCGGCCGCGGCGCCGGCGAAGGCGCCCTGGGCGGCGAGCTCCTCGAGGAAGCCCTCGACCTGCGCCCGGGCGCGCTCCCAGGTGGCCGGTCCGTTGTGCTCGAGCAGCACCCAGCGGGTACCGCGCTCGATGCTGGCGGCGACGAACAGCGCCAGGCGCCGCGCCGAGAGGTAACGCCAGTCGGAGGTGCCGTTACCGCCGCCGGCGAGCGTGCGCGGGGAAAAGACCGAGCGGCCCCCGCCGCGCACCGCGACGAGGGTGTTGACGCCCGTCTGCGCGAGGCGGGCGCGCTCACCGTCGGCGACCGCCACCGCCGGCCGCAGTCCCGGGCGCAGGACCGCCTCCTCGCTCTCGGCGGCCGCCCACACCGGCCAGGTCTCGTCCGAGCGCGCGATCATGCCCGCCGCCGCGCCGCAGGAGCCGAACACCTCGACCCGGCCGCGCAGGCGGTCGAAGGCCTGCACGCGCGGGTAGTACATGACGGCACATTCGCTGCGGAACGGCCAGACACGCAGCGCCTCGAGCGCCTGGCGCGGCGTCGCCCAGGCCGAGGGCGGGTCGATCATGAGCAGCGCGTGCCGCTCGCGGCAGACGCGCGCGGCGACGAGCAACGTCGAGAGGCCGACGTCGCGGTCGCGGGCGAGGGGCGGGATGCACAGGAGGTTGAAGCCGCCGCTGCTGGTGAGGGCGAACAGTCCCGTGCCGGTGCTGCCCGAGCCGATGATGTCGTAATCGGTGAGCGGCGCACCGTCGTCACCGTCGGGGTTGGAGAGGGTGTAGCCGACCGACACGCCGCCGGGACCGCCGCCGGAGCGGTCGGGCCGGTGCGCCGGCACCGCGCCCGCGACCCGCACCAGGCGCGATTCGAGCAGCACGTCGCTCACGAAGCGCGTCGCGCCCGGAACGATGGAGATGCGCCGGTAGATCTCCTGGTCCTCGACCAGCTCCGAGCCGGACGTGCGCACCCGCTGCACCACGAGGTTGAAGCGCTCGGGCTCGGCGGGGGTCAGGCCGTCGAAGTCGACCGAGGCACGCAGGTACTCGCGCGAGCCGGGATTGAGCGCGGTCAGGCGCAGCGCGCCGGTGCCGGCCGGCAGCGTGATCGTCGGTGGCCGCGCGCCGTTCACCACGCGCACGATGCGCGCCTCGCGGCCGCCGTTCTCGAAGAATTGCTCGACCGCGTAGGAGAGCGTGGAGGGCTGCCACAATCCGCCGAACTGCTGTTGGAACTCGACGAAGCTCGTCACGGGGAGCGGCTGATTGACCGGACCCTTGAGGGTGCGGCCGACGAAGGCGACGATTCCGGTTGGCACGCGCTCGATGGCGTGCGCGGTACGGGTGGGCTGTGCGAGCTGTACGGTCGACGCGGGGCTGTCAGCCAATCATGCGCCTCGTGGAATTCAGCGGCGCGACTCTAACACACGCTGTCAGGGTGTTGTCAGTTTCTCGCGACGCCGGGCGGCACGCTCAGCGGCGGCGCGGGCGTGCGCCGCGGGCGCGGCGCGGCGCGGCGGCCTGCTCGGCGCGGCGGCGCTCCTCCTCGGCGCGCGCGCTCGCACGCTCGCTCTCCTTGCGGGCGATCTCCCCGAGCATCAGCCGCAGCCACTCCGACAGCGTGCCCATGGCGGGCGCACCTCAGCCGCCGTTCTTCGGCGCCGGCGCGCGCGTCTTGCCGGCCTTGGCGTCCGCGGCGGGGGTCGCGGGGGACGGCGCGGCGGTGTCGCTGTCCGGCTGGACCTCGCCCACCATCTGCTTGAAGGCGGCCTCGTCCATCGGCAGGTCCGACCGTCCGTCCCAGGTCGAGCCCTCGGGGAGCAGGTTCTGCACCCGCACGGCGGAGGCGATGACGGCTTCCGCGCTCGCGTCGTTAGCGGTGATCGGCACGGGGACGGCGCGCGGGCTGTGCGCCAGATGCGCGACCAGATCCCAGTCCACCTGCTCGTGATGCGCGCGCACCTCCTGCTGCAGGCGCGCGGCGAGGGACTTGCTGAGGAGCTTCTTCTCGGCGTGCGCCCAGTCGCGACTGTCGTCCTCCAGCACCTCGTAGGCCTGCATGTAGAGCTGCCCTTCGCGCCAGCCGAACACGAACGGCTGGTTGACCACCCGCACCTGAGTGCCGACCGGCACCATCGCGAAAAACTGCTCGATGTCCTCCGGGTAGAGGCGGATGCAGCCGTGGCTCGAGCGCAGGCCGACGCCGGCGGGCTTGTTGGTGCCGTGGATCAGGTAGCTCGGCCACTCGAGGTAGAAGGCGTACTTGCCGAGCGGGTTGTCGGGCCCGGGACCGATGACCGGCTCGAGGTCATCGCCGTTCTCGTGGTGCTCCTTGCGCACCGAGACCGGCACGCGCCAGGTCGGGTCCTTCTGGCGACGCACGATCTTGGTCACCCCTTCCGGGGTACGCCAGCCGACCTTGCCGATGCCGATCGGGTGCGTGTAGACCACCTGGTGCTCGCCGTGCTTGGGCGTCGGGTAATAGAAGACCCGCATCGCCGCGATATTGATGACGATCCCGGTACGCGGGGCGTCCGGCAGGATGAACTGCGTGGGCACGACGATCTCGCGTCCCTCCCCCGGCAGCCACGGATCCACCTTGGGATTGGCGGCCAGGATCTCCTCGTAGCCGACGTTGAAGCGCCGCGCGATGTCGGTGAGCGTGTCTTCCTTGCCGGCCTTCACCACCTGCACCACGCCGACCACGTCCTGCCCCGGGGCGAGCTCGAAGCGCTCGTTGGCGCTCGGCAGCGGCTCCGGCGGCGGCGCGGGCGCCGGCGGTGGCGGCGCCGGCGGGGGCGCATGGTGGCCGAACTCGGCGAACAGCGAGCAGCTCGCGAGCAGAATACCCAGAAGCGCCGCGGACGCGGCGCGGATGACGACGGACCTCATGGGGTCAAATTATGACCCAAGTGGCCCGTGCCCGATTGTCGGCATTGCGCTACAGCAGTACCGGCTGATTGGGCAGCTCGTTGTCGCTGTGCCGCCGCCCGGGGAAGTGCCTTCCGAGCAGCGCGCCGACGCCCTCGATGCCCGCGATCGAGCCCTCGCGGAAGCGCCCGGCCTGGTAGTGCTGCTCCATCTGCCGGCACACCGCCGCCCACTCGGCGGCGCTGATGTGCTGGGCGATGCCGCGGTCGGCGACGATCTCCACGTCGTGATCGGCGATCAGCACGTAGATCAGCACGCCGTTGTTGTGCGCGGTGTCCCAGACGCCGAACTGCCCGAAGATCTGCAGCGCCCGGGTACGCGGCGCGAGGTCACGCCACAGCTCCGGCAGGTCGAAGGCGGTCTCGATCACGAAGCGGATCTCCCCGCCGTGGCGGTGCTCGCACTCCCCGATCGCCTTCTCGATCGCGTCGCGCACGCTGCGCGGGAAATGCTTGCGCGTGCTCCAGCGCGTGGTGGCGACGTGACGCACGAGTCGTGTGAGTTTCATGGCCAAGCCCTACCAGCTGCCCGAGGCGCCGCCGCCGCCGAAGCCACCGCCCCCGCCGCTGAAGCCGCCGCCCCCGCCTAAACCTCCGCCGAGGCCCCCGCCGAAGCCGCCGCCGAAGCCGCCGGCGCGCGGGCTGCTCGACCAGCCGCTGCCGCGCCCGGCGAGCCCGAGCAGCATCGTGAAGAGGAACGCCGCGACCCCGGCGAGCCCGGCGAGCGCGAGCGCGTAGCCGGCGAAGTAGGTGATGAGCCCGGCCCCGGCGCCGGTGAAGAGCGAGCCGAGCGTGCGGCCGAAGATGCCGCGCAGGATGAGCGAGCCGAAGACGACCGCGAAGAACAGCTGCGGCAGCAGGCCGCCGGACGGACGGTGGCCGCCGGACTGCCAGGCGTGCTCGGGCGGGGGCAGCGGCTCCCCGTCGATCAGCTTGATCATCTGGTCGAGCCCGGCGTCGATGCCCGCGTAATAGTTCCCCTCGCGGAACTCGGGCGCGATGGCGCCGGATATGATGCGGTTGGACATGGCGTCCGTGAGCACGCCCTCGAGCCCGTACCCGACCTCGATGCGCACGTGCCGGTCGTTCTTGGCGACGAGCAGCAGCGCGCCGTCGTCGACCCGCTTGCCGTTGACGGTGCCGCGACCGATCTTCCACTGATCCACCACCCGGATCGAGTACGCCTCGATGGGCTCGGGCTGCGTGCTCGGCACGATGAGCACCGCGAGCTGCGACCCCTTGGCGGCCTCGAACGCCGCGAGCTTCTGATCGAGGGCGGTCTGCTGCTCGGCGGTCAGCGTGCCGGTGAGGTCCATGACCCGCGCGCTGAGCTTCGGGATCGGCTGCAGCTCCGCCGACGGCGGCGCCTGCGCGCGCGTGCTCGTGCCGGGGCCCATGAGCCCCAGCAGCGCCAGGCCCGCGAGCACGCCGGCGCGCGCGAGCACTCGCGTCACTTCGTCGCGGGCTGCGGCGGCGGGTTCGCCGGCGGCGTTCCCGGAACCGAGGTATCGAAGCTCACCGTGGGCGCGGTGGCGATCTGCGCCTCGTTCGCCACCGTGAAGTTGGGCTTGGGCTGGAAGCCGAACACCTTGGCGGTCAGGTTCGAGGGGAAGACGCGCACGGTGTTGTTGAAGTCCTGCACCGCCTGGATGTAGCGGCCGCGTGCGACGGTGATGCGGTTCTCCGTGCCCTCGATCTGCGACTGCAGGTCGCGGAAGTTCTGGTCCGACTTGAGCTGCGGGTAGTTCTCCGACACCGCGAACAGGCTCTTCAGGGCGCCGGTCAGCTGGTTCTGTGCGGCCTGGAACTTCTGGAAGAGCTCGGGATTGTTCAGCACCTCGGGGGTCACCTGGATCGAGCCCACCTTGGCGCGCGCCTCGGTCACCTCGACCAGCACGCGCTGCTCCTGCGCGGCGTAGCCCTTGACCGTGTTGACGAGGTTCGGAATGAGGTCAGCGCGGCGCTGATACTGGTTGACGACCTCCGCCCACGACGCCTTCACGGCCTCGTCCTTGGTCTGCAGGGTGTTGTATCCGCAGCCCGAAAGACACAGCAGAGCGAGGGCCAGCAAGGCGGTTGACCAAGCACGCATGAGACTTCTCCTTGTATGTGCCCCGCCCCAGGTCGGGGGACGCCGATTGTCACATGCTACTTAATCCGGAGTCGATTTCGCCCGCGCCCATGCGCCGGGGGAGCCGCAGCGCAGCAGTCCGGGCGCGGTCGCGAGCTTCGGGGCAAAAAAAACCCCAGGTTTTGAGGCCTGGGGTTGCTAAGGGCGGACCTTCGATGAAGGGAAGGAAGTCCGCCAGGGGATACGTCAGTGCAATCGTGCCCAGTGCAGGATCCGGATCTCGTCCGAATCCAGGTCGAAACTCTGTGCCAGCAGCGCACGCAGCTCGCGGTTGGCGCGTGACTGTGTCAGCGGCTCACGCAGCTCCACTACCCCGCTCCACTCGTTACCCGTGCCGGCGCTGCGATGCTTGCCGCCCTGGGTCACGAAGTGCGTGTAGTACTTGGTAGCCACGGCTGCAGGTTAGGCGCGCGCTCCCGCACCGTCCGTGAAACGCTCCACAGAAGGGCTGGATTTGGGTAATAGTGAGTGCGACATAATTCACAGGACCAGATCTCATGGGACGCTTCCGGCGCCCGGAAGCCGCCGGCTCGAAATACATCACACCCGAGGGCGCGCGCCGGCTGCGCCAGGAGCTCGATGCGCTCTGGCGCGAGGAGCGCCCGCGTGTCACGCAGGCGGTCGCCGCGGCCGCCGCCCAGGGGGATCGCTCCGAGAACGCCGAATACACCTACGGCAAGCGCCGGCTGCGCGAGATCGACCGTCGGGTGCGCTTCCTGCGCAAGCGCCTCGAGGGCATGGTGATCGTCGAGCGGGGCCCGGAGGACACCGGCAGGGTGTTCTTCGGCGCCTGGGTCGAGCTCGAGGGGGAAGATGGTACGCGCAGCCGCTACCGCATCGTGGGACCGGACGAGTTCGACCGTGCGCCGGGCTATATCAGCATGGATTCCCCGCTCGGGCGCGCGCTCCTGCGGCGGCGCCTGGACGAGGAGGTGAGCGTGCAGATCCCCGGCGGCGCCAGTGCCTACGTGATCGTCGCGATCGAATACGAGGGCGGCTAGCGCGCTACCAGATGACGCGCACGTTCTTGAACTGCCAGGGGTCGTTCTTGTCGATGTCCTCGGGGAACAGTCGCTCACGCTCGTGCAGCGGCGTCCACTCCGTGTACTCCCCGACGACGGGCCCGAGGTACGGCATGCAGATCTCGAGATTGCGGCGGTAGTCCAACTCGTCGGGCTCGATCACGCCCATGTTGGGGTTCTCCATCGCCCAGATCACGCCCGAGAGCACCGCGATGCACACCTGCAGGCTGGTGGCGTTGTTGAACGGCGCGAGCCGGCGCGCCTCCTCGACCGAGAGCTGCGAGCCGTACCAGTAGGCATTCTTCTTGTGACCGGCGAGCAGCACGCCGAGCTCGTCGATGCCCGCGATGATCTCGCCCATGAGGATGCGCTGGCGCTCCTGCTGCACGTAGTTGCGCCCGGCGAGCTCGTACACCGACATGACCGCCGCGTCGCACGGGTGGTAGGCGTAGTACACGGTGGGACGGTAGGCGACCTGGGCGCCCTCGCGCACGGTGAAGTAGTCGGCGATGGAGATCGACTCGCCGTGGGTGATGCAGAAGCCGTGGAAGTGCCCCGCCTTGGGCGTCCAGGTGCGCACCCGGGTGCCCGCGCCCGGCTGGTTGAGATAGATCGCCGCGAGGCAGCCGGAGTCGTGGCGCTTGCCGTCGCGCGGGAAGTTGCGCTCGTGGCTACCCCAGCCCATCTCGGCCGGCTGGCAGCCCTCGCTGACGAAGCCGTCCACCGACCAGGTGTTGACAAACTCGCCCAGCTGCTTGGGTTTGGCGGTGACCTGCGTGTCGCGCTCGGCGATGTGTACCACCTTGACGGACAGACGCCGCGCGAGCTCGCCCCACTCGGCGCGGGTCGAGGGCTTGCCGGCGTCCACCTTGGTATCCGCGGCGATATTGAGCAGCGCCTGCTTAACGAAGTGCGACACGAGGCCAGGGTTGGCGCCGTGGGTGATCACGGCGGTCGGCGCGCGGGCGTTACCGGTGCGCAGCGCGAGCGCCTCCTCCCGCAGGGCGTAGTTGGTGCGCTTGGCGGCCGGCACGGTCGGGTCGGTGTAGCCACCCGGCCAGGGCTCGAGGCACGTATCGAGGTACATCGCGCCCTTCTCCCAGCACAGCTTGATGAGGGCGATGCTCGAGACCTCGACCGAGACGTTGATGAGGAAGTCCCCGCGCCCGAGGAGCGGGTTGAGCACGCGGCGAAAGTTCTCGCGCGTCAGGCGCTCCTGGACGAACTTGATGCCGAACTGAGCCGCCTCCTCTTTGCCCTTGTCCTCGGCGGTGACGATGGTGATGCGCTCGGGCGTGATGCCGATGTGGCGCAGGATGAGCGGCAGGACGCCCTGGCCGATGCTGCCGAAGCCGACCAGCAGGATCCGTCCCGGAAACTCGACATGTATCTTTTCGCTGCTCATGATCTCACGGTTGACCGACGCGCCGTACGCCACCGGAAGCGTATCAATACGTACCGGCGCGACTCAATCGCTATAGGCGACACGCGTCGCCATCTGACGTCAGCTCTCGCGCCAGTGAGGCGGATAGGTACGCTCGTAGCCGGGCGTGGCGGCGACGCGCGCCAGCCAGCGTCCGAGCGCCGGATAGTTCACCTCCACGGGCATGAAGCGCGAGGACAGCGCCGCCGCCTGCGGCCGCTCCAGGGCGCGCTTCAGCAGCTGAATGCCGGGGAAGATCACCATGTCGACCGCCGAGTACGAGTCCCCCACGATCCAGTCGGATTTGGACAGGCGCCCCTCGATGGTGCGCGCTTCGGTGCCGGCGGCGTGCATCGCGGCGGTGACTTCGTCCGCGCCGAGGCTGCCCTTGCCGGAGAACACCGCGCGCGTGATGGTCGTGAGGTGCGGCTGGATGTAGGCCTCGTACTCGCAGATGACGCGCATGATGGTGCCGCCCTCCTCGGGCGTGCGCCCGAAGATCGGCGGCTCGGGGTACTTGCGGTCGAGGTAGTAGAGAATCGCGAGCGACTCGAAGCACATGTAGTCGCCATCCTTGAGCACCGGCACGCGGCCGCGCGGATTCAGCGCCAGCATCTGCGGGGACTTGTGCTCCTGCTTGGAGAACTGCAGCAGGTGACTGACGTAGGGCAGACGTTTGAATTCGAGCGCCAGCAGCACGCGCCACGCGAAGGGACTGCCGCTGCCCCAGAACA
>DATBBQ010000185.1:0-47003 GCA_036270915.1 Steroidobacteraceae bacterium
CCCGGTCATCCTCGGGGAGCGACGCGCGGATGCGCTTTTCGTGACGGTGCGGGCGGCCGCGATGTCGCGGCAGATGTTCTGGAACCTCGTGAAGAAGTACGCGCTGGCGGCCGGCATCGCCCAGGCGATCTCGCCGCACACGCTGCGGCACGCCTTTGCGACCCACCTGCTCAATCACGGCGCCGATCTGCGCGTCGTGCAGATGCTCCTCGGGCACAGCGATCTCTCCACGACCCAGATCTACACGCACGTCGCACGCGAGCGTCTCAAGGAACTGCACTCGACTCATCACCCGCGCGGCTGACGCTGGGCCTCCTCGGGTGTCTTTCTGAGCCTCGTCTGCCCTCTGCTACACTGAGGGTAAAACCGCTTAGGGAAACCGTGGCGGCGAACCTTTCGCATCGCGACGGGTCCGAATTTCACCCCGGGACGTTTGGCAGGACCTCATGACAGGCAAGTGGCTGACTGGATTTCTCGCCCTGGCGCTTGCGCTCGCTCTGGCGACGGCCGCCGCGCAGCAGCCATCCGCCACGGGCGCCGACCCGCGTGCCGCGATCGCGAAGCAGCTCGGCGCGCAGCCCGACGATCTGCACGCCTCTCCCATCCAGGGAATCTACGAGTACACCAAGGGCACGGAGATCGCCTACGTCACGACCGACGGCAAATACGCGATCTCCGGGGACCTCTACGATCTGAAGGCGAACGACGACCTCACCGAGCAACACCGGCGCGAGCTGCGTGCCAAGCTGATCGGCGCCGTTCCCGAGGACCAGATGCTTATTTTTGGTCCGAAGGATCCCAAGTACACGGTCACCGTCTTCACCGACGTGGACTGTCAGTACTGTCGCAAGCTTCACAGCCAGATCGCCGAGTACAACCGCCTCGGGATTCGCGTGCGCTACCTGCTCTATCCGCGCACCGGCCCGAATACGGTGTCGTGGACCAAGGCCGAGCAGGTTTGGTGCTCGCCGGATCGCAATGACGCGCTGACGCGCGCCAAGCTCGGTCAGGAGCTCAAGAGCAAGCCGTGCGCTGAGAACCCGGTTGCGCGCACCTATGCTTTGGGAAAGGACTTCGCGCTGCAGGGAACGCCCGCCATAGTCATGGCGGACGGTGACATGCTGCCCGGCTACGTGCCGCCCGACGTGCTGGCGCAGCACCTCAAGGAAACCTCACATCACTGAGCGCGCCGCCGCGCGCGACCGTTGGCTTACCGCTCGAGCAGCTTGAACTTGTCCGGCTTGCCCTCCCATTCCTTGGCATCCGGCGGCGGGTCCTTCTTCTCGGTGATCACGGGCCATAGCTTTGCGAGCTCGGCGTTGAGCGGTTTGAAGTGCTCCTGCCCGGCGGGCAGCTCCTCCTCGGAGAAGATCGCCTCCACTGGGCACTCCGGCTCGCAGAGCGTGCAGTCGATGCACTCCTCCGGGTCGATGGTGAGGAAGTTCGGCCCCTCGTGGAAGCAGTCCACGGGGCACACCTCCACGCAATCCATGTACTTGCACTTGATGCAGGTTTCAGTGACGACAAAGGTCATTCGCAATCCTCGGGAATCCGCGGAGCGGTAACGCCGCCGCGCGCGCCGTCAGAGCCGGCAGCACATTTTGCCACGCCCTCGAGCTCGGCGGTGAATCACTCCGGATCGCGGCCGTGCGGCGGCCGCTCGAGTGTCGTGAAATGGTGTTCCTCGCGCCCCGCCGCCAAATCATTCAGATAGCGGTGCAGCGTGAAGTCGGTGCTGCGGAAGGCGATGTCCTGCCACGGAATTTCGGCCGGAGCGACCAGCGCGACTTCCAGACTCTCCGGCCCTGGCGCGAAACGCGGCTCGGGCAGGGTAGCCCGGAAGAACACGTGCACCTGCTCGGCGTGCAGCACGTGCACGATCGTGAGGAGCGAGCCGATGACCACGTCGGCGAGCGCCTCCTCGTGCTACTCGCGAGCGGCTGCCTCCTGCAGCGTCTCCCGGTTCTCCATGAAGCCCGCCGGCACGGTCCAGTAGCCGCGGCGCGGCTCGATCGCGCGCCGACACAGCAGGATCCTTCCCTCGTGCACCGGCACGCAGCCCACGACCAGCTTCGGGTTCTGGTAGTGGATCGTGCCGCATGCTTCGCATACGTAGCGCGGCAGATGATCACCTTCCGGGACCCGCAGCTGCACTTTGGCGCCGCAGTGACTGCAGAAATTCATCGTCTGCGCGCGAGGATAAGGGCGCTGCCCTGGCTTGTCGACGCCGGGGCCCGGACGGGGCGGGCGCGCATGCCTCAGTTCAGCAGGCCGTAAACCGCTACGCCATTGGTCGCGCCGACGAACACGTGACCGTCTGCGACCACCGGCACGATGAACTTGTTGCCGGCGCCGTACTGGTCGCGGCCGTTGGGAGCTGTTGCGCTCGAATACAGTTCGGTGGCGAGGTTGTTGGCGTCGTAGGCGTGCAGTGTCGCCGTGCTGCCGTTCTGGTGCGCCCAGACTATGGCCTGGCTGGTGCCGTTGGCGGAGACCGAGGGCGAGGTGCCCGGGTACAAGAAGCCATTGGTGCTCGCCGAGCTCGCGGGCGTCGACAGTTTCGCGGAGCTGATGGTGAAGGAACGCAGGAAGTCGTTGCGCGGGCCGTAGTAGACGTGGCCGTTGAAGTAGGCCGGTGTTCCCCAGATGCCGCCCTGGTTGCCACTACTCCCAATGTTGCCGAGCGCTCCGGTCAGCTGCTGCCAGATGTTGTTGGAGGCCGCGTTGTAGCGCCCCATTGAGTCGCGGTTGACTACATACAGGTTGCCGTCCTTGCCCGCTCCGACCGCCAGATGTCGCACGGTTCCGCCCGAGTCGGTCAGGTCCGGCAGCAGCATGATGCCGCCGGAGCCCAGGTCCCAGTCCTGACTGGTCTCATCGGCGGTGTTGAAGAGGGTGAAGTAGTCCGAGACGCTCAGGCCGCCGCCGGCCGTTGAGAGCTTGAGGAATGAATTCCCGTAGTCCTGCATGTTCGGGAAACCATTGCTGTCGAGCGTGGTCTCGAAGGCCCCGTTGGCGGTGATCAGGTACACGTAGCCGGAACTGTCGGCGGCCAGGCCGCCGCCGGACATCCAGATCGCGGGCCCGACGCCGCCGCTGTTGGGCGCGACGTTGAGCACGGCGCTCTGCTGCAGCGTGCTCTGGCTGAATGCCACGATCCAGCCGGTGTAGAACTGGTGGTCGCAGTGCGAGGTCCAGGCCGTATAGATCGTGTGATTGAGCAGCAGCAGACCCGAACGCTCCGTGTACTGCGCAGGATCAAACGTGATCTGTCCGCTCGCGGCATTAAAGGTCGGCTTGATATCCGTCGGGGTGCCGATCTCGGCTCCGGTGGTCACGTCGAGCGCGTGCAGGCGATGGTGATAGGTAGTGCCCGCAACAGTCATGGCGATCACGTAGATCGCGCCGTGCGCACCCGCCGAGCGGTCGATGACCGGCGTCGAGGTGATGCCGATCATGGGCGTGACTTCATCGCAGCTGCGCGTGTCGCTCGGTGTCTCTCCGGAGGGAACCAGCGACGCCTTCCAGAGTTGCGTTCCGCTGTCCGCATCGAAGGCATACACCGAGTCGTTCTCAGTCGTCGCAAATACCACGTTGTGGGTCGCGCCGCCGACGTTGAGCGCCGACAGGTACAGGGGCTGTCCGTCGACCTTGCCGTCGGTACTGAGGAAGTGCTTCAGCCCAAAGGTGTTCGGGTTGACATTGGTGGTGGTGAGCCTGGTCTCGTTCGCGTTCAGCCCGGTGCGCGCCGCGTTGTACTTGAAGGTGACGATGTCCGTGCCCTGAGCGCTCGTGCCGGTCACCGTCAGTACCGCGTAGCGGCTGGTCGCCTTGCCGATGGAGTTGCTTACCACCACCGAGAAGGTGCTGCCGCTGTCGGCCGTGGTGAGTGTCCCGGTCGTGTAGCTCGCCGCAGTGGCGCCACTGATCGGAGTGCCGTTCCGGCTCCACAGGTAGGTCAGCGGCGCGGTGCCGGTTGCGACCACGGTGAACGTCGCGGTTTGTCCGCTGGCTACCCTCTGATCGCCGGGCTGCGTCGTAATGCTGGGAGCGGTCGGGGCTATCGTGACGGTCAGTAGCGCGGCGCGGCTGGTCGCCTGCCCGACCTGATTGCTGACCACTGCCGAGAAGGTCGCGCCGCTGTCGGCGCTCGTCGCGGGCGGCGTCGTGTAGCTCGGCGCGCCCGCCCCGGGGATGACGGAGCCATTCTTCCGCCATTGGTAGCTCAGAGGCTGCGTGCCGGTAGCCGTCACGGTGAAGGACGCACTCTGTCCGGCCTGCACGGTCTTGTCCGCGGGATGCACGGTGATTGTCGGCGAGACGCCCCCGTTCGCGGCGTTCACGGTGAGGACGGCGTTGACGCTGGTGACGCTGCCCGCGGCATTCTGAACGACGACCGCAAACAGCGCGCCGTTGTCGGCGGTCGTCGTCGTGGGCGTGGTGTAGGTCGCCGAGGTGGCGCCGGCGATCGGCGCGCCGTTCTTCTGCCACTGATAAGAGAGCGGTGCCGTACCGTTCGCGGTGACAGTGAAGCTCGCCGTCTGGCTTGCCGTAACCGTCTGGTTCGCGGGCTGTGTGACGATGGTCGGTGCTGCGGCGGCCGGCATCACGGTGAGTCTGGCGGCCTCGCTCTGCACGGTACCGACGGAGTTGCTCACGATCACCGAATACATCGCGCCGCTGTCTGAGACCGCTGGTGTAACCACCAGACTCGCGCCCGTCGCACCAGCGATGGCAGCTCCGTCCCTCTGCCATTGATACGTGAGCGGCGAGGAGCCGGCTGCCTCCACCGCAAAGGTGGCGGCCTCACCCTCCTGGACAGACTGTGGCGTAGGCTGGGTAGTAATGCTGGGCGGCACCGCTGACGGGTCGGTGCCCGGATTAGTGGTGGTGTCGACCTGCCCGCACGCGGCGAGCGCGGCGGCGAGGATCGTGGGAAAGAATTTCCTAGTGAGACCCGCCAGCAGGCGCAGCATTCGTCAATCCCTTGTTTTCCTTAAAAATCGCATGCCCGCGTGCGCCGCGGCAACTCGTCTGTGAACTGCGACACATAACACACAAGTTATGTGAAACGCGTGCCACTTACTGCCCCGAGAGGGAATCGAACCCACACTCTGTCGCCAGAACCGGATTTTGAGTCCGGCGCGTCTACCAGTTCCGCCATCGGGGCGTGGGACGAAGAAGTATAGATGAGGTCTGCGACCTTTTGCCGTCCTCGGGCATCTAACTGCCCCGTGAGCGGACTGGTCGACATCGAGGTTCCCGGGGAGGTCCTCGCACTGGCGCGCGCGGGTGACCGGCCCGCCCGCCAGGCGATCTACGCCGCCGTGGCGCCGCCGACCCTGACACTTATCCGCCGCCTGGTCGGACAGCGCGCCCTGTCGGAGGATCTCTTCCAGGACACGATGATGTTGTTCTTCGAGCGGCTGCCGCAGTTTCGACAGGAGGCCCCACTCGGCGCGTGGCTACGTCAGATTGCGATCTCGCGCTGTCTGATGTACCTGCGCTCGCCGTGGAAACGCGCCCGGATGTGCCTCGAGCCGGTGGACTTCGGCGTGGCCGCGGAGGTTGCCGCGCTGGTGACACCCGGCTACGCCGGCGATCTCATCGACCTAGAACGGGCACTCGCGAGCCTCGCGCCTACGGCGCGCGCGGTGGTGTGGATGTACGAGGTGGAGGGCTATTCGCATCAGGAGATCGCGCGCGAATTTGGCCGCTCCGTGAGTTTTTCCAAATCGCAGCTGGCGCGCGCACACGCACGGCTGCGCGCGTGGCTCGAGCCACAGGATGAGCGACCGTCATGCACACTGATCTAGCGTCCCACTCGGGTCTGCGCCGGCTGTTGCGCGCTCTTCCGGAAGTGGCGCAGCAACCCTACGGCTACCACGAATTTGAGCAGCGCGCCCTCGAGCGCGAGCGGGCGGCGCGCGAGGCCGGCGACCGCACGCGCCTAGTCGCCGCGGCCATCGTCGCCGTGGCCGTGGGCGCCGTGCTCCTGCGCCTGATCGCCTTCGCGCCGCAGCCGCCGAGTGCGCACGGCGCGCCCGCTGTACTGCCCGAGAGTCAGCTGCCTGCCCCGAGCGATGACAGCGGTGCCCGTGCGGTCGCGCAGGAGCGCTGGCTCGCGAGTCTGCCGCGCGAGCCAGCGCTCGTGCACGTCGGTACGCGCTCGGCTGTCATGGGCCTGCAAGACCGAATCGCGCAGCTCGATGACCTGCTGAGCAGCGAGCGCAACGGGCGCGCGCCGCCGGCGCGTGTGCAGGCGCTGCAGCAGGAGCGCGCACGCCTGGTCGGCACCCTCGTGCGCGTACGCTATGCGGAAACACTCGCCAACGACATACCGTGAATTCTCCCCCAAGGAGCAAACGTGAACGACCGCCAACATGCTCTTTCGCGCAGCGCCCGGGGGTGGGCGCGGGCTTTGCTCCTGATGTGCATCCCCTTTGCGGCGCTCGCCGCCGATCCATCGTCGGTCCCGGCGCCCCCCGCTCTACCGGCTCCGCCTGCGCCGCCGGCGCCACCCGCCGCCCCGCGTCCGGACCTCGACAAGCAGCTCGAGGCCGCCCAGAAGCGTCTCGAGCAGGCGGCGAGCGAGGTGGCGCGCCTCTCGACCCAACTCAGCAGCCACGTGGTTGAGCAGGTCATGCCCACCCTCGGCATGGGCCACGGCATCATCGGCGTGCAGCTTGAGCCAGTCGCGGACGGCGTCGGTGCTCGGGTCAAGGAGGTGAGCCCCGGGGGCCCGGCGGCCGAGGCGGGCATCCGCACCGGCGACGTGATAGTTGCCCTCAACGGCACGGACCTTAAGGGCCCGGAGCCGGCGCGCGAGGCGGTACGTGTCCTGCATGACGTCAAGCCGGACAGCCATGTGAGCGTGCGCGTGCTGCGCGACGGCAAGACGCGCGACTTCACCGTGACCGCGCGCGCGGCTCCGGAGTTGTTCGCCGGTCGCGACATGCCGTACTTCAATTTTGACTTCTCGGACTTCCCCGACTTCTCGGACGCTCTGGCGCGCCGTTCGCTGATGGACATGGAACTGGCGACCCTTACCCCGCGCCTCGGCAGCTACTTCGGCAGCGACAAGGGGGTGTTGGTGGTGCGTGCCCCGGCGAACGGCGCGCTGCAGCTCGAGGACGGCGACGTGATCCTCGCCATCGACGGTCGCGAGCCGACCAGTGGCTCGCACGCCACGCGCATCCTGCGCTCCTATCAGCCGGGCGAGAAGCTCACGCTGCGGATCATCCGCCAGCGCAAGACGCTGCAGCTCGAGGAGACCGTGCCGGAGCCAGCGCCGCGTCGCGACGGCGCGCGCCACGCCGGACCAACGCCGGACAGCGGGCATTCCACGCGCACCGCGGTGATCGTCGGCAACGACCGCGCCTGACGCGCGGACGGCGCGCGCCCGGCGTGTAACATCCGCGCGTGCGCCGCCAGGACTTCGCCTATACCTTACCGCCCGAGCTGATAGCCCAGAGTCCGCCGCCCGAGCGCTCCTCCGGGCGGATGCTGGTGCTCGAAGCCTCTAGCGGCGCGGTCGCCGACCGCAGGGTGCGCGATCTGCCGGGCTACCTCAGCGACGGCGACCTGCTGGTATTCAACGACACGCGCGTCCTGCCGGCACGGCTCCTGGGCCATAAGCCCTCCGGGGGGCGCGTCGAGATTCTGCTCGAGCGCGCGCTCGCGGGCACCCAGGCACTGGTGCAGCTGAGCGCTAGCAAGTCGATCCGCCGCGGTCTTGAAGTGAGTACAGACGGCGGCACGCTGCGGGTTCTGGAGCGTGACGCTGACCTCTGGCGCGTCAGCCTGCCCGCGCCCCCCGTGGAGTTCTTTGCCCGCTGGGGCAGCGTGCCGCTGCCGCCCTATATCCACCGCAGTGCGGACGAGACCGATCGCGAGCGCTACCAGAGCATCTTCGCGCGCGCTCCGGGTGCGGTCGCCGCGCCCACCGCGAGCCTGCACTTTGACACGTCGCTCGCTGAGGCGCTGGCGGCCCGCGGTGTCGAGCGCACGTTCGTCACGTTGCACGTCGGCGCCGGCACCTTCCAGCCGGTGCGCACGGATGACCCCGCAGCGCATACCATGCATGCCGAGTGGGCCTCGGTGGGCGCGGAAGCCTGTGCGGCCATCGCCCGCGCCCGGCGCGGCGGCGGACGCATCGTGGCGGTCGGTACGACCGTCGTGCGTGCCCTGGAAGCGGCGGCACTCGCGGCGGACGATCGCGGTCCCGTGCCCTGGACCGGGGAGACCCGGCTGTTCATCACCCCCGGATTCGAGTTTCAGGTCGCCGATGTGCTGCTCACCAACTTTCATCTGCCCGAGTCGACGCTGCTGATGCTGGTGTGCGCCTTCGCCGGTACGCGCGAGGTGCTCGCCGCCTACGCGCACGCGGTTCGTGAGCGCTACCGCTTCTTCAGCTACGGCGATGCCATGCTCCTTACCGGGCGGCGCGTGTGAACTGCTCCTTCGAACTCGAGGCGCGCGACGGCGCCGCACGGGCCGGGCGGCTGCAGCTCGCCCACGGCAGCGTGGCGACGCCGGCCTTCATGCCGGTCGGCACCTACGGCACGGTCAAGGCGATGACGCCCGAGGAGCTCGCGGGCCTGGGCGCCGAGATCATTCTCGGCAACACCTTCCATCTCCTGCTGCGCCCCGGGCCCGAGATCATCGCCCGTCACGGCGGCCTGCACGGGTTCATGAACTGGCGCCAGCCGATACTGACGGACTCGGGCGGATTTCAGGTCTTTAGTCTCAAGAGGCTGCGTCGGCTGAGCGAGGAGGGCGTGCGCTTTCGCTCTCCCATCGACGGGCGCGAAGTGCGTCTCACCCCGGAAGACTCGATGGACGTGCAGCTCGCGCTGCGCTCGGATATCGCGATGGCACTCGATGACTGTACCGAGCACCCGGCGAGCGAGGCCGAGGCGCGCGCGTCGATGGAGCGCTCCATGCGCTGGGCGGCGCGCAGCCACGAGCGCTATTACCGCGGACCGCAACAGCCTGCGGGGGCACTCTTCGGCATCGTGCAGGGCGGGATGCATGCCAACCTGCGCCTCGCCTCGCTCGAGGCGCTTGCGGCCCGAGAGTGGCCCGGGCTCGCAGTTGGCGGCCTGGCCGTGGGGGAGTCCGAGGCGGAACGGCTCGGCATACTCGAATCGCTGGTGCCGCACATGCCCCCCGACCGTCCGCGCTATCTGATGGGGGTCGGGCGCCCGGAGGACATCGTCGCGGCGGTGCTGCGCGGCATCGATTTGTTCGACTGTGTCATGCCCACCCGGCATGCCCGCAACGGCCATCTCTTCACGTCGACCGGGGTGATCAATATCCGCAACCAGGTGCACCAGGAAGACCTCGGCCCGGTGGATCCCGCGTGCCAGTGCTACACCTGCCGTCATTACAGCCGTGCCTACCTGCGCCACCTCGACCGCTGCAACGAGATCCTCGGCTCACGGCTCAACACGACTCACAACCTGCACTTCTACCTGGGGCTGATGCGCTCGCTGCGCTCGGCCATCCTGGCGGGGCAGCTGGTGCCCTGGGCGGACCGCTTTTTCGCAACCCAGCGCCAGGCCGACGCTGTGGCATAATGCCGCCCTTTTCGCTGCCCGGACCGCCAACATGAATGGTTTGATCTCCGACGCTTGGGCACAGTCCACCCCGGCCTCTGCCCCGAGCCAGTTCGCACCGCTGCTGATGATCGCGGTGTTCTTCGTGATCTTCTATTTCCTGCTGTTCCGTCCCCAGCAGAAGCGCGCGCGAGAGCACCAGAGCCTGGTTGCAAAGCTCGCCAGCGGCGACGAGGTCGTGACCGGCGGCGGGCTGCTCGGCAAGGTGGTCGAGGTCGGCGACCTCTTCATCACGCTCGAGATCGCCGACGGCGTCCGCGTGAAGGTTCAGAAGCAGCAGATCACGCAGCTGATGCCCAAGGGCACGCTAAAGAGCGCCTGACCCATGCTCGAATACGCCCGCTGGAAATACATCTTCATCGCGGTGGTGCTGCTGCTGGCGCTGCTGTTCGCGCTGCCCAATTTCTTCGGCTCGGACCCGGCGCTGCAGGTGGAGCGCAAGGACCACGCCGCCATCACGAACGACGGTACCCAGGCGCTCGAGGATTTTCTCAGCAAGCGCGGCATCCACTCCAGCAAGGCCTACCTCGACTCCGGGCGCCTCATGATTCCGTTCGCGAACGTCGGTGATCAGCTCGCCGCGCGCGACGCCATCAACGACAACTTCGCTGACGCCTACCGCACGGCGCTCTCGAACGCGCCGCGCACGCCGTCCTGGCTGCGCGCGCTCGGGCTGCGCCCCATGGCGCTCGGTCTGGATCTGCGTGGTGGTCTGTACCTCCTCTATCAGGTCGACGTGAACTCCGCGGTCAGCACGGCGCTCGAGGGCTACGCTCAGGATGCGCGCCGGGCGCTCGTCGCGGCCAACATCCCCGTCAAGGACGTCACCACACTCGCGGTGAACAGCGACCGACCGAACGCCGTGCGTGTCGTGCTGCCGCCGGAGGCGGATGCGAGTGCCGCACGCACCGCGCTTAACCAGTCGCTGCAGGGACTGACCATCACGACCGACAGTCTCGCCAGCGGCTCGGCAATCACCGGTGTCATGACCACCGCTCAGATCCGCGAACGCCAGGACTATGCCATCCAGCAGAACATCACCACGTTGCGCAACCGCGTCAACGAGCTCGGCGTCTCGGAGCCGATCGTGCAACGCCAGGGCGTCGACCGCATCAACGTGCAGCTGCCGGGCGTACAGAACTCCGCCGAGGTGAAGGATGTGCTGGGACGCGTGGCGACGCTCGAGTTCCGCCTCGAGGACATGCAGAACAATCCGGTCGAGGCGATGCAGACCGGCCGTGTGCCGCTCGGATCGAAGCTCTACACCCACACGCGTTTCGGCCGCCCAGTGCTGCTCAAGCGCGAAATCATCGCCACCGGCGATCAGCTGACCAACGCCACCACCGGGCAGTCGCCGGACGGTCCGGCGGTCAACATCAGGCTCGACGCGCGCGCGGGCGAGAGCATGCTGCGCACCACGCGCCAGAACATCAATAAACGCATGGCGGTGGTGCTCATCGAGAAACGCCGCGAGGTGAGTGAGGTCGACGGAAAGAAGGTGACGCACGACGTCACCGATGAGCAGGTCATCAACGACGCGACCATCCGCGGCGTGTTCAGCACCAACTTCGCGATCACCGGCCTCGGCGCGGCGGAGGCGCGCGAGCTGGCGCTGCTCCTGCGCTCCGGCTCCCTCGCGACCCCGATCTACGTGATCGAGGAGCGCGCCGTCGGTCCCTCGATCGGCGCCAAGAACATCCAGGAGGGCGTGACCGCGCTCCTGGTGGGCATGGCCGGGGTGTTCCTCTTCATGGCGATCTACTACAAGACCTTCGGCCTGGTCGCCGATCTGGTGCTCCTCGCCAACGTCGTACTGCTCACGGCGCTCCTGACCTTAATGCGCGCCTCGCTGTCACTGCCGGGCATCGCCGGCGTCATCCTCACCGTAGGCATGGCGGTGGACGCCAACGTGCTGATCTACGAGCGCATCCGCGAGGAGTTGCGCAAGGGCGTCTCGCCGCAGGCGGCGATCCGCGCCGGTTTCGACAAAGCCTGGTCGGCGATCTTTGACTCCAACGTCACGACCATGATCGCGGGTGTGGTGCTCTGGGTGCTCGGCAGCGGTGCCATCAAGGGGTTCGCCGTCGTGCTGGTGCTGGGCATCATTACTTCCATGTTCACCTCCCTCATGGGCAGCCGGGCGCTGCTTACGCTCATGTATGGTGGGCGGCGCAAGGTAGCGCGCCTGTCGATCTGAGCCCCCGGACACTCTAAGGATCTCTCGTGGAATTCTTCAGTCATCAGACCAACTACCCGTTCATGGCCACACGCAAGGTGTGGTATGGGCTGTCCGCCCTACTGATCATAGTCTCGCTCGTCTCGTTCTTTGTCCGCGGCCTGAACCTGACTATCGACTTCACCGGCGGCGTCAATGCGGAAGTGACCTTTCCCCACGACGTCAACGTAGACGCGGTGCGAAGCCAGCTGAATCTGGCCGCCTTTCACGACCCGCAGGTGGCGATCTTCGGCTCGGCGCGCGACATCTCCATCCGCCTGCCGCCGGACGCCAAGCAGACAGCCAGCGAGGTGCGAGCGCGCCTCGAGCAGGCGCTGAAGGCCGTCGACCCGGGCGTGCAGGTTGTGCAGCTGGACGTCGTCGGGCCGCAGGTGGGAGGCGAACTGAAGCTGGGCGCGGTCAACGCGCTCGTCTTTACCCTGCTCGGCATCTTTGCCTACATCGCCTTCCGCTTTCACACCTGGCGGCTGTCGCTGGGCGCTATTCTCGCGGTCCTGCATGACCCGATTCTGGTTCTCGGATTTTTCTCCATAACCCAGATGCCATTCGATCTTGCGGTCGTGGCCGCGATCCTGGCGGTGATCGGCTACTCGCTGAACGACACCGTGGTGGTGTTCGACCGCATCCGCGAGCGTTTCGAGACCAACCGCCGCTCCCCCTCCGCGGTGGTACTCGACCAGTCGATCAATCAGACGCTCTCGCGCACCATCATGACCAAGGTTGTCACCTCGATCGTGGTGGTGGCGCTTCTGTTCCTCGGCGGCTCGGTGTTGCGGGGTTTCTCCGCGGCCTTGATGATCGGCATCATCGCCGGCACCTATTCCTCTATCTACATCTCGAGTGCCATCGCGCTCGACTTCGGCCTGACCGCCGAGCACGTGTTTCCGAGTGTCAGGAAGGCAGCGCTCGATCACCTGCCGTAGCTAAGGGAGCGCCGCGCTGCTCGCCGATCCGCACATCTGGCTGGCTTTTTTCACACTCGCTCTGCTCGAGATCGTCCTCGGCATCGATAACCTGATCTTCATCTCGATTCTGGTCGAGCGCCTTCCGGCTGCGCTGCAGAACAAGGCGCGCCTGAGCGGCCTGGCGCTCGCGATGGTGACTCGTATCGCGCTGCTGTTCTCGGTGGTCTGGCTTACCCACCTGATACAACCGCTGTTCTACGTCGCCGGGCAGGGCGTTTCGGGCCGTGACCTGGTGCTGCTCGCCGGCGGCCTGTTTCTCCTGTGCAAGAGCGTCTTCGAGATGCACCAGACGCTCGAGGGCGCCGGCCACGGCGGTCCGCCGGCACCCGCCGGCAAATTCATGGCGGTCATCGTGCAGATCGCCCTCATCGACATCGTCTTTTCCCTCGACTCGGTATTCACCGCGGTGGGCCTGGTGAAGGAGTTCGCCGTCATGGTGGCGGCGATCATCGCGGCGATCGTCGTCATGATGTGGGTGTCGCGCTCGATCGGCGCGTTCATCGCGCGTCATCCCACCATCAAGATGCTCGCGCTCGCCTTCCTGTTGTTGATCGGCTTCGCCCTGGTTGCCGAGGGCGTGCACTTCGAGATCCCGAAGGGCTACCTGTACTTCGCGATGGCCTTCTCGGTGGGCGTGGAGCTCATCAACGTGCGCCTGCGCCGGCGCCTGGATCAGCGGCGGCGTTAGCGTGCGGGGCTCGGGTTGGCGGCCACGCCGTTGGCGCTCGCGCGCAGGCGGCTGTGCCGATAGCCGTAGAAGCCGTAGATAAGGACACCGATCACCGTCCACCAGAACAGCCGCCACCAAGTGGGGCCGCCGAGCGAGTACATCATGAGCGCGCACACGGCTGCGCCACCGAGGCAGGTGAACCACGGTAACGGCGTGCGAAAGGGACGACGCAGGTCCGGCCGCGTACGGCGCAGCACCAGCACGCCGATGCACACCGTGACGAACGCCGCCAGCGTACCGATGGACACCACCTCGGCGAGTACCTTCACCGGGAAGAGTCCGCCGACGAGCGCGGCCGCTATGCCGGTGATCACGGTGCCGGTCGAGGGCGTGCGGAACTTCGGGTGAACGTGTCCGAAGAAGGGCGGCAGCAGCCCGTCGCGCGCCATGGCAAAGAAGATGCGCGCCTGCGCGATCGTCATGACGAGCATCACGGACGTCATCCCGGCAACCGCGCCGAGTTTCACGGGCAGGCCGAGCCAGTGCAGCGCGGCATACTTATCCAGCGCCAGCGCCACCGGTGCGGCGACGTCGAGTTGCTTGTAGCTCACCATACCGGTGAGGACGGCTGCGACGATGACGTAGAGCACGGTGCAGACGATGAGGCTCGCCAGGATCCCGATTGGCATGTCGCGCTGGGGGTTCTTGGTCTCCTGCGCGGCGGTGGAGATGGCGTCGAAGCCGATGTAGGCGAAAAAGATGACGCCCGAGGCGGCGAGCACGCCGCTCCAGCCGAACGTGCCGGTGTGACCGCTATTCGCCGGAATGTACGGGTGCCAGTTGGCGGTGTTGATGAAGCTGACTCCAAACAGGATGAACAGCACGACCACCGTCACCTTGATGGTAACGATGACTGCGTTGAAGGTGGCGGACTCGCGGATACCGATGTAACAGATGGTGGCGATTGCCGCGACGATGGCGATGGCCGGCAGATTGATGATCGCGCCGGTTCGCACCAGGTGCAGCCCGTCGCCGACGGAATCGAGTGGCGCATGCGAGAGCGCCGCAGGCACGTGGATGCCCAGCTGATCGAGCAGGCTGATCGCGTAGCCCGACCAGCCCACGGAAACGGTCGCTACCGCGAACAGGTACTCGAGTACCAGGTTCCAGCCGATGAACCAGGCGATGCCCTCACCGAGCGTAGCGTAGGAATACGAGTACGCACTGCCCGACACCGGGATCATCGCTGCGAATTCCGCGTAGCACAGCGCAGCGAGCGTGCAACCTATGCCGGCGATGATGAAAGACAGCGGCAGTGCCGGCCCGGCGTGATTGGCGGCCGCGGTGCCGGTGAGGACGAAGATGCCGGTGCCGATGATGCCGCCGATTCCGAGCAGCGTCAGCTGAGTTGCGGTCAGGGTGCGGCGCAGCTCGCTGCTGGATGCCTCCTGCGCGTGCAGCTCGTCGATCGACTTGGTCGCAAGAAGTTGTGACGCCATGAAACCCCCGATTTTCGCAGGACTCTACACAAGCAATCTGGGGAAAGCGAGCGAGTGAACACGCGCCGCGCAGCGCGGCGCTAGGAGCTGCGCAGCTCCTCGGGCACGTGCGGAGCGAGCGCTTCGATGAGCGCCGCATAGACCTTCGGATTGCCGGCGACAATATGTCCCTCCTGCCGATACTCGCCGCCGGTCAGGGTGCCGATGCGGCCACCGGCCTCCTGAATGAGGAGCGTGCCGGCCGCCGTATCCCACGCCGACAAGCCGATTTCCCAGAAAGCATCCACGCGCCCCGCGGCGACATAAGCGAGATCGAGCGCGGCGGCGCCCGGCCGGCGCACGCCGGCGGCCTGCTCGGTCACCGCGCGGAACATGGCTAGGTACGCGTCCAGATAACGCGTGTTGGCGCGGTAGGGAAAGCCGGTGGCGATCAGCGAGCCCTCGAGCGCGCGCGCCTTGCTAACGCGGATCCGGCGGTTCTCCAGATGCGCGCCGCTGCCGCGGCTCGCGGTGAACAGCTCCCCGCGCATGGGATCGTAGATCACGGCATGCTCCAGCCGGCCCTTCACCTGGCAGGCGATCGAGACGGCGAACACGGGAAAGCCGTGCAGGAAGTTGGTCGTACCGTCGAGGGGGTCGATGATCCACAGGGTCTCACTCTCGCCGCTGCGGCCGCTCTCCTCGGCGAGGAACGCGTGCTGCGGGTAGTGACGGCGGATGATGCCGATGATCTCCTGCTCGGCCGCGTGGTCGACCTCGGTGACGAAGTCGTTGCGACCCTTGGACGCTACGGTGAGCGATTCCAGGCGGTTCAGGCTGCGGACGATGACCTCGCCGGCGCGGCGCGCCGCCCGCACGGCGATGTTGAGAAGCGGCTGCACGGTAACTAAGCTCGTATGACTAATCGGTCATGCCGCCGCTGCGGCCGTGTGACCGGTCTTGGCTACTAGCGTAACAGATGGACTCCCCCACCATTCGCATCGTCCTCGTCGCCCCACAGCACCCGGGCAACATCGGCGCCGTCGCGCGTGCCATGAAGAACATGGCGCTCGGCGAGCTGGTGCTCGTGCGGCCGCGCCAATTCCCGGATCCCGAGGCCACCGCACGCGCCTCCGGGGCCGACGACGTGCTCGCCGCGGCGCGAGTGGTGGCGACGCTGGAGGAGGCACTCACGGGCTGCGGCTACGTCGCGGCCACCACCTCACGCGAGCGCGACCAGTACTTTCGCGTCGTCGACGTGCGCGAGGCCGCGGCACGCATCGTGGCCGCAGCCCGGGGCGCGCCGGCCGCCGTAATCTTCGGCGCGGAGCGCACCGGGCTCACCAATGAGGAGCTCGAGACCGCGCATGCCCTGATCCGCATCCCGGCCAACGCCGCCTACGCCTCGCTCAATCTCGCCATGGCGGTGCAGCTGGTCGCGTACGAGCTCTTCCGCGCCCGCGGCGGCGGTGTGCCGCCGGGCGAACCACGCGCCGCGCCGCTCGCGCAGGCCGAGGAGATGCAGCGGCTGTTCGCCCACTTCGCCGAAGTGCTGGACGAGATCGACTTTCGCGACCGCACCCAGAGCGGCACGCACCTCATGTCGCGGATCCGCCGCTTCCTGCAGCGCGCCGAGCTCGATCAGAACGAGGTCAACATCCTGCGCGGCATCCTGACCGCGGTGCAGAGCCGGCGACGACATGCCGGCGAAGGACAGCGGTGAGCGCCACGATGCCGATCTATCTCGACTACGCCGCGACGACGCCGCTCGATCCGGAGGTGGTGCGCGCCATGAGCGAGTGCCTGACGCTCGCCGGGGACTTTGGCAACCCGTCCTCCGCGCACCAGTTCGGGCACGCGGCGGCGGCGCGCGTCGCGCGGGCGCGAGCGCAGGTCGCCATGCTGATCGGCGCCGACGAGGAAGAGATCATCTTCACCTCCGGTGCGACCGAGTCCAACAACCTCGCCATACTCGGTAGCGCGGCCGCCGCCGGTGAGCGCGGCCGGCACGTCGTGACGATGCGCACCGAACACAAGGCGGTACTCGATCCCTGCAAGCACCTGGAGAAGAGTGGCTTCAGCGTCACCTACCTCACCCCTGAGCGCTCCGGGCTGCTCACCCCCGCGGCCCTCGCGGCGGCCCTGCGCCCGGACACGATCCTGGCGTCGGTCATGTGCGTGAACAACGAGACCGGCGTGCTGCAGGACATCGCCGGGCTCGCTACCGTGTGCCGCGAGCGCGGCATCGCCTTCCACAGCGACTGTGCCCAGGCGGCAGGCAAGGTACCCCTCGACGTGCGCGGGCTCGCGGTGGATTTCCTGTCGTTCACCGCGCACAAGCTCTATGGCCCGAAGGGAATCGGCGCGCTGTACGTGCGTCGCAGCGCACGCGCCGCGCTGCGCGCGATCAGCTTCGGTGGCGGCCAGGAGCGCGGACTGCGTCCCGGCACGCTCGCCACGCACCAGATCGTCGGGTTCGGCGCCGCGTGCGAGCTCGCGGCCGCGCGACTCCTTGAGGAGCCTGCGCGCCTCGGCGCCCTGCGCGAGCGGCTCTGGGAGGGGCTCGCCGCCCTGGGCGGCGTGCACCTGAACGGGCACGATGCCCCGCGCGCGCCCGGAATCCTCAACGTGTCCTTCGAGGGGGTCGACGGCGAGAGCCTCGTCGCAGGTCTCGACGGGCTGGCGGTCTCAACCGGCGCGGCGTGCAACTCTGAATCGCGCGAGCCGTCTTACGTACTGCGTGCCTTGGGCCGCGACGCACGGCTGGCCGAGAGTTCGCTGCGCTTCAGCCTGGGACGCTTCAGCGACGAGGCGGACGTCGCCTTCGCCGTGAGCGCCGTAAGCGGGTGGGTACGGCACCTGCGCGCACTCTCACCCGCGGGCCCCGCGCCGGAGGACTGGCCGGTCGCGGCGGCGGTGAGCGGCGGCACCCTCGTCTGCGGCGAGGGCGGCGGCCCGGCACGGCCCGCATGGGTACGGCTCGAGCTGCTCGTGGCCGGCGACACTGTGAAGGACGCACGGTTTCGCGCCCTCGGCTGTCCGCATACTCTCGACGTGGCCGCGTGGCTGTGCGAGAGACTCCGCGGCCGCTCGCGCGCACAGCTCATTCCCGGCGGGCCCGAGGAGTGGGCGCAGGCGCGTGCGGTGCCGGTGGAGAAGCTCGGGCGGCTGCTGCTGCTGGAAGACGCCCTGCACGCCTGCCTCTTGCATTGGCCTTAAAGCGCTACAATACGAGGACTGATGGCCATCTCTCTGACCGAATCCGCCGCCGACCGCGTCAAGAGCTTTCTCGCCGCACGCCGGCAGAGTACGGGCCTGCGCCTGGGTGTGCGCAAGACGGGCTGCTCGGGCTTCGCTTACGTGATCAATTACGCGGACGGCCCCGAACCCGGGGACTCGGTCTTCGAGGACCGCGGCGTGCGTGTATTCGTCGACCCCGCGAGCCTGGTGCTCATCGACGGCACGATCGTCGACTTCGTGAAACAGGGCCTAAACGAGGCCTTCCGCTTCCGAAATCCGAACGTGAAGGGGGAATGCGGCTGCGGAGAGAGCTTCTCCGTCTAATGCCGGACGGGTCCCGGGGCGACGCTTGATCCTCTGGACATCCTCTGGACGCATGCAAAAAAGCCTTACCAAACCGCAACTTCCATTGCGAATGACGTTGCCGGCGGCCTGTGCGCCAAGGTAGACTTCGCGGCTGGCTCGCGGGGGGCGGAACGCCGGGCGACCGCTCTGAATCTCCCCGTCCCACCAGCCCAATTTCAGTCTGCGGAAGGTCAAGCGAATGGCGCTAGAGCGTACCCTGTCCATCGTGAAGCCCGACGGCGTGCGGGCCGATCTCATCGGCGATGTGTATCGCCGCTTTGAGAAGGCCGGCTTGTCAATCATCGCCGCGCGCATGCGGCACCTCTCGCAGCTCGAGGCGGAGGGGTTCTACGCCGTGCACCGCGAACGCCCGTTTTTTAAGGACCTGGTGCGCTACATGACCTCCGGCCCGGTCGTCGTGCAGGTGCTCGAGGGCGAGAACGCCATCGCGCGCAACCGCGAGATCATGGGCGCGACCGACCCGAAGAAGGCCGCCCCGGGCACGATCCGAGCCGACCTCGCCAAGAGCATCGAGCAGAACGTAGTGCACGGCTCGGACGCAGCGGAGACCGCCGCGCGCGAGATTGCCTTCTTCTTCGCCGAGACGGAGCTGCACCCGCGCGCCTGAGGGCGTGGGCGCATCCTTCATGGAACTGCCGGTGAGCCAACGCACCAACCTGCTCGGCCTGCCGCGGCCGGCGCTGGAGACGTTCGTTGCCGGACTGGGGAGCAAGCCCTTCCGCGCCCGCCAGCTCATGAACTGGATCTACAAGCGCGGCACGGCCTCCTTTGACCAGATGACTGATCTCGCCAAGGAATTCCGCGCGCGCCTGCAGACTGAGGCAGAGGTGCGCGCGCCCGAGATCGCGAGCGTGCAGGAGAGCGCGGACGGCACGCGCAAGTGGCTGTTGCGTGCCGACGTCGAGCAGGCCTTCGAGATGGTCTTCATTCCCGAGCCCGACCGCGGCACGCTGTGCATCTCCTCGCAGGTCGGCTGCGCACTCGACTGTTCCTTCTGCGCCACCGCGCAGCAGGGCTTCAACCGCAATCTCAGCACGGCGGAGATCGTCGGCCAGGTATGGCTGGCCGCGCGCGAGCTCGAGGGCACGCTGCCGACGGGGGTGGCCGCGGCCGCGCCCGGCGCGGGCCGGGACGGGCGGCGCGTCACCAACGTCGTACTCATGGGCATGGGTGAGCCGCTCGCGAACTTCCGCAACGTAGTTCCGGCGCTGCGTATCCTGCTCGATGACTTTGGCTTCGACCTCTCGCGCCGCCGCGTGACGCTTTCCACCTCCGGTCTCGTGCCGCAGATCTACAAGCTCGCCGAGGAGACCAACGTGGCCCTCGCTGTATCGCTGCACGCGCCGGACGATGCGTTGCGCGACGAGCTGGTGCCGATCAACCGCAAGCACCCGATCGCAGAGCTGCTCGAGGCGTGCTGGTTCTACCTGGACGAGCAGAACGGGCGCAGCGTGACCTTCGAGTACGTGATGCTGGACGGCGTCAACGACACACCGGCACAGGCGCGTGCCGTGGCAAGTCTGCTCAAGGGCCATCCCGCCAAGGTCAATCTCATTCCCTTCAATCCCTTTCCCGGCACGCGCTACCGGCGCTCGCCCGCGGACGCAATCCAGCGCTTCCGCGACGAGCTGCTGCAGCGGGGCGTGCTCGCTACCATCCGGCGCACGCGCGGCGATGACATCGACGCCGCCTGCGGGCAGCTGGCCGGTCGCGTCATCGATCGCACGACGGTGCGACTCGGTTCCAAGGTCATCGGCGTCGCGGTTCACCCATGAACACATCTGTACTCGGCTCCTCTTTCCTGCGCATGCGGCCGCTGCTCGCCGCCGCGGTATTTGCGGCGCTGCTCGCTGGCTGCAAGTCCCCGAACCCGCCGCGTCCGACCAAGGCTCAGGACGCGGCGATCTACAACACCCAGCTGGGCGTGCAGTACATGAATCAGGGCGACTTGGCCCTGGCCAAGGAGAAGCTCGATCGCGCCGTGCAGCAGGATCCAGACTCCTCCTCGGTGCACAGTGCGCGCGCCATGCTGTACGTGCGGATGCGCGAGCCGGAAAAGGCGGATGCTGAGTATCACGCCGCGCTGCGCCTGGCGCCGGACGATCCGACGACCATCAACAGCTACGCCGTGTGGCTGTGCCAGCAGGGACGCACCGACGACGGCGTGAAGCACTTCAACCAGGCGGCGCAGAACGCGCTCTATAAGACACCCGAGGTCGCCTACACCAATGCCGGGGTATGTCTGCGTGCCGCCAAGCGCGACGAGGAAGCGCGCACCAGCTTCGGCAAGGCGCTGCAGCTGCGGCCGGCGTACGCGGAAGCGGTATACCAGCTCGCGAACCTGCAGTTCGACCACAAGGAACTCGGTGCGGCGCGTACCCAGATCGACGGTTATCTGGGCGCGTATGCCGAGACCGCCGACCTGCTGCTGCTCGGCGTGCGCGTGGCGCGCGCACAGAAGGACCCCATTGCCGCGCAGCGCTATGCGCGCAAGCTGCAGATGAGTTTTCCCGGCACCGACCAGGCGAAGGCGCTCGCCAGTCTCGATCACAACCCCGGCTGATCTCTTATGTCGACTGAAGCGGGCGGCGTCGGCATCGGCGCGCGGCTGCGCGCCGCGCGCGAACGCCGCGGACTCACCGTGCTGCAGGCGGCCGAGAAGCTGCACGTTGATGCCCGGGTCCTCGAGGCGCTCGAAGCGGAGAACTTCGCGCCGCTCGGCGCGGACGTGTACGCGCGCGGACACCTGCGTCGCTACGCGGAGCTGTTGGGCGAGTCGGTCTCGCAGCTGCAGGATCTTTATGCCAGCGCCGGCCGTGCGGCGCGCCCGGACCTGACGCGCATCCCGCGCGCTCAGCACGCCCCCCGGGCGACGCGCTGGCAGATGCCGGCGCTCGTTACCGTCGTCGCGCTCGCGCTCGCGGGCTTGCTGTGGTGGATCCTGACGCTACCGCGCGCGACCCCACGGCCGGTGGTGACAGCCGCGCATAGCGTCGCGGCCGGGGAGGAAGTGACGAGCTCGGAACAGCCGGCACCGCAGGCGGCTGCCGGGGGAACACTCATCAGTGCCGCCGCGCAGGTCCCGGGTACGGGCGCTGCGGCGAGCGGGGGCGCGGACGTGCAGCTCAGTGTCAAGTTGAGCGACGCAAGCTGGGTGCTGATATCGGACGTGCACGGCCGGCACCTGCTCAATGGACTGCTGCCGGCGGAGAGCGCCCGCACGGTCAGCGGCGCCGCGCCGCTCACCGTCGTGCTCGGCAATGCCGCCGCCGTGACGCTCGCGTTGAACGGGCGGCCGCTCACCGTCGGCGGCTTCGTACGGCGCCGCGGCGACGCGCACATAGTCATCAGCGGTACGGGCGCGGTGTCGCCGGCGACAGCGGCACCGGATCACGGAGAATGAGCGTGACGGAGCAGATCCCGCCGGTCCGCGGTATGAACGACGTGCTGCCCGAGGAGGCCGGCGCGTGGCAATACTTCGAAGCGTGCACCCGCGAACTGCTGGGTGCCTACGGCTACGAGGAGATCCGCGTGCCCCTGCTCGAGCGCACCGAGCTGTTCAAGCGGGCGATCGGCGAGCACACCGACGTCGTCGGCAAGGAGATGTACACCTTCACCGACCGCGGAGGCGACAGCCTCACGCTGCGGCCGGAGGCCACCGCCGGCATCGTGCGCGCGCTGATCTCCAACGGCATGCTGCGCGGGCAGCGCCACAAGCTGTGGTGCCTCGGGCCGATGTTCCGCCACGAGGCGCCGCAGGCGGACCGCTATCGCCAGTTCTGGCAGGTCGACGTCGAGGCCGTCGGCTTCCCGGGTCCGGATGCGGACGCCGAGCTCATCGCCATGAGCGCGCGGCTCTGGCAGCGCCTGGGGATTCCGGGGCTGCGACTGGAGATCAATTCCCTGGGCACGCCGGAGGGCCGCCGTGAGTATCGCGCGCGCCTGGTCGAGTACCTGCGCGCGCACGAGGCTCAGCTCGACGCCGACAGCCGGCGCCGTCTCACGGGCAACCCGCTGCGCATCCTCGACAGCAAGAACCCCGATATGCTGGAGCTGCTGCGGGGTGCGCCGCTGCTCAGCGAGCACCTCGATCCCGAGTCGCGTGAGCACTTCGAGACGCTCTGCGGCATGCTGCGCGCGGTGGGCGTTCCGTTCACGATCAATCCGCGTCTGGTGCGCGGCCTGGACTACTACACGCGCACGGTGTTCGAGTGGATCACCGAAGCGACCGGCGCCCAGAATGCCGTATGCTCCGGCGGCCGCTACGACGGGCTGATCGCGCAGCTCGGCGGGGACGGCACGCCGGCGATCGGCTTTGCGATGGGGGTGGAACGGCTGGTTCGGCGCCTGGTGGCCGCCGGGCGCGTCCCGCCTGCCCGCCAGCCCGACGTCTACGTGGTCGTCAGCGGCAACCAGGTGGCCACCAGGGCCCTGGAGCTGGTCGAGGGCCTGCGCAGCGAGCGGCCGGAGCTGCGTTTCGAGCTCAACCTGGGGGGCGGCAACTTCAAGGCACAGTTCCGCCGCGCTGACAAGAGCGGGGCCGCGCTCGCCTTGATCGTCGGCGAAGACGAGCTCGCCCGCGGCGTCGTGGCGATGAAACCTTTGCGGGCCGAAGCCGGTCAGAGCGAGTGCCCGATCGCACAGCTGCCGACCGCAGTTGACGCCGCGCTGGCCGCACTCGCGGCACTGCCCGGCCGGGCCGCGACATAGATTGGGGAGAAGGCGTGGAAGACTACCTGTCGGAAAAAGAGCAATGGGAATGGGTGAAGGGGCAAGTGCGCGAGCACGCTCCGTCCGTGATCGTCGCGGTTGCCGTCGTGAGCGCGGCGTTCTTCGGCTGGCGGCAGTGGCAGGAACACCTCGACAAGGGACGTCTGCAGGCCGGTGACCGCTACACGCAAATGGTGCAAGCCCTCGAGCGCGGGGATCGCTCCCAGGCGCTCGTCATGCTCGGAGAGCTCGAACGGGAGAGCCCGGCTTCGGCCTACACCGACCAGGCGCGGCTACTCGCCGCGCGCGTCTATGTCGACAGCGGCGACTTCGAGCACGCGGCCTCGTCGCTGAGCGCCGTGGCCGAGCAGTCCAAGGACCACGAACTGGCGATGATCGCGCGTTTGCGCCTGGCGCGTGTGCAGATCGCGCAGGGTAAGGCCGAGGCCGCCCTGGCCACCCTCGGGCCTCAGAGCGAGGGCGCCTTCGGGGCGCGCTATCACGAGGTGCGCGGCGATGCCTTGTATGCCAAGGGCGACCGAGCCGCCGCGCTCACCGAGTATCGCAGCGCCCAGGGCGCGGGCAATGGCGCCGCGACCCCGCTCCTCGATCTGAAGATCGCGGACCTCGCCGCGAGCGCTCCGCCCACGGGCGCTAAGGCCGCCGCCCCGGCTGCCGTCGCGCCGGCGAGTGCTCCTATCGCTCCGGCGGCAACGCCGGCGGCGGGAAAGTGAGCGCCATGCGACATTCGGTCCGCTGGGCGGGGCTGCTGCTGATCGGGGTGCTCGCCGCGTGCTCCAAGGACAAGGCGGTCGACCAGCCCGCCAAACTCACGCCGCTCACCGCGACGCTCAAAGTGCAGCGTATCTGGAACAGGACGGTCGCGGACAAGCACGCGGTCGTGCTGCGCCTTGGCCTCGGAGTGACATTGGCGGATAACAATCACGTCTACGCCGCCGGCCACAAGGGCGACGTCGTGCAGGGCGACGTGACCACGGGGCGCATCCTCTGGCACGTGCGGATCAAGGCGCCGCTCTCGGGCGGGGTCGGGGCCTACGGCGACCTGGTCGTGGTTGGCTCGAGCGACGGGCGGTTGTTTGCGCTCAACGCGAGCGATGGCAAGCCGCGCTGGAATGTGCGCCTTAACGGCGAGGTGCTCTCCGCGCCCGCCGTGACCCAGCGTCTGGTTGCCGTGCGCACCGAGGACGGCAAGCTGCGCGGTCTCAGCCCCGTCGATGGACACGAGTTGTGGGTGCAAGAGCAGCAGGTTCCGCGCCTCTCGCTGCGCGGTACGTCGAGCCCGGTGATCGCCGGCGACCTTGTGCTGTGTGGCTTCGACAACGGCAAGGTGATGGCCGTGAACGCCAACGACGGCTCGGTGCAGTGGGAGGCGACGGTGACCCCGCCGCACGGACGCACGGAACTCGAGCGGCTCGCCGACATCGACGGCAACGTGCTGGTCTCCGGGCAGAACGTGTACGCGGTGGGTTTCCAGGGTCGCGTCGCGATGCTGGCGCTCGATACCGGGCAAGTCTGGTGGTCGCGCGAAGCCTCAAGCTATCGCGGCCTGGCACTCGGCGACGATGTGCTGTACGTCGCGAGCTCGGAGGGTGAGATCGGCGCATTCAACGCGCGTACCGGGGCGGAGATCTGGCGCCAGAGCGCGCTCCTGCACCGCGGCCTCACGGCGCCCGCCGTCATGGGCGATGCCATCGTGACGGCCGATTACCAGGGTTACGTGCACTGGCTCGACAGGGCGAGCGGCGCGCTGATCGCGCGAGTTCGTAGCGGCAAGGTGCGCGTGAGCACCACGCCGCTCGTTGTGGGGGACATCGTCGTTGTGATCACTGACCGCGGCGAGATCACCGGCTATCGGGTGACTCCGCTGAAGGGTGCGCCGGCGCGCAAGACCGCAGCGGGGACCCCACCGGCGACTCCGGCCAAGACCCCGCCGGCGGCCCCGGCAGAAACTGCGCCGGCGGCCCCGGCCGAAACTGCGCCGGCGACTTCGGCTGAGACCCCACCGGCGACTCCCGCGGAAACACCGGCGAAACCGGAACAGAGCCGGTAAGCGCGCGCCCGGCCTGACGGCCTCACCACCATGTTGCCCGTGATCGCGCTGATCGGCCGGCCCAACGTCGGCAAGTCAACGCTGTTCAACGTACTCACGGCGAGCCGCGATGCCATCGTCGCCGACGTTCCGGGGCTGACGCGCGACCGCCAGTACGGCTTTTCACGGCTGGGTCCGGTGCCGGCGATTGTCGTCGACACCGGCGGCCTGGTGGAGAATCCGACCGGAATCGAAGCGCAGATGCGCGAGCAGACCGAACGCGCCGTCGCCGAGGCGGACCAGCTGGTCTTTCTGGTCGACGCGCGGGCCGGGCTCACACCGCAGGATCTGTTTGTCGCGCGCGAGCTGCGCCGCTCCGGCAAGTCCGTCACCCTGGTCCTGAACAAGGCCGAGGGTCTGGACGCCGACGTCGCGGCGGCCGATTTTCATGCCCTCGGGCTCGGCGTGCCGCTCCTCATCTCGGCCAGCCACGGCCAGGGATGCGAGACGCTCATGGAGCATGTACTCGCGGGCTTCCCGCCCGCGAGTGAAGAGCGCGAGGAGAGCGGCGCGATCCGTGTCGCCATCATCGGCCGTCCGAACGTCGGCAAGTCCACCTTGGTCAACCGTCTTCTCGGCGAGGAGCGCGTGATCGCCAACGAGCAGCCCGGCACGACACGCGACAGCATTCTCGTGCCGTTCGTGCGCGACGGTCGTGACTTTGTGCTCATCGACACCGCGGGCGTGCGCCGGCGCGCTCGGGTCGAGGACGTGGTGGAGCGGGCGAGCGTCGCCAAGACGCTACAGGCGATCGATGAGGCGCACGTGGTCATCCTGGTTCTGGACGCTCACGAGGGCATCGCCGAGCAGGATGCGAGCGTGCTCGGCATCGCGCTCGAGCGCGGCCGCGCGCTGCTCATTGCCGTCAACAAGTGGGACGGCATTGCCCCCGAGCAGCGCGATGTCATCCAGCGGCAGCTGGCGCTGAAACTGGACTTCGTGCCCTTCGCGCCGCTGCACTTCATCTCCGCACGCCACGGGAGCGGCGTCGGCGAGCTGATGGCAGCCACCGTGCGCGCCTACGAGGCGGCCATGCGCGCGATGCCCACGCGCGGTCTGACGCGCACGCTCGAGCAGGCGATGAGCGCTCACCAGCCGCCGCTGGTGCGCGGGCGGCGCATCAAGCTGCGCTACGCGCACCAGGGTGGGCGCAACCCGCCGCGTATCATCATCCACGGCAACCAGACTGCCTCAGTCCCGGGGGCGTATACGCGCTACCTCGCGAACGTGTTCCGCAAGGCCTACGATCTGTTTGCCACCCCGGTATTCATCGAATACCGTACCGACGCGAATCCGTACGCTCGCGAGAAACCCGGCGGACAACGCACGCGGCCGGGGCGGCGGCACCGGGCGCGCGCGCGCCGCTGACCGCACGTAGCGCCTAGTTGATCTGATAGGGCGCGTAGTGCACGGCGAAGGACACGAATAGCAGCGCGATGCCCGCGTAGTGCACCGCGCGCGAGCTAACCGTGGCGAGCAGCAGGCTGATGAGGAGCGGCACGCACAGGTTATTCGCCGCCCACAGGCGGTCCGCGAGGTGCATGTGCGCCAGCATCGAGCCGACGAAGTACAGACCGTTCGCGAGATAGCTCAGCTGGAACAGTGCGACCAGCAGCCAGAAGTAGCGGCGGTTGCGCGCATAGTGCTCGCGCAGGTCGCAGCCCTCACGCACCTCGTCGGGAAGGCTCGCCGCGGCGATCAGGAACAGCACGAAGAACTCGGCCACCATCGACAGGTAGTAGAAGAAGTGGCGCGTAGCGGGGACACCGCGCACGCCCCAGAGATCGAACCACATGCCGATCGCCATGCACAGCGCGAACGCCGCCGCGAGCAGCGTGAGCGGATCCCAGACGACGGGCCCGCGGCTGCGCGCGAGCCGGTGAAAGCTGGTCGCGACGTCCGCCACCGCGAGCCCGATGAGGACGGCGAACAGCCCCAGCGCATACTCGAAAGCACGTATTTCCGGTGTCATGCGGGCTCCGCAGTGGTCGTGTGATCAGGACGGCCGTCGCGAGTGAGATGTTAGCCTCGCACACGCTCGCAGGTCTCGCACAATCGCCTGCACCGCAGCTACCCGCTGGCGCGGCTGCATCCTGTCAGTGTGCCGAACGGCCGCGGCTCGTCAGAGTTGCCGATCCCGAAAAACGTTCTTTGCGCCGGGCGAGACCTGCTTGTACAAAAACGACGGACGCCCGCTCTACTACGACCGCGATCGCCCCGTCGGCGGGCGGCGCACTGTTTATGCGTTCCGCGCTCGAGTCGTGTTTTGTACCACTCCGCCACTGAGGCGTTTCCTCGTTCAAAAGCGGACATTACTCGTCCAACGCGATGACAGAGTGCTGTTGGGTCCCTAAAATGCGCGGCCTTCAGTGCTCGCGGGGACGATGTGATGGACGAACTCGTTGTCGATACCCAGCCTGAATCGGCGTGTGACGACGCGCGCGTCGTGGCCGACTACTTACCGGTGTTCTACGCACAGCTGCGCCGCCTTGCGCGCGCGCGGCTGGCGCGCGGCGGGCACTTCACCCTCCTCGACACGACGGCGCTCGTGCACGAATCGTTCCTCCGGCTGCAGCGCGCAGGCGATCTGCGCGTTAACGACTCCGAGCACTTCCTCGCCTATGCGACCAAGACGATGCGCACGGTGGTGGTCGACTACGTGCGCCGCCGTAAGGCGGAACGCCATGGGGGCGGCGCGGCGCATACAACGCTCAGCACGCACGACGTAGAGCAACTCACCGTACGCGACGATGAGATCCTCGAGGTACATGACGCGCTCGAGGTGCTCGGGGACGTGGACCCGCGGCTCGTGCAGGTGGTGGAGATGCGCTATTTCGGCGGCCTCACGGACGCGGAGATTGCGGTGACCCTGCAGATCAGCGAGCGCACCGTGCGCCGCGACTGGGAACGCGCGCGTCTGCTGCTGGCAGGGCTGCTGGGACGCTGAGCGAGCGCGTTCCCGGGCGCGGGGCTGGCCGCTTCTCGGCTCACTTTACGTGATCTCTAAGGCTGTCAGTGAAATGCAGTCCATGAACCCGCCAATTCCGTCCGACACGCCGAATCTGCGGCGCGTCAATGCGTTGTTGCAGGAGGCGCTGACGCTGCCTTCGAGACAGCGCGAGGCGTGGCTCGACAAGCTCGCCTCGCACGAGGGCGCACTCCTGCCGGTCGTGCGTGCGCTGCTGGCACGGGGCGCCTCGGCCGAGACCGCCGGTTTTCTCAGGCGACCCGTCGACTCACTGCTGGCGCGCGCGACCGGCTGCGTCGCGCTCGCCCCGGGCGAGGAGGTCGGCCCGTACCGGCTCATTCGCGAGATTGGTATGGGCGGCATGGGTGTCGTGTGGCTGGCCGAGCGGGCCGACGGTAGCCTGCAGCGGCAGGTCGCCTTGAAGCTGCCGCTGTACGGATGGGCGCGCGGCGTGGCGGGGCGGCTGCAGCAGGAGCGCGATGCCCTCGCAGCGCTGGAGCACCCCAACATCGCGCGACTGTATGACGCGGGGGCAACGGACGCCGGGCGTCCCTATCTGGCGATGGAGTTTGTCGACGGTCGACCGATCGACGATTTCGCGCGCGAGCAGAAGCTGTCGGTGCGCGCGCGGGTGCAACTGTTTCAGCAGGTCACGCTGGCGGTTGGGTATGCCCACGGCCGCCTCATCGTGCATCGTGACCTGAAGCCTTCCAACATCCTGGTCTCCAAGGCAGGCGAGGTGCGTCTGCTGGATTTCGGCGCGGCCAAGCTACTGTGTGACGATTGTCCGCAGGACTCTGCGCTCACGCGTGAGGCTGGCCGGGCGCTGTCGCCGGACTACGCCTCGCCCGAGCAGATCCGCGGCCAGCCGGTTACGGTAGCGAGCGATGTCTACTCCCTGGGCATCGTGCTGTTTGAACTCCTGACAGGTTCGCGGCCCTACTCGCTCACCGCGCACTCCTCGGCGGCGCTGGCGATGGCCATCGGCACGGCGCAGGTGCCGGTGCCGAGTGCGCTGATCGCCCGCGATCGGCGTCTACGCCGGGAATTGCGTGGCGATCTCGACAACATCATCGCGAAGGCGCTGAAGAAATCCCCGCGCGAACGCTACCGTACGGTCTGCGAGCTGTCGGACGATCTGCAGCGCTGGCTCGACAACGAGCCCGTCGTGGCGCGGCGCGACAGTGTGCTCTACCGCGTGCGCAAGTTCGCCCGACGCAATCGCATGACGGTCGCCGGCGGCACGCTGGTGCTCGCCGCGCTGACGGCGGCGTCCGTCGTGACGAGCGTGGAGATGCTCGAGGCCCGGCGCCAGCGCGATGAAGCGCGCCTGCAGGCCAAGCGCGCCGAGTCCGAGGAACGCTTTGCAAATATGGTCATGGAGCAATCCGGCGCGAACGGCAGGCCTCTGACACGGGAAGAGATGATCGACCGCAGCGTCGAGCTCCTCGACGAGCAGTACGGCAACGACCCGCGTTTCATCGCCAACGCGCTGATTCCGATCTCCGGGCGCTACATGGATCTGGGCAACACCGACAAGGAGCTAGCGGCCCTGCAGAAGGCGGAAGGCATAGCACGACGTCTGGCCGACGCCGACCTTCTGGTCATCGTGCAGTGCAATACGGTTGAGACCGAACTCGCCCGCGGGCGGCTCGATCGCGCCAGCGAGCGGCTGCGCGAAGCGCGTACGCTGCTGGCGGCCCGCGCGCGGCCGCCACCGGGCGAGGTGATCGATTGCATGCACGCAGAGGCGACGCTGGCGAACGCGCGCGGAGATCACGCCGCTGCCGTCGAGCGTATTAACCGAGCGATCGCGCTCCAGGAAGGGGTCGACCGCACCAGCCGTACCTATCGCGCGCTGCTGTCGCACGCGCAGATGCTGTACCTACTGGCCGGGCGGCCGCGGGACGCCTATGCGGTCATAGACAAGACACTCGCGCTGCTGAATGCAACCGACGCCCAGGACAGCGTCGCGATCGCCGGTGCCGCGCACAACCAGGCCGTCGCGCTCTATCAGATGGGAGAAGTCAGCGACGCCATGGCCCGCGAGCGGGCCGTCCTGCTATTGCGGCACGTGGAGGGCGGCGAGGAACCCGTCGACACGGTGATCGCCACGACCTTCGCCCGGCTGCTCACGCGCCTGGGCGACGCCGCGGCGGCCGCGTCCTGGGCCCAGCGGGCCGTGGATAGTGCGCGCCAGGGCGGCAACGTCGTCTCGCAGGTGTTCGCGCTGAGCGCACTCGCCGAGGCGCAAGGGGACGCCGGACGGCTGAATGAGGCGGAGGAGGCGGTGCGCGCCGCTGCCGCGCTGCTGCCGGCGCAGAGTGAACCGCGCCTGCGTGCCGCGGTCGCCCGCGCCCAGGCACTGGTCGCTCTGCACCAGGCGGACCTGCCGCGCGCCGTCGACGCCTCGACGATGCTGCTGCGACTGGTTGGCTACCCGGAGCTCGGGCGTGTCGAGGCCGCTCAGTCCGGGGACCTGCAACTGCTCGTCGGCGCGCGAGTCGCGCTCGCTGCCGGGCGCCCGGCCGACGCTGAGCTGCTGAGTGACGCGGCCCTGAGGCTCGCGGCCCGGATCTCGCGCCGTCCGGAGCACAGCGCGACCGTGGGCGAGGCGCGACTGCTCCTGGCCCATGCGCGCGAGGCACGACACGACCCGAACGGCGCGCGCGAAGCGATCCGCGGTGCGCGCGAGGCGCTCAGCATCGGGCTCCTGCCCCGTCATCCACTGGTGCTCGAAGCCGCATCCATCGAGGCGCGACTCGGCGCGCATCTGCCGGACGAGCGGGGCCTCCTCGCGGTGGTCGGCTCGCCGACCCGTCCGTAGGCCTTCCGCACAAGCGTCGTTGCCGCAGCGGCTGCCCTAGTAGGGGCCAAGCACGCAGTTGCACCGCCGCGCCAACTCGACACTGTGCGGAGCGGCGAGTCCACCAAAGCGTGCGTCGAGCTCGAGCAGCTGCTTATGCGCCGCGCTGCGGTCGCCCCTGTCAACGAACGCGCCCAGGCGCTCGAGGCTCTTGGCGAGCTCGGCCTCGGTGTTCGAGCGACAGGCGGCGAGCCTCGCCGTGTCAAGGGGCTTGGTTCGGCGCAGTGTCTCGAGCGCGCGCGAGAGCGCCCGCGGATCAGCCACGTCGTGACCGGCGCCCGTAGTGACGTCCTCGTCGAACGCGTTGACACACCAGTGCCGCAACGAGGCGATGCTCACCGCGTCCGTGTCGCGATGCAGCTTGTCCTGCTCGCCGGTGATGTAAACGACGTGCATCGTCTCCTGAAAGGCGTGAAGCAGCTCCGCCGGAGGCAGCGGCTCGGTGGCGGTCCCGATGGCGTCGCTGCCGGCATTCAGCAGCGCACCGTGAAACACGTCGGGATAGCCGAGCGCGAGACGCAGTGCCACGCGCGAGCCGCCCGAGAACCCGCCGACGTACACCCGCTGGGGATCGATCTTGAGGCGCCGCATGACATTCGTCGCCGCGAGGACCGCGAGCGGTTCGCGGCGCCCGAGGACGTTGGCGTCGTTGCCCGAGTTCGCGGCGCTGACGTACACGATGTCGTAGCGCTCGAGCACAGAGTCCCAGCCGCGTGGCAATGCCGCCTCCTGCCAGGGTGCAACGAACACCAGCAACCCGTGTCCCTGGGATGCCGCGTGCGCGGGCACGTAGAGCGCGAAGTGCTCCTCGGCGAGATTGACCTCTTGCGCGCGCAGCGCATCGCCCCCGTGTGCGACCGACTCCTCGACCTGCCAGGCGGCGAGCGGACTCAGCAGCCGACGCATGAGCTCGGCGCTGCTCGCCAGCGGCGAGTACACGCTGAATGCGACGTCGCCGTGCAGGCCTGGAGCGTCGGCGTCGGGCTCGGCGGCTAGCGCCATGGACAGTGCAAACGGCAGCCTCGCCAGCACGCAGCTGGCCATGCGAGCCGCCCGGCGCCACGCCTGCAGCGCGACAGTCGTCGCAAACAACGCTCGGCTGGTCGCCGCGCGCTCGCTCGCGGGCGGGAAATCAACCTCCATGAGCCAGGAACACCGGATGGCCAACTCCACTGTCAGGGTATCCTGTGCAAGAATACCCGGGCACCCGATCCGCGATAACAAAGGACACTACTATGCGTGTTGCCACATGGCTGTCGACGGGGGTCTTTGCACTTGCCTGCTCCCTCGCCTGGTCGGCGAACGACCCGCTCGCGCCGGTCGGTGCCTCCAACAAGCCCGCCAGCGCGCCCGTAAAGCCGATCACCGAGACCCTCTGGGGTCGCAACGTTACCGATGATTACCGCTACATGGAGGAGGAGAAGCCCGACACGATGGCGTGGATGAAGACTGAGGGTGCCTATACCCGAGCGATGCTCGATGCCATCCAGCCGCTCGCCAAGCTGCGCACGGACGTGGCCAAGTTTTCGGCGAGCTTTGGTCTGATACAGGGCTACACGATTTACGGCGGCCGGGCATTCTATGAGGAGCGCGCCCCCGGGTCCGACAACTTCGACCTGATGGTCAGGGACCCGGCCGGAACGCGCAAGATCGTCGACGTCGCCGCGCTGCGCGCGGCGCACGGCGGCACGCCGTACGCCATCAACTACTTCCTGGCGTCTCCCGACGGCGGCAAGGTCGCCGTGGGCGTGTCCGCCGGGGGCTCCGAGGACGCCTCCATCACGGTCTACGACGCCGCGACGGGCGCACAAATCGCCGGCCCCATAGACCGCGCGCAGTTCGGCGCGACTGCCTGGAGCGATGACTCCAAGAACGTGTATTTCGTGCGCCTGAAGAGCATGGGGCCGAACGATGCGCCGACGGAGAAGTTCAAGGACGCCACCGCGGTCGCCTGGGACCTGAAGTCCGAACCGGTGCCGTTGCTCGGAAGCAAGCTCGCCCACGGGCCGAAGTTCACGCCGGAGGAGTTCCCGGTGATCGCGATAGGAGTCGGCGCGCCCATGGCAGCCGCGCTCTCGATCAACGGCGTGCAGAACGAGCTCGCGGTCTGGCTGACGCCGGTCGCAAAGGTGAACGATCCGAAGACCGACTGGGCCCAGTTCGTAACCCGCGATGATGAGGTCACTAACATGGACATGCGCGGGCCGGAGATCTTCCTCCTCTCGCACAAGGATGCGCCCACGTTCAAGGTCCTCTCGGTGCGAGCGGGTCAGCCGCTCTCGACGGCTAAGACGCTGCTTGCGGCGAGCCCGGACCGGGTGATCGAGGCGATCCATGCCGCGGCGGATGCGCTCTACGTGCTCGCCAACCGCGGCGCCTACTCGCAGTTGCTGCGTATCCCGGCAGGCACCGATCAGGTAGAGGAGGTCAAGCTGCCGTTCGCGGGCCACGCCACCGAGGCCTTCACCGATCCGCGCGTGCCCGGCGTCACGGTGATGATGTCGAGCTGGGTGGTGCCGCCGACCCTCAACGCCTACAACCCAAAGAGCAAGACCTTCCGCGACCTGAAGATTGGCACGAGCGGGGACATGGATTCCGCGGCGTTCGTGGTCAGGGACCTCAACGCGAAGGCGCAGGACGGCACCATGGTGCCCCTGTCGTTGGTGCAGCCGAAGAATGCCAAGGGCCCGCAGATCACCATGATCGAAGCGTACGGCTCGTACGGCATTTCGAATCTCGCCGACTTCAGCGTGCGGCGCGCCGCGGCCATGCGTCAGGGCATTACCTACGGAGTGTGTCACGTGCGCGGCGGTGGCGAGCTGGGCGAGGCCTGGCGGCTCGGCGGCAAGGACGCCAATAAGCACAACACGTGGGAAGACCTGATCGCGTGCGGCGAGTCGCTGATCGCGAGCGGCACGACCACCAAGGACAAGCTGTTCATCATCGGCGGCTCAGCCGGCGGCATCACCATGGGCCGCGCGATGACCGAGCGGCCGGAGCTGTTTGCCGGAGTTCTTGACCTCGTGCCCGCCGGCGACACGCTGCGCCAGGAGTTCTCGCCCAACGGACCGCCGAACATACCGGAGTTCGGCACCGTCACGGACAAGGCAGGGTTCACGAATCTGTACGAGATGGACACCATCACGCACATCAAAAAGGGCGTGGAGTACCCGGCGGTGATGGTGACCACGGGACTCAATGACCCGCGAGTCGCATCATGGGAGCCCGCCAAAGTGGTGGCCGCGCTGCAGGCGTCGGGAACCTCCCGGCCCGTGCTGCTGCGCATCGACGAGCAGGCGGGCCACGGAATCGGCTCGACCAAGACCCAGACGGACCAGCTCACCGCCGACTGCATCGCCTTCGTCTTCTGGCGCGCCGGAGAGCCCCAGTGGCGGCCGCGGCTCGAGAACGGAGCCAAGGTGGCGAGCGAGTAGTCCCCTGTAGAAAGGCGACAACACGGGGAGCGGGTAGCGGCTCGCTGTCCGCTCCCGTTCCCCCGTATGCCACCGCACGCCCCACCAGACGCCCAGGGGCGCGTATCCCGGAGAGCGGCTCGGGTGCGCGGCCGATCCGCGCGCAGGGCCGCAGCACTGTTCGTGCGCCAGACGCGGACTGCGATCCGCGCAGGTGGCCGGATCGCAGTCAGTTGACCGGGATTCGAATTCGCGCGCGGTGCGCACGTACGGCACATCAACAGCCAGCACTTGATCGACGGGTTGGCGCGCCGGCGTAGAGTTCTGGCGCGGCGACTTCAGTGCGGCGGTGCCGATGCCGCGTGCGGCGGGGAGTGGGCCCGACGAGGTGACGCGGCAGGCCACCCGCGGTTCGGGCGGCGCAACGGCCGACACTTCTTCCGATTCCGGGCATTGCGCGCGCCGGCGGCACCCCGCATGATAGAGAAAAGAAGCTGAGCACCGTGATCGCGGGACGTCGGGCGCCCACGCGACCGTCATCCGTCTGATCGAACTCTTCACTGAAACGAGGTCCACATGGGCAGCACGCTGCGCGCCTGGTTCACATCCTTGGCACTTGCGGCGTCACTCGGGCTCTATGCCACGGCGGGGGACACCGCCGAGCCGGCACATAAGCTCTCTGCCAGTGACGAATTTCAGATTCAGCTCGCCGCGGATCCGCAGATCTCGCCCGACGGAAAGCGCGTCGTCTATGTGCGCAGGTTTGCCGACCCCATGACCGACAAGCGTTACTCGAATCTGTGGATAGTGAACTCGGACGGCACCGACCACCAGCCGCTCACCTCGGGCAACGAAGGCGACTCGTCCCCGCGCTGGTCTCCGGACGGCAAGCGCCTCGCTTACCTGTCCGACAAGGATGGCAAGCAGCAGCTGTACGTGCGCTGGATGGACACGGGGCAGACGGCCCGGCTCACCAATCTCGATGAGGGGCCGGACGCGATCGACTGGTCTCCGGATGGAAAATACCTGTCCTTCTCCGCGCTCGTCACGACCAAGGGTCCGCAGGTCGCCGAACTTCCCGCCCCGCCCAGCGGGGCGAAGTGGGCTGAGGCGCCGACCGCATACGATCGCCTGGTCTATCGCTTCAACGGCCTCGGCTACCTGAAGAACGGCTTCCGTCAGCTGTTCGTCGTCTCGGCAGAGGGCGGTACACCGCGCCAGCTCACCTCGGATGACTTTCCGAACGGCGGGGATCCGCTCACGGCCAACAGGGCGGTGTGGTCAAAGGACGGCCGTCATCTCATCGTGTCCATCAATCGTCATCCGGACGCCGACCTCGAGCCCTTTGACAGCGAGGTCTACGAGCTCGGCATCGCGGACGGCACGTTGCGCGCGCTCACGCATCGCAAGGGCCCCGATGATGAACCCGTGCTCTCGCCCGACGGCCGCTGGATCGCTTACACGGGCTTCGATGACCGGTATCAGGGTCACCAGACGCGCAAGCTGTACGTCATGGCCCGCGACGGCACCGGATCGCACGCGGTTTCGGACTCCCTGGACCGGGATGTGCAAAGCCCGCGCTGGGCGCCGGACAGCTCGGGCGTCTACTTCCTGTACGATGACGAAGGCGATACGAAACTCGCCCTGGTCTCGCTCGGGGGCAAGGTGCGCAAAATCGCCGATCATGTCGCCTCCACCGAGAGCGCCTACGGCGGCGGAAGCTTCTCGGTCAGCCGCACCGGGGCGATCGCCTTCACCAGCGGCAACGCAACCGTTCCCGGGAATGTAGCGCTCTGGTCGCGTGGCGAGCCGCGCCCGCTGACCGCGCTCAACCAGGAGCTGCTGACGCAGAAGCCGCCCGGCCGCGTGGAGGAGATCTGGTACGAGTCATCTAAAGACCAGCGGCGCATCCAGGGCTGGATCATCTATCCGCCGGACTTCGACCCGGCGAAGAAGTACCCGCTCATCCTCGAGATACACGGCGGCCCGTTCGGCGACTATGGCGATCGTTTCGATTTCGAAAAGCAGGTGTACGCCGCGCGAGGCTACGTGCTCTTCTATGCCAACCCGCGCGGCAGCACCAGCTACGGCGAGCAATTCGCTAACCTCATCCATCAGGCCTATCCCGGCGACGATTTCTACGACCTCAACAGCGGCGTCGACGCCGTGGTCGCCAAGGGATTCGTCGACACGGACAACCTGTTTGTCACCGGCGGCAGCGGTGGGGGCGTGCTCACTTGCTGGATGATCGAGCACACCGAGCGTTTTCGTGCGGCGGCGTCGCTGTACCCGGTGATCAACTGGTACAGCTTCGCGCTCACCTCGGACATCCCCTTCATCACCAAGTACTGGTTCCCTGGCAACCCCTGGGACAACGCCGACCAGTACGTGGCACGCTCACCCATCACCCGAGTCGGCGTGGTGAAGACGCCGACGTTGCTCATGACCGGGGAAGCCGACTATCGCACGCCGATCTCGGAGGCGGAGCAGTTCTACGAGGCTTTGAAGCTGCGCAACATCGAAAGCGTACTGGTGCGCGTGCCCGAGGAGCCGCACGGTATCGCGAGGCGACCCAGCCACCACGTCGCCAAGATGCTGTACGTCGCGGGCTGGTTTGACCAGCACCGCAGCGGAACGGCCCGCTGAGGCGTGGCCGGCGGCGGCAGGGCAGTCGAGCAGCTCAGGCGAGTCTGAAGCGCAGCGAGCCGAGCCTGTCGATCGTGCTGACGATCTCGTCACCGGCCTTGAGCCACACCTGCTTGTCCTTGGGGTAGCCGAGAATCACGCCCTCCGGCGTGCCGGACCAGATGATGTCGCCCGGCTCGAGAGTCCACATCTTGCTGATGTAGGCGATCAGTTTCTGCGGATTAAAGATCATAAGGCTGGTGTTGGATGACTGCCGTTCCTCGCCATTTACGTGCGTCTGGATCTTGAGATTATTGGGGTCGCCGACCACGTCCGCCGAGACGAAGTACGGGCCGATCGGCCCGAAGCTGTCCAGCGTCTTGCCGATCATCCACTGACCGCTCGGGGTCTCCAGCTGCAGGTCGCGCGCCGAAAAGTCGTGTGCCGTGCAGTAGCCGGCCACGCAGTCGAGTGCCTCGGCCTCGGGTACGTTGCGCGCCCGTCTGCCGATGACGATCAGCAGCTCCGTCTCGTAGTCGAACTTGTAGGCGATCTGCGGCGGCGGCAGCCGGATGGTGCAGTTGTGTGCGGCGAGTGCGTTGTTGTACTTGTTGAACAGGATCGGGACGCTGGGGATCTTGAGGTTGGCTTCCTGCGCATGCGCCCGGTAGTTGAGACCGATGCAGACGATCTTGCCGGGATTGCTGAAGAGCTTGCCAAAGGTGATGGACGATTCTTGCACCCGCGCGGGCGCTGCCCTGGTCGAACCCTGCGCGGCGGATATCAGCGCCTTCAGGGCGCGCGCATTGCCCTCCTTGAGGAGTTCATCGAGAGTCGCCGGTGCCGACATGCCGAGCAGGTGGCACGCGCGGCGCACGTCCAGTACGACCCCGTCGCTGAGCTTGACTCCGAGCCCGTCGGTGCCGTCGCCACCCTGGATCGACAGCAGAGTGAGTCCTGTGGGCATCTCGCGTGGTCCGTCGTGGGCAGGGGACGGGGCCTTCTTTGCGGCCGCCGCCGAGGCCCTGCCCGTCGCGCCCAGCGCGAGTGCCGCGCTCGTCTTGAGGAAGCCTCTCCGGGAAGTCATAGGTGTCACCTCGGGCGGGTCAGCGGCTGAATCTGCCGGCGCTTAGTCACTCGCGAGCAAGTTTACCTACCGGCACGACTCGGAGAATAGAGAGAAGAAATGCAGCCTCTCTCAGTCCTGCCCCGTCATCCGGATCGGACCGCCGCGTCGCTCGTTGTCCGGCTCCACGTGGATCGATATCAGACTGTCAGGTTGATCAGCCTTCAGCGCAGCCTCGATGCAGTCGCAGATCGCGTGCGACCGCTCCACGCTCATACGGCGGTCGACGACCAGGTGGAAGTCTATGAAGGTGACGCGTCCGGCGCGACGCGACCGCAGGCTGTGCGCCTCGATGGCGTCGCCCAGGTTTGCGCGGACGGTGGCTTCAATCGCGTCGAGTTCCTCGGGAGGGACTGCCGCGTCCATGAGACCGTCGACGCTCTCGCGCACCAGCCCCCATCCAGACCACACGATGTAGAGCGCGACGAGCGCGGCGATCAGCGGATCGAGTACCAACCAGCCGGACAGGGCGACCAGCACGACCCCGAGAATGACGCCGCCCGAGGTCCACACGTCGGTAAGCAGGTGGGTCCCGTCCGCCACCAGCGCCGGCGAGCGGCGTCGGCGCCCCGTGACGATCAGCATCCGGCTCCAGATGCCGTTGAGCACCGTGGCGGCGGCACTGATGCCGACTCCGAGCGCCGGCGCGTCGAGCGGGCGCGGGTTGTGGAACCCGTCCCATGCCTCGTGCAGGATTGCCAGAGCCGCCACGATGATGAGCACTCCCTCGAGCACGGCGGAGAAATACTCCGCCTTGGCGTGTCCATACGGGTGATCGGCATCCGCGGGTCGGGCACTGATGCGAATTGCCACCAAAGCGGCAACGGCAGTGAGGACGTTGAGTGTGGTCTCGATCGCATCCGAGAGCAGGGCAATGCTGCCGGTGACGACGTACGCGAGGTACTTAAGACCGAGCACCGCGAGGCTGACAGCGATGCTCGCAACGGCGAAGGGCACGAGCGAGGTTCGCGCCCCCGGGCTGGCCGCCGCGCTCACGGGGGAGCCGTGCCAGGAGTAAAGGGGACTTGCGCAGCGCTACCTTTGCCGATTATTCCCACTCGATCGTTGCCGGAGGCTTACCGGAGATGTCGTAGACGACCCGCGAGATACCGGTGACCTCATTGACGATGCGCCGCGAGACGTGGTCGAGGAACTCGTACGGCAGGCGCGCCCAGTGCGCGGTCATGAAGTCCACGGTCTCCACGGCGCGCAACGCGATGACGTAGTCATAGCGACGTCCGTCGCCCATCACCCCGACCGAGCGAACCGGCAGGAAGACCGCGAACGCCTGGCTGGTGCGATCGTAGAGGTCGTGGTTGCGCAGTTCCTCGATAAAGATGGCATCGGCGCGCCGCAGGAGGTCGGCGTACTCCTTGCGTACCTCGCCGAGTATGCGCACCCCGAGCCCGGGACCGGGGAACGGATGGCGATACACCATCTCGCGGGGCAGACCGAGCTCAACTCCCAGCCGCCGCACCTCGTCCTTGAAGAGCTCGCGCAGGGGCTCCACCAGCTGCAGGTGCATCTTTTCGGGCAGCCCGCCGACGTTGTGATGAGACTTGATGACGTGCGCCTTGCCGGTGCGCGCCCCGGCGGACTCGATCACGTCGGGGTAGATCGTACCCTGGGCCAGGAAGCGCACCCCGCTGAGCTTGTGCGCTTCCTCGTCGAACACCTCGACGAAGGTGCGGCCAATGATCTTGCGCTTGGCCTCGGGATCGGTGACACCCGCGAGCGCCTTGAGAAAGCGCGCCTCCGCATCCACCCGGATCACCTCGACGCCGAGGTGCTGCGCGAAGGTGCTCATGACCTGGTCGCCTTCACCGAGGCGCAACAGCCCGTGATCGACGAACACGCACACCAGCTGCCCGCCGATGGCCCGGTGCAAGAGGGCGGCGACCACCGAGGAGTCGACTCCCCCGGACAGCCCGAGCAGCACCCGGGCGCCCCCGACCCTGGCACGGACGCGCTCGATCGCATCCTCGATGATGTTACCGACGCTCCAGAGCGCATCGCTGCCGCAGATTTCGCGTACGAAACGCTCGAGCAGGCGGGCGCCCTGCACCGTGTGCGTCACTTCCGGATGGAACTGCACGCCGTAAAAGCGGCGCCGCTCGTCGCTCATCGCGGCGAAAGGAATGCTGGCGGTGGTCGCGTCGGCGGTGAAGCCCGGCGGCAGCGTCGCGACGCGGTCGCCATGGCTCATCCACACGTCGAGCACGGCGTTACCGCCCGCGGTGCGCCGGTCCGCCAAGTGCTCGAGGAGCCGCGAGCCGCCGGTGACGGTGACCTCGGCGTAGCCGAACTCGCGCTCGGATGAGGGTGTGACGCGCCCGCCCAGCTGCTGCGCCATGGTCTGCATGCCGTAGCAGATGCCGAGCACCGGCACGCCGAGTTCGAACACCGCGGCCGGGGCACGCGGAGGATCCGCATCGGTCACCGACTCGGGTCCGCCGGAGAGAATCACGCCGCCCGGCCGGAAGGCGCGCACCTCCGCCTCGCTCACGTCCCACGGGTAGATCTCGCAATAGACGCCCAGCTCGCGCACGCGACGGGCGATCAGCTGCGTGTACTGGGCACCGAAGTCGAGGACGAGAATACGGTGGGCGTGGATGTCCGGATGCGCAGCGGCGGCGCGCTGTGGACTGGCGTCGGGTCGCGGAACACTTGCCATCCCAGAACCGTCAGGACACCCGATAGTTGGGTGCCTCCTTGGTGATCGTCACGTCGTGTACGTGGCTTTCGCGCACCCCGGCGCTCGTGATGCGCACAAACACCGGCCGCGTGCGCATCTCGGTGATGTTGCGGCTGCCCGTGTAGCCCATCGCCGCACGCAGGCCGCCACCGAGCTGCTGCAGGATCGTCACGACGCTTCCCTTGTAGGGGACGCGCCCCTCGACGCCCTCGGGGACGAGCTTCTCGAGCTCTGTGGCGGCGTCGTCCTGGAAGTAGCGGTCCGCCGATCCGTGCCGCTCACCCATGGCGCCGAGTGAGCCCATGCCGCGGTAGGACTTGTAGGAGGCTCCCTGGTAGAGCTCGACCTCCCCCGGGGACTCCTCGGTCGCGGCGAACAGGCCGCCGATCATTACGGCGTGCGCCCCGGCGGCGATCGCCTTGGCGATGTCGCCCGAGAAGCGGATGCCGCCGTCGGATATCACTGGGACGTCGCTGGCGCGTAGGGCGTCGGCGACGTTCGCAACGGCGGAGATCTGCGGCACTCCGACACCTGCGACGATGCGCGTCGTGCAGATCGACCCGGGACCGATGCCGACCTTCACGGCGTCCGCGCCGGCGTCGACCAGGGCACGCGCGGCCTCGGCGGTGGCGATATTGCCGGCGATCACCTGACTGTCGGCCCACCGCGCCTTGATGCGCCGTACGGTATCGAGGACCCCCTTGGAGTGACCATGCGCCGTGTCGACCACGACCAAATCCACGCCCGCCTCGCGCAACGCGGCGACCCGCTCGAGCGTGTCCGGCGTGGTGCCCACGGCAGCACCGACGCGCAGTCGCCCGCCGTCGTCCTTGCAGGCGCGCGGGAATTCGTTGGCCTTCTGGAAGTCCTTGACGGTGATCATGCCCACGAGCTCGTGGGCGGCGTTTACGACGAGCAGCTTCTCGATGCGGTGCCGGTGCAGCAGCGCAAGCACCTGGTCCTTGGGCGCGTCTTCGCGCACCGTCACCAGGCGCTCCTGGGGCGTCATCACCGAGGAGACGGGCGCTTCGAGCTTCTCTTCGAACCGCAGGTCGCGGTGCGTGACGATTCCGACCGCCTTCTTACCGACTACCACCGGCACGCCGGATATGCCGCGCGCGCGCGTCAGCGCGATGACCTCGCGGATGCTCATGTTCGGGGAGACGGTGATCGGATCCTTGATCACACCGCTCTCGAACTTCTTCACCCGGTCGACCTCGCGAGCCTGGGCTTCGATGCTCATACTCTTGTGGATGATGCCCATGCCGCCTTCCTGGGCGATCGTGATCGCCAGGCGCGCCTCGGTGACCGTGTCCATGGCCGCCGACAGCAGCGGAACGTTCAGGGTGATTCGTCGGGTGACGCGGCTGGAGAGGTCGACCTCCCGGGGCAGAATGTCCGAGTAGGCCGGAACCAGCAGGACGTCATCGAAGGTGAGAGCTTCTTCGAGGATGCGCATGCGCAATTATATGCGCCCGGGCCTCGGCGGTAAACCGCGGGCGCGCCCGCGCGCCGCCCGCAGGGGCTTAACAGAACCGGGGCACGCGCCCCGTAGCCCCGCGGACGGCCTTTTGCCCGATGCGGGCGACGCGCTCAGGCCAGCGCGTAGAGGTACTCGACGAACGAGGCGACCGCGCCGTCCAGGCCCTGCACCTTGGGGTTGGTCGACTCGATCAGATAGTACTCGTCGGGAGCGTGCGCGCCGGTGCCGTTGCCGAGGCCGTAGTGCCCCGCGGGCAGGTTCAGCGGCGCGCCGGTGAACACATAGCCCGGCCAGGACCCGGCCGAGCGCGGCCACAGCAGCGGATCAAGTCCCAGCCGCCGGTACACGGCCAGCTGCGTCTGGATCAGCTTGCTGTTTGGGTCGGTCTGCGTCGGATCGTAGCCGCCGCTCATGTTGGCCTCGACATCGGCGAAGCCCTGCTTCGCCAGATGCGCCTTGAGCTTCGCGAGGGTGTCCGCGGCGGTCATGTCCGGCACGAGACGCATGTCGATCTTGGCGACCGCGCGGTGCGGCAGGACGGTCTTGCCGCCCGGTCCGGTGTAGCCGCCCACCAGCCCTTCGATGTTGATCGTGGGTTTGGAGGCGAGCAGCAGCTGAGCCTGCACCCAGTCGACGTCATGAACCCAGTGCTTGGCGCCGTAGTTCGCCTTCGCGAGGGCCTCGGAGCTCTTGGCCGCATGCTCGCGCACCATCTTTTCCTGCGCGGCGCTGAGCGGCTTCGCCTTCTCGAAGAAGCCCTCGACAGCCGGTGTGTGCCCGTCCTTCTCGACCAGCGTATTGAGGGCCTGCACCAGGTGCCAGCTGGGCGAGTCGATCATCGCCTCGAGGCTCGAGTGCACGTCGTGTGAGGGCCCGCGGCCCCAACGCTCGCCGCTCGAAACCAGCTCCAGCTCCACTACACCCTTGGCTCCCAGTGAGACCTGCACGCCGCCGTCCCGGTCCTGCGCGGCTTCCGGCATGAAGACACCGCTGCACTTCTTGAGCTCGGCGAGTACATCGGGGGTCTGGATGACCTGGTAAAAATGCGGCGAGCCGATCTCCTCCTCGCCCTCGCACACGAGGACCAGGTTCACCGGCAGCTTCTTGCCGGCCGCCTTGAAAGCCATGAGAGCGCTGAGGAAGGAGTTCTCCGGTCCCTTCTGATTCACCGCTCCGCGCCCCATGCACACGGTGCCGAGCCCTTCCTTGCTCACGAGGCGACCCTCGAGTGGTGGCGAGCTCCACTCGGCGGGAACAAACTGCTTTACGTCGTACATGAAATAGATGCCGAGCGTGTTGCGCGCCCCGGCGTCGATCTTGCCAAAGACTCCGGGCTTGCCGTCCGTCGGCACCAGCTTGACGTTGGTGAAGCCCGCGTCGCGCGCGAGCTGCGCCATGTGCTCAGGGCCCTGCGGGTAGTTGCGATCCTCCGCCGCGATCGACGGCAGTGCGATCCACTGCTGCAGACGCTGCAGGTTCGCGTCGTGCATCTTCGGTATCTGCGCAAGCACCGCACCCTTGTCGGCCTCCTGCGCCGCGGCCGCGAGCACCATCCCGGGCACGGCCGCCAGCGCCGCACCGGACGCGGCGCCCTGCACGAAGTCACGTCTGCTGATGTTGAGGTCGGGAGCATCGGCCATGGGCATCTCCGTTTCTCGTCAGTGTTGGCAAGGAATCCGCCGATGTTAGCATCCGCGCCCGACGCGCAGCAGGGGCACGATCCCGGCGCGGGTGACCGTCGCGCGGGTCGCCTGACACTTCTTAAGGCTGGGCGGCCGCCGTCCGGCGGATCCGGATGTCGACAAAGCTAAATGATTCCGCGCGCCGCGCGGCACGGTGCGACGAGTTCAGCTTTGCCCTGGCTCCTTACGTACCCCGGCTCGAAGAGCACGCGCCGCGCGCGGCGGGGAGGGTGACACACGACCCGTGAGCCCGGCACAGCGGGGCGCCCAAGGGGTGCGGTAAGCTTCGTCGCCAGAGGGCTTACCGTCGGAAACCGCACGACCCATGCCAGTCAGTCCCGAAATCCGCAACGTCACCGCCCCGGTGCGCGAGGTTTACAGCGTTACCCGCCTGACCCGGGAGGTGCGCGCCCTGCTGGATCGCGGGCTTGGCGTGATATGGGTGGAGGGTGAGCTGTCGAACTTTTCCCAGCCCGCGTCCGGGCACTGGTACTTCTCACTCAAGGACCGGGACGCGCAGCTGCGCTGCGTGATGTTCCGGCTGAAGAACGTGCTGGTCGGCTTCACGCCGCGCGCCGGCAGCCACGTACTGCTGCGCGGGCGGCTCAGTGTCTATGAGGCGCGCGGTGAGTACCAGCTGCTCGTCGAGCACCTCGAAGAGGCCGGTGTCGGTGCCCTGAAGCGCGAGTTCGAGCGCCTCAAGAGCCTGCTGAGCGCCGAGGGTCTGTTCGCGACTCAGCGCAAGCGCGCCCTGCCACGCTTCCCTAAGCGCGTCGGCGTCATCACTTCCCCGAGCGGGGCGGCACTGCGGGATGTGCTGCACATCCTCGCGCGGCGCTACCCGCCTGCGACCGTGCTGATCTATCCGACGCCCGTGCAGGGCGCCGCCGCGGCGCCGGCGCTGGTGCGGGCGTTGACGGCGGCTTCCGCACGCGCCGAGTGTGACGTACTCATTCTCGCCCGCGGCGGCGGCTCGCTCGAGGACCTCTGGGCGTTCAACGATGAGCGCGTGGCGCGCGCGATTCACGCCTGTGGGCTGCCGATCGTGAGCGGGGTGGGACACGAGACCGACTTCACGATCGCCGATCTGGTAGCCGATGCGCGCGCTCCGACGCCCTCCGGCGCAGCGGAACTCGTCGTGCCGGACCGTCGGGCCTGTCTCGACGTTCTGGAGCGCACTGAGTCGCGGCTGCACGCGGGCTGGCGCCGTGAGCTGCGGGTCGCGCGGCTGCGTCTCGAAGCGGCGCAGCGGCGCCTGCGCTTCGCTCACCCCGGCGTGCGTCTGACGCAGCAGGCACAGCGCCTTGATGAGTTTGCCGCGCGCCTCGAGACGGCGATGCGCGCGCTTCTCGGCACCAGGGACGCACGCGTCAGCGAAGCTCGTGCGCGCCTCGAGCGCCATTCGCTGCAGCCGTTGCTGCGTGAGCATCTGGCGCACCAGGGCAACCTGCAGGCACGGCTCGGCCGCGCAATTGCAGCGCTCACCGCGCGCAGCGCCGGGCGGCTCGCGCTGGCTCAGCGCGCGCTCAACGCGGTGAGTCCGCTCGCGACTCTTGCGCGCGGATTCGCGATCGTGACCCGTGCCGATGGCACACTGCTCACTGATGCGGCGGCGGTGAGCGTCGGCGAGACGATCGAGGCGCGTCTGGTGCACGGCGCGCTGAGCGCGCGGGTGGTAGCCAAGCGGGAGAACTCCTGAGGATGCGCTCCGGGCAGCAGCCAATCCCCCGGGGACGGTGCGGTCGGCTCGTCAAATGGTCATCCGCCTTGTGGGTACTCGGGCTCGGCACGCTCGCGGTGGCGGCCGTCCCGACCGGCGCGCCCGCCTTGCCGCAGGAGGAACTCGTGCCGGGCGGTGTGGCGCTCCTCCCGCTGGGCCCCGCCGACGACCAAGCCCCGCTCGCGACCTTCGATGACCACCGTGTGCTCGTGTTGCGAGACGACGATCGCTGGCTTGCCGTGGTCGGCATCCCACTGTCGCAGCCCCCCGGCGACGCGTTCATCCGGCTGCGCGATGCGAGCGGCTCGGAGAGGCATGTGTCCTTTGCGATCAAGGACAAGGAGTACACCGTGCAGCGCCTGACGGTGCCGCAGCGCCAGGTGACCCCGTCGCCGAAGGACCTGAAACGCATCGAGCGCGAGCAGCCGCACATTCATGCCGCCGTCGCCACGTACAGCGAGCACGCTCCGGCCACGTTGCGACTGCTGCCACCCGTGCCCGGCGTGCGCTCGAGCTCGTACGGTTTGCGGCGCGTATTCAACAACGAGCCCCGCAATCCGCACTCGGGCATGGACATAGCCGCCGATACGGGCACGCCCATTCACGCGGCGGCGGATGGAGTCGTGGTGGATACCGGCAGCTACTTCTTCAATGGCAACACGGTGATACTCGACCACGGGGGCGGACTCGTCACGATGTACTGTCACTTGAGCGAAATCGGCGTGCACCCGGGGCAGCACCTGAAGGCCGGGGCGCTGCTCGGCAAGGTCGGCGCTACGGGGCGCGTGACGGGGCCGCATCTGCACTTCGGCGTCGCGCTGAATACGATCTTCGTCGATCCGGCACTGTTCCTGCCGCCGTCGCCACCGGTCCCGAGCGAGTCGCATGGCGGCGGTGGCTGAGCTCGGACGCGACGCTGGCTTCATGCGCGCGGCTCTTGAGCAGGCGCGCGCGGCTGCGGCGGCCGGGGAGGTGCCGGTGGGCGCGGTACTGGTGCGCGGCGATGAGATCATCGCCTGCGGCGCCAATC
>DATBBQ010000186.1:0-13534 GCA_036270915.1 Steroidobacteraceae bacterium
GGGCGCGGCCGCGACTCCCAACCTGAGCGCGCCGTCCGGCGACGTGTGTGTCTAGCGGCTCAAGCTTCTGAGTCGCGTCCACGGCGCAATTTGCGCCCAAGGAAGCCATCGTGACCTCAAATGCCGAACTGCATAACCGCCGCCAGCAAGCCGTGCCGCGCGGCGTGACCAACTCACTCGCGGTGTACGCCGAACGGGCGAGTAATGCCGAGTTGTGGGACGTCGAGGGCCGGCGCTACATCGACTTCGCGAGCGGCATCTCGGTGCTCAACACCGGGCACGTGCACCCCAAGGTCGCGCAGGCGATCGCCGCGCAGCTGGCGAAGCTCACCCACACCTGCTTCCAGGTGACGCCCTACGAGAGCTACGTCGCGCTCGCCGAGCAGCTGAACGCGCTCGCCCCCGGCGCCACCCCGAAGAAGACCATCTTCCTTACCACCGGCGCGGAGGCGGTGGAGAACGCCGTCAAGATCGCGCGCTTTCACACCCGGCGCTCGGCGATCATCGCCTTCTCCGGCGGTTTCCATGGACGCACGCTCGCCTGCATCAGCCTCACCGGCAAGGTGACTCCCTACAAGAGCGGTTTCGGCCCGATGCTTCCGGAGGTCTATCACCTGCCCTTCCCGATGCCCTACCACGGCGTGACGGTCGAGGACTCCTTCCTCGCGCTCGACAGGCTGTTCAAGGAGGACGTTGATCCCGCGCGAGTCGCGGCGATCATCATCGAGCCGGTCCAGGGTGAGGGCGGCTTCTACGGCGCGCCGGCGGAGCTGTTGCGCCGACTGCGCAGCCTCTGCGACAGCCACGGCATCGTGCTGATCGTCGATGAGATCCAGTCGGGCTTCGGTCGCACCGGGCGGATGTTCGCCGTAGAGCACTCCGGCATCGAACCGGACCTCATCACGATCGCCAAGAGTGTCGCGGGCGGCGTGCCGCTCGCGGGCGTCATCGGCAAGGCCGACATCATGGACGCGCCGGTCCCCGGAGGTCTCGGTGGCACTTTCGCCGGCTCACCGCTCGCGTGCGCGGCGGGACTGGCGGTGCTCGAGGTGTTGCGCGAGGAGCAGTTGCTCAAGCGCGCCCAGGACATCGGCCGCTTCATGACCTCGCGCCTGAAGGGACTGCAGGTGCGCTTCCCGTGCATCGGCGAGGTGCGCGGACTCGGCGCGATGGTGGCGATGGAGCTGGTGAAGAACGCACGCGCCGACGCGCCCGATGCCGAGCTCACCAAGGCACTCGTGCAGGCCGCCGGGCGTCACGGTCTCGTGCTGCTCTCGTGCGGCGTGTACGCAAACGTGATCCGCTTCCTCGCGCCGCTCACGATCACGGAGGCGCTGCTCAAGGAAGGCTTTCACCTGCTCGAGCTCGCGCTCGATGAGGTCGCCGGGGGACTCGCCGCCAAGGCGGCCGGCTGAGGGCGCCGCCCGCGCTAGGCGCGCCCGGCGTTGGCGTCGGTCGGGGTGTGGAAGTACTCGCTCTCGGAGGCGAGCTGATCGATGAGTCGCTTGAGCTCCGCCATGCGGCCCTGCGCTGTGCTGATCGGCATGCAGTCCTGACAGCGAGGGTCGCCGCAGGGCTGACGGGAATACAGCCAGTATTGAATCGCGCCGGCCAGTAAGCCGTCAGCGATATCCCACAGATCCGCGTCCTTGTCCTTGTCGGCGATCCGGTTCCCCAGATCGACGGCCTTGGAGAAGGCCGCGTCGAACGTATCGGCCAGCTCGGTCATGCTCTTCGGGCACCCTTCATCGATGCCGCTAGTATAGGACATTGAAGGGCATTCGCCGGTGGTCCGCGCCGGCCGCCAAGCCCCGCCACCCGCCTGCACCCCCAGCGCTGAGCGCTCCGGGCTGCGCGTTATGCGATGGCGGCCACGGAAGCGTGGCCGTGCGCACGCGCATCATGCTCACTGGCCCAGACCAATTCCAAGCCTGCGGACGCGACATATGTCGCATGCGAGCAAATGCAGCCCGATCCACCCCATGTCGCCCCGAGCGTGACGCCTGCACGGGCGGCCCGGCGGCGCTGGCGCCTGGGCATCGGCTGGCGGCTCGGACTGGGCCTGGCCGCAGTGGCTGCGGTGCTCATCGCCGCCGAGGACGTCTCGACCCGCACGACGCGCGAGGCACTGCAGGCGGTGCGCATCGTGCAGGAGGAGAACGAGCCGATCGCCAGCAGCGCGAATGCCGTACTCGAGCGGCTGGTCGCGTACGACGGCTCGGTCGTCGAATACATCGAGGCGCGCAGCGGCGCCGACTTCAAGAGCATCACCGCCGCGGGCGACGCGCTCGAGAACGCCATGGCCGGCTACTACGGGCGCGCCCAGTCCCCGCGCGTGCCCCCGGCCGCGCTGGCACTGCGGGCGCGGCTGACGCGTCACATCGCCGACGCGCGCACGCTGGCGAGCCACGCCGCGCAGCGCGCCCAGTGGGCCGAGGAGCGTCAGGCGGCACTCAACCGCGTCTACGAACTCATCGCGTCGGCCGGCGGCTCCGGCCTCGCCATCAACGGCACGCAGGTCATCGGGCGCCGCTCGCTGGCGGAACTCGAGACCGCGATCAACGCCGTGCGCGGCAACGCCGACACGAGCGGCGCGACGCGGCGCGAGGAAGACTTCAAGGCGCTCCTGGAGCTGAACTCCGCCGAGCTCATGCTATCCCCGGGGCGCGCATGGCTCGCGCTGCTGCGTCAGGACTTCAATGAGGCCGTGCGTCTGCGCCAGCAGATCGCCCGCTACGATGCGCTCAGCGGTCCGCAGTGGCACAACCTGCTCGAGGACAGCGCGGCACTCACCGCGGCGGTGCAGGAGGAGCTGCAGAAGCCGGCGCGGCGCGGATTGCTTACGGTCGCGCAGCACGCCGCCGCCGCCGCCGAGCAGGCCGAGCGCACCCTGCGCACGAGCGCGGCCGTGGTCGTGGGACTGCTGCTGTTCGTGTCGGTCCTGCTGGTCGCCAGCATCAGCGTGCCGATCAGGCGCCTGACGACGGCTACCCGGCGCGTGGCCGCAGGAGACCGCGCCGCGCGCGCACCGCGCGGCGGCTCGGCGGAGGTCGACGAGCTCGCCGAATCCTTCAACGCCATGGCCGATCGCATCGAGCACGCGGAAGCGGAACTGCGTGCCCACCAGGTCGAGCTCGAGCGCCACGTCGCCGAGCGCACCCGCCAGCTCCATCACCTCGCCTACCACGACCCGCTCACCCAGCTGCCCAACCGGCGCAAGCTCGCCAGCCGGCTCGAGACCGCGCTGGGGCGTGCCGCCGCGGGTCAGCGCGTCGCGCTGCTGTTCGTGGACGTCGACAACTTCAAGTCGATCAACGATACGCTCGGTCACAGTTTTGGCGACCGCGTGCTGCAGCACATCGCGGCGCGGCTGCGCGATGCCACCGGAACCACCGGACTGCTCGCGCGCCTCGGCGGGGATGAGTTCACCGTACTGCTGGAGAACGTGAAGTCGAGCGCCGAGGTCGAGGAGCACGCCGCACAGGTGGTGAGCACGCTGCAGCAGCCGCTGACGGTCGACGGGCGGCTGCTCACCACCAGCGCCAGCGTCGGCGCGAGCCTTTACCCGGACCACGCCGCGGACGCCGAAGGCCTGCTGCGCGCCGCGGACGTGGCGTTGTTTCGCGCCAAGGAACTCGGCCGCAACCGCTTCGCGCTCTACAGCCCCGCGCTCTACGACGCGGCCGCCCAGCGCTTCCGTCTGGAGCAGTCGCTGCGGCGCGCGGTCGAGAACAACGAGCTGCTGCTCATGTACCAGCCGCACGTGTCGCTGCACACCGGCGAGGTCACCGGGCTCGAGGCACTCCTGCGCTGGTGCATGCCCAACGGGCGGATCGCGACCGCAGGCGAGTTCATCCAGGTCGCGGAGAAGACCGGCCTCATTCAGGAACTGACCGGCTGGATTCTGCACTCCGCGGCCGCGGCCGCGGCCAAATGGCGCACCCAGGGCTGGCGGCGCGCGAGCGTTGCCATCAACGTGTCGCCGCCACAGTTCTTCGAGAGCGACTTCGTAGAACACGTCGCCCGCACGCTCGAGGTCACGGGGCTGCCGGCGAGTGCGCTCGAGCTGGAGATCACCGAGACCGTCTTCCAGACCGGGCCGACCACGATCGAATCGCTTCGGCGCCTGCGGGCCCTGGGCGTCGCCGTGGCGCTCGATGACTTCGGCATCGGCTACTCCTCGCTCACCTCGCTCGAGCAGCTGCCGATCACGCGCGTGAAGCTCGACCGGCTCCTGGTCGCCGGCGTCGACAGCAACCCGCGCTCGGCGGCGATCGTGCGCTCGATCGTGGCGCTCTGTCACGGACTCGGCCTGCAGGTCGTGGCCGAAGGCGTCGAGCGACGCACGCAGCTGGACTTTCTCGCCGACTGCGGACCGATCGGTGTGCAGGGCTACCTGCTCGGCCAGCCGGTCGAGGCGACCTCCGCGATCAGCGCCGCGCAGACCGCGAGCACGCGCGTGCGCGCCTATCTCGAGGGGGGCGCGAGCGCGCCGCCGCGCGAGACCGGTGACTCACTGGTATTCGTAAGCAGCTCCGCCCGGCGCCGGCCGAGCTGAACTTAGGCGCGCCTGGCCGTGAAGGCGTTGCGTGCCGCGACGCCGATGTCAGCCTGGTCGGTAAAGAACCCGTCGATTCCGCTGTCGAGGTAGGCGAGCAGCTCGCCCTGCAGGTCGCCGTACTGCGAACTGACGTCGCCGCGCCGAAATTCCCTCGGCAGGAAGGCGTTCTCCGCGCGGAAGGTCCAAGGGTGCACCACGAGCCCCGCGGCGTGCGCGTCGGGCACGAGTGAGGTCGGCTTGCCGAGGCTCGCGTCGCCGACGCGCGGAATGACCAGGAGTTTGTCGGGACCGATGCCCTGAGCGTAGCGAGCGATCTCGCGCAGCCCGCGCGGCGTGATGAGGTCAGCGTAGGTGTGGCCGTCATCCGCGAGCGACTGATCGTATGGCGACCCCTTTGAATCGATGAGCTGCACACGCCGCAGCTCCGTCACGCGCGCGAGTGCCTTGAGGTTGCCGACCTCGAAGGACTGCAGCCACACCGGGGCATCGCGGCCGCGGTAGCCGTAGCGCTCCAGCCCCGCGAGCAGCGGCGCCTCCATGGCAAGTCCGCGCGCTGCAAAGTGACTCGGGTGCTTGGTCTCGGGATAGACACCCACTCGCGGCGGCGCCGGTCGCCCGAGCTCGCGCGCACGCACCGCGCGCTGCTCGTCCACGGCTCGCACCAGGGCGAGAATCTCCGCGAGGGTCGGCACCTCGAAGTGTCCGTCGAAGCGCGCGTTGCCCGGGCGTTCGCGCGGAATACGCTCACGGGCGCGCAGCGTCTTGAGCTCGGCGAGCGTGAAGTCCTCGCTGAACCAACCGCTCAGCATCTGGCCGTCGATGCTGCGCTGCGCATGTCGCCCGGCAAACTCCGGATGGGAGGCGACGTCGGTCGTGCCGCTGATCTCGTTCTCATGGCGCGCGACCAGCACGCCGTCACGCGTCATCACCAGGTCAGGCTCGACGTAGTCCGCGCCGTACTGCATCGCGAGGAAGTACGAGGCAAGCGTATGCTCGGGCATATAGCCGCTCGCACCGCGATGACCGATGACTATCGGAGACGCGCCCATTCCGGGTCATACCAGCACACTCGCCGGGTACTTGCTAGACTTTCCGCGTGTTACTTACTGAACACGACATCTATCATTTCCGCGAGGGCACCTACGTGCGCGCCTACGAGAAGCTGGGCGCCCACGCGCTCGGCGCGCAGCCGGGCACGCATTTCGCGGTGTGGGCGCCGAACGCCGCGGCGGTGTCGGTGGTCGGTGACTTCAACGGCTGGCTGCCGGGGCACGATCCGCTGTTGCCGCGCCATGACTCTTCCGGCATCTGGGAGGGCAGCGTCGCAGCAGCGCGCAGCGGTGCGCTCTACAAGTACCACATCGTGGCCCGCGACGGCGCCAGCGTCGACAAGAGCGATCCGTACGCCTTTTGCACCGAGGTGCCGCCGCGCACCGCCTCGGTCGTCTGGGAGCTGGGGTTCCCGTGGCGCGATGACGCCTGGCAGCAACGGCGCGCGGGCAACAACTCGCTCTCGGCCCCCTGGTCGATCTACGAAATGCATCCGGGGTCCTGGCGTCGCGTCCCGGAGCAGCACAACCGCTCGCTCAGCTACCGCGAGCTGGCGCACGCGCTCGCCGACTACGTGTTGGAACTCGGCTTCACGCACGTGGAACTGATGCCCGTCATGGAGCACCCGTTCTACGGCTCGTGGGGCTATCAGGTCACCGGCTACTTCGCGCCGAGCGCGCGTTACGGGACGCCGCAGGATTTCATGTACCTCGTCGACCACCTGCATCGCCAGGGCATCGGCGTGATTCTCGACTGGGTGCCCTCGCATTTTCCGAGCGACGCGCACGGCCTGGCGCGCTTCGACGGCACGTACCTGTACGAGCACGCCGACCCGCGTCAGGGCTTTCATCCCGAGTGGAACAGCTCGATCTTCAACTACGGCCGCGCCGAGGTGCGCAACTTCCTCGCAAGCAACGCGCTCTTCTGGCTCGAGGTCTATCATGTCGACGCCCTGCGCGTGGACGCCGTGGCCTCGATGCTGTACCTCGATTACGCACGCCGCGAAGGCGAGTGGATCCCGAACCGCTTCGGCGGCCACGAGAACCTCGAGGCGGTCGAGTTCCTCAAGCAACTGAACCTGGCCGTTTACCGCGACCACCCCGACACGCAGACGATCGCCGAGGAATCCACGGCATGGCCCATGGTATCGCGGCCGACCTACCTTGGCGGCCTCGGCTTCGGGCTGAAGTGGAACATGGGCTGGATGCACGACACGCTCAGTTACCTGCAGCAGGATCCCCTGCACCGCAAGTACCACCACAGCCGCCTCACCTTCAGCCTCTGGTACGCGTTCAGCGAGAACTTCGTGCTGCCGCTTTCGCACGATGAGGTCGTGCACGGCAAGGGGTCGCTGCTCGGCAAGATGCCGGGAGATGAGTGGCAGCAGTTCGCGAGCCTGCGGCTGCTGTTCGGCTACATGTGGGCGCACCCGGGCAAGAAGCTGCTGTTCATGGGCGGTGAGTTCGGCCAGCGGCGCGAGTGGCAGCACGAGGAGAGCCTCGAGTGGCACGTACTCGCGTACCCGCTGCACGCCGGCGTGCAGCGCTGGGTACGCGACCTGAACCTCCTGTACCGTGTCACCCCGGCGCTGTACGAGGAGGACTTCTCGGCGGCCGGCTTCCAGTGGGTTGATTGCGATGACGCGGACGTGAGCGTGATCTCTTTCCTGCGCAAGAGCCGCGACGGCGGCCTGGTGCTCATCGCCTGCAACTTCACGCCGGTCCCGCGCGAGGGCTACCGTATGGGTGTGCCACGCGCGGGGCGCTGGCGCGAGCGTCTCAACAGCGACGCCGGCGACTACGGCGGCAGCGGTCTGGGTAACCTCGGTGCGCTCGATACGGAGGCGATCGCTGCGCACGGTCAGCCCCACTCGCTCAGCCTGCGGCTGCCGCCGCTCGCCGTGGTGATGCTGACGCCACCCTAGGAATCAAGAACCGGCGCATGGTCGCGCGACGCAGACAAGCCGTGGATGGCGATCCCCTGTGGTTCAAGGATGCGGTCATCTACGAAGTGCACGTCCGCGCCTTCTTTGACGGCAACGACGACGGCTGCGGCGACTTCGCCGGCCTGACGAGCAAGCTCGACTACATCCAGGACCTCGGCGTCAACACACTGTGGCTGCTGCCGTTTTATCCCTCTCCCGGGCGCGACGACGGCTACGACATCGCCGACTACCGCAACATCCACCCGCAGTACGGCACGCGGGGGGAGTTCCGCGCCTTCGTGCGCGAGGCGCACCGGCGCAACCTCCGGGTCATCACGGAGCTGGTTCTCAATCACACCTCCGACGCCCACCCCTGGTTCCAGGCGGCGCGGCGCGCCCCGCCCGGATCGCCCAAGCGCGATTACTACGTCTGGAGTGACACCCCGGAGCGCTACGCGGGGACGCGCATCATCTTCCGCGACACCGAGACTTCCAACTGGGCCTGGGACCCGCAGGCCCAGGCTTATTACTGGCACCGCTTCTTCAGCCACCAGCCGGACCTGAATTTCGACAATCCGCACGTCGTGCGGGCGATGCTGCGCATCATGGATTCCTGGCTGCGCATGGGCGTGGACGGCTTCCGCCTGGATGCCATCCCCTACCTCGCGGAGCGTGAGGGTACGAACAACGAGAACCTGCGCGAGACGCACGAGATCATCCGCACGATCCGCCGCTCGCTCAGCGACAAGTACTCAGATCGCATGCTGCTCGCCGAGGCCAATCAGTGGCCCGAAGACGTGTGCGACTACTTCGGTAACGGGCACGACGAGTGCCAGATGGCCTACCACTTCCCGCTCATGCCGCGCATGTACGTGGCCATCGCGCAGGAGGACCGTCACCCGATCGTGGAGATCATGGAGCAGACGCCGGCCATTCCCGAGGGCTGTCAGTGGGCCATCTTCCTGCGCAACCACGACGAGCTGACGCTCGAGATGGTCACGAGCCGCGAGCGCGATTACATGTATCAGGCCTACGCGGCCGAGCCGCGCGCACGCCTCAACCTCGGCATCCGCAGGCGCCTCGCGCCGTTGCTCGAGAACGATCTCGAGCGCATCAAGCTCATGAACAGCCTGCTGCTGTCCATGCCCGGCTCGCCGATCATCTACTACGGCGACGAGATTGGCATGGGCGACAACTTCTTTCTCGGCGACCGCAACGGCCTGCGCACGCCGATGCAGTGGAGCCCGGACCGCAACGCCGGCTTCTCGCGCGCCGATCCGCAGCAACTGTTCCTGCCGCCGATCATGGATCCGGTGTACGGCTACCAGGCGGTGAACGTCGAGGCGCAGACGCGCGACCGCTCCTCGCTGCTCAACTGGATGAAGCGTCTCTTGCAGGTGCGCCGTGCCTCGCAGGCCTTCGGCCGCGGGACGCTGCGCTTCATCCGTCCCGGCAACCGGCGCGTGCTCGTCTACCTGCGCGAGTACGGAGCCGACATCATTCTGTGTGTGGCGAATCTCGCCCGCTCTGCCCAGCCGGTCGAGCTCGATCTCGCGGATCACAAAGGCGCGGTGCCGATCGAGCTGCTGGGCCGCGCAGCCTTCCCGCCGATCGGCGAGCTGCCCTACCTCCTCACCCTGCCGGGCTATGCCTTTTACTGGTTTCGGCTCAGCCGGGAAGCCGAGGCGCCCCCCTGGCACGATGAGCGCGGTGCGCGCGAGGACCTGCCGGTGCTCGTGCTGATCGAGGGCTGGAGCAGCTTCTTTCCGGAGCGCGTAGCGCCATGGCGAACCAACCTTGCAAGTGCGCTGCGCGCGCAGCTGCAGGGGCGTGTGCTGCCCGGGTATCTCGCGACGCAGCGCTGGGCGGCACCCGTCGGCCTCGCGGCCGGAACAGCCCCCGGGGCACGTGGCGCCGGCGCGGCCGGAGCCGTGCTCGATGACTGGTGTCTGCCGCAGCCGGACCTCGAGCGCTGGCTGTTGGCAAGCTTTGAAGTGCAGAGCGGAGCACAAGCCGGGCGTTATTTCGTGCCCTTGACGATTGCCCTCGAGGATGCCGATGAGGCGCGCTACCGCCGCTTACTGCCGGCGGCGCTCGCACGTGTGCGCCAGCACGCCGCCACCGGTGTGCTCGCCGATGCGACGGCGGACGAGGATTTCTGCCGCATGGTGATCGATGCCATCGGCGCAGGCAGAGAGCTCACCAGCCAGCACGGCCAGGTACGCTGTACCCCGACGAGCGCCTTCGCCGAGCTGCGCGCGGCTCACCCCGGCGAGCTGTCGCTCGGGCCCGTGGGCCCGCAGGGAACCAACAGCAGCACGGTGCGCATCGGCGACGCATTCTTCCTCAAGCTCTTCCGCCGCCTGGCGGCGGACAGTCCGGCGGTAGATCTGGCGCGTTATCTCACCGAGGTGGCGCACTTCCCCAACACCCCGCCACTCGCCGGCATCATCGAGTACCAGCGCGGCACTGCGGCACCCTACACGCTCGCCATGCTGCTGGGATTCGTCCACAACCAGGGAGACGGTTGGGACTACACGGTCAACCACCTGGTGCGGTTCCTCGAGGAGCGCGTCACGCAGCCCGCCGCGCCTGCCGATGCCCATGGGTTATACCTGTCGCTGATGGGCAGACTCGCGACGCGCACCGCCCAGCTGCACGGTGTGCTGGCGGCTGCCACCGAGCCCAACCTGGTCCCCGAGCCGATCACCCCCAGCGATGTGGAGGCGTGGCGGCGCCTCACGCGCGCTGCCCTGACCGCGGCGCTCAAGATGCTCGCCGAACGCATGGCGCAACTTGCGCCCGGCGCGGCGGCGAGCGCCGCAAACCTGCTCGCACGGCGCACCACGCTGCTGCGCAGCGTCGGCGCAGGGAGCAGCGGCGCGCCGCGCGGATTGAAGATCCGCTGCCATGGAGACTTCCACCTGCGCCAGGTTCTGCTGCGTCGCAACGACTTCGTCATTACGGATGTTGGTGCCGCGGGCCAGAGCGTCGCCGCGCACGGCCGGCGCTGCTCCCCGCTCGCCGATGTTGCCTGCATGCTGCGCGCGTTTGCTTACGCGCGGCGGATGGCGTTACAACAGTGTTCGCTGATCGCCGCCAACGAGCGCGAGCGCTGGGAGCCACAGCTCGATATGTGGGAGCGCGAGACGCGCAATGCCTTCCTCGCTGCTTATGACGAGGTGGCGCGCGGCAGCGGCCTGTACGGATCGCTGACGGAGGTCATGCCGTTGCTGCGACTGTTCGAATTGGAATGCGCCAGTGCCGATCTGCAACGTGCATTGCTCCACCGTCCCGACTGGGCGGATGTGCCCCTGCGGGTGCTGGCGGCGCTCGCCGGCTGAGGCGTGCCCGGCAGCGCCAATTGATCAAGGAGGATCGACTTGGACACTGACGCGCCCATCCGGCGGCGTTACCAGATGCCCTTCGGCGCGGAGCTCACCGCGAGCGGTGAGGTGCGCTTTAGGCTCTGGGCGCCCGCTGCGCATCGGGTGGAGCTCGTCCTGTGCGATGCGCAGGGCGCCGCCGTGCACAGCACCGACATGGACACGCTCGGCGACGGCTGGTTCTCACTCCTCACTGACGCGGCCGGAGCAGGCAGCCTCTATCGCTACCGCATCGATGGTAATCGTGAAGTGCCCGATCCCGCCTCGCGCTGCAATCCGCGGGGCGTGCACGGACCGAGCGAAGTGATCGATCCCGCGGCCTATGCCTGGGACGATGCCACCTGGCAGGCGCCGCCCTGGCACGAGGCGATCGTCTACGAGTTGCATGTCGGCACCTTCACTATTCCGGGCAGCTACCAGGCCGTGGCGGCGCGTCTCGGGCACCTCAAGCGGCTCGGCGTCACCGCCATAGAGCTCATGCCGGTCGCAGCTTTTCCGGGCGAGCGCAACTGGGGCTACGACGGCGTATTGCCATACGCGCCGCAGATTTCCTACGGCCGCCCCGAGGAGCTCAAGGCGCTGATCGCCGCCGCTCACCGGCACGGCCTCGCCGTGGTCCTCGATGTCGTCTACAACCACTTCGGGCCGGAGGGCAACTACCTGCACCTGTACGCACCGCAGTTCTTCGATACGCACCGCCCGACCCCGTGGGGGGCGGCGATCAATTTCGACGGCGCGGGCAGCCGCGTGGTGCGCGACTTCTTCATTCACAACGCACTTTACTGGCTCGAGGAGTACCACATCGACGGACTGCGTCTCGATGCGGTGCACGCCATCCAGGACGACAGTGAGCCGCATTTCGTCACGGAGCTGGTGCGCGCCGCGCGCAGCGGACCGGGAAGCCGGCGCACCATCTACCTGACACTCGAGAATCTGCACAACAGCGCAGCGCTGCTCGGCCCGGAGGGCGCCCCGGATACCTGCGACGCGCAGTGGAACGATGACGTGCATCACTGCCTGCACGTGCTGCTTACCGGCGAAGGCGAGGAGTACTACAGCGATTACCGTGACAGCCCGCAGGCGCTGCTGTGCCGTGCGCTCGCGGAGGGATTCGCCTACCAGGGCGAGCACTCGCGTTTCGCGGCGCGCGCGCGCGGTGAGCGTAGTGCGCATCTGCCGGTGAGCGCGTTCATCAACTTCCTGCAGAACCACGATCAGGTCGGCAACCGTCCGCGTGGCGAGCGTCTCGGTGAGCTCGTCCAGGACGCCGCGGCGCTGCGCGCGGCGACCGCCATCGTGCTGCTCGCGCCGCAACCGCCGCTACTGTTCATGGGCGAGGAATGGGCAAGTCCACAGCCTTTCCCGTGGTTCTGCGATTACGAGCCGGCGCTGCTCGAACGGGTGCGCGCGCAACGCGCCGCGGAGATCCCCGGGGCTCCCGATCCGGGCGCGTTGACGACCTGGGCCGCGGCGCGGCTCGACTGGAGTGTGCTGCGCGCGAGTGCGCACGCACGGGTGCTTACTCACTATCGGCGGCTGCTCACCATCCGGCGGCGCGATATCGTGCCGCTCCTGCCGTACCTTCGCGCCGGGAACTGCGTTGCGGGGGCACGCGGCGGCGCGTTCGCGGTCGAGTGGAGCGGGCACGGTCAGACGCTGCGCCTGATCGCAAACCTGGATGCCGCACCCGCCCCGCTTCCGGCGCGGGCAGCGGGCCGGGTGATCTTCGCGACGCACCCGGGAGTGCGCGCGGCGCTGGCACGCAATGAGCTCGCGCCATGGAGTGTGTTGTGGCTGCTGGAGCAGCACGGTGAGCCCGCCTGAGCGGCCACGCCAGGCGCGTCGCCGGCTGCCCGCGGCGGGTGAGGCCGCGGCGGGCGAGGCCGGTGCGGGTCCTGCCATCCCGCGTGCCACCTATCGGCTGCAGCTCAATGCGGGCTTCACCTTCCGCGATGCGCTGGGAGTCGTGCCGTACCTGGCAGCACTCGGCATCAGTCATCTCTACTGTTCGCCCTATTTCCGCGCGCGCTCCGGCAGCGCCCATGGCTACGATGTCGTCGATCACAACTCCTTCAATCCCGAAATCGGCGATGACGCCGACTTCCAGCGCCTGGTCGCGGGACTGCGTGCGCACCAGATGGGGCACATCGCCGACATCGTCCCCAACCACGTCGGTATCCTCGGCACCGACAATGCCTGGTGGATGGACCTGTTGGAAAATGGCGAGTCCTCGCTATACGCAGGGTTCTTCGACATCGACTGGGCGCCGTCTACTGCCGAACGCGCCCACAAGATTCTGGTACCGGTGCTCGCCGATCCCTATGCCACTGCGCTCGAGCGCGGCGAGCTCGTGCTGCGTTTCGAGCGCGACTCGGGCTCCTTTGCGGTGTTCTACGGCCCGCATCGGCTGCCGCTCGATCCGCGCACCTATCCGCGCATTCTCGACCGTGTGGCGGCACTGGTCTCGAGCAGCGAGCTGGAGAACATCCGCCGGGCGCTCGCGGCACTGCCCGACCGGCGGGTGCCGACGCCCGAGCACGTGGCCGAGCGCAGCCGCGAGAAGGAGGTCCACAAGCGGCGCCTCGCGGCGCTCGCCGCGAGCGACGGCACGAT